>NZ_CFHWOM010000001.1:0-483676 GCF_984391705.1 Vibrio sp. | reverse complement strand
CAGCAACAGCAACAGCAACAGCAACAGCAACAGCAACAGCAACAGCAACAGCAAGGTGATTCTAGCCAGTCTCAGCCACAGGACAAGCAAAACAACGACAGCTCTCAACAAGAAAATTCGTCACAGAACAAAGGTGAACAGCAATCATCTCAATCCGACGCCAGTGCCTCGTCACCTCAAGAGCAACAGAGTTCCCCTTCCCAACAAAATGAGGAGCATGGGGATAAAGAGAACAACCTTCAGCAAAGCGATGCACAGAAGCCCAATTCTGATTCAAACTCAGAACGAAATGAGCCGCGCCAAACTAATGCTGCTCAATCTGAATTGCAGGAATCAGAAAGCGAAAATAAGGATAACTCAACGCCCATTGCCACTGAACAAGACAATCAACAGCAAGTAGATCCTGAGCTAAGAAAGCTCCAACAAGTTGAAACGGCACGCGATCCAAGCCGACTGATTCGAGCACAAATGCTACTTCAAGCTAAGCAGAAGCAACCACCGCAACAAACAGGTAAGAAATGGTGATGATAAAACGTAACACATTCTTTTTTGTCAGTTTACTCTCAATGCTATTTGCTTTGGTGAGCCCATCGTCATTGGCCGCTAATATCTCGGTAACGGTCAGTAAAAACAAAGTAGTGAAAAACGAAGTGTTTCAACTTCGAATTGTTGTGGACGAAAAAGTCTCCTCTGACGATCTTGATCTAAGCGTATTAGAGAAAGATTTTTACGTTGGTAGACCTAGCTTTGGCACTTCGTTAAACATTATCAATGGTAGTCGAAGCACGAGAAGTGAATGGAATATCTCTCTCGCGGCGCAAAGATTGGGCACCGCAACTATCCCTTCATTTACAATTGATGGCAGTCAGTCACAACCGATCTCGATTCAGGTCAGCATGGACAGCGATGAGCCTAAGGTCAGCGACTTAGTTGCGCTACAGAGCACGATCAATAAACAAACTCTGTATCCAAATGAAAGCGCATTACTAAAAACTCGCTTGATCATCAAAGCAGATCCTAGACGCCTACAAAACCCAAGTGTTATTCCTCCTCAAGCGCAGGGCTTAACCTTAGATGCTATCGGAGAGCCAAACCAATATCAGAGCGTATTAGACGGCGTAGAAGTCACGGTTTTAGATCAAAACTATCGCGTCACAGCAGATAACTCGGGAGACTTTACTCTATCGAGTATCGGTTTTACTGGCAGCGTGGTGTATGGCAACAATCGAACAGGGACGACGAAACTTGTATCTGCCAATACAAAACCTGAAAAATTCTCCATCACTGTCAATCCAATACCTGACAACTATCAAGGCGCATGGCTACCCGCTTCAAGCCTAAACCTATCTCAACGCTGGTCTGACAGCGATGGAAATGGAATTCAAAATAAAACAATAGAGACCAAAGTCGGTGAGTCGATAAGTCGTGAATTGACGCTAGATATTCAAGGCGTGACCAGCGAACGGTTCCCTGATATTAAAGTCAGTTACCCAGATTCAGTTCGAGTCTATCAAGAAAAGCCTCAGTTCAGTCAACTTGACGATGGCACGACTCGAATGACAGTCACTCAAGTATTAATTCCTCAGCAACAAGGGGAGATTAAACTCAATGACATCCAAATAAACTGGTGGAATAGCCAAAGTGCAAGTTCGGCTGTCGCGAAACTTGATGGACTGACACTCAATGTCGCGCAAGGCGATCTGGTGAATAACAGCGAGTCTGCTGTTTTCAACGCCCCCCAACACACAACTGAAACGGTAGTGGTTAAAGACGCAGGCTTCTGGCCATACCTGACTGCGCTTTTTGCTGGTTTGTGGCTCTTAACCAGCGTAGTGCTTCTAAAAAGAACGAAGCAGCCGGCTCCATCAACTCAACCGCAATATTCAGTCCAAGGTAGTGCGAAAGCTCTCATTCAGGCAATTGAAAATGGAGATAGTGTTCGCTCAGGGTATCTAGCGAAAGAGTGGATTTCTGAGACAGTATTTCAAGATAGTGCACTAAGAGAGCAGATTAACCTTGAGCTACAAGCAATGCAGCGCAGTCAATATTCAGCCAGCAACGACACTTGGAGCTCATCTGAATTGATAGCCTTGATTCGCAAGGCTGAAAAGCAAAATGCGAAAGCAAAACCCAAGCAGAGCGATTTAGCTCAATTGTAACCTAGATAATCATTATTGGATCACCAATAGCAAAAAGCCGGAAGTCACATGTGACTTCCGGCTTTTTTACAAATTCCATTTCACTTGAAGCGATTACTTGCTGAGTTTCTTCATCATACGTTTGATAAATGAAGCTTTCTTCGCCTTAGGCTTACCATACAATGCTTCATGCATTGCTTGTTTAGCGATCATTTGACCTAGATATGCATTGCCTAATTCGTGATTCATCGGTATCTCCTCGACAGTAAGGAGCGTGATTTTAATCACAATTAAAACAAAAACAAGATCTACATCACATTATTTTGCTCGCTTAGGTTGCTGATAGGTTTTACCCGCCGCTTGATACGTGTCTTTTCGTTTTACTTCGAACATAGCATCAAAGAACCAAGCAACAAAAACAATCACATCATCGCCTTCATTCATTACGTGTTCGATAAACTCTTGTTCTTCACCTTGGTCGTTCTCTTGCAACGTCACGTGATAAATTCTTTTCTCGCCTTCCACTTCTGCAAGTGCAAATTGACCAGAAAGCGATTGAGCAGCCTCTGCAACTTCCTGATCATCTGAGCTTTTAAGCACCTCTAGTGCTTGAGGCAGACTCTCCTGTTGGCAAAGTGCCTTAACTAAACTTTCAAACTCTTTGTGTTCCATTTGTTGTACCTATATGGATTCGTTCTATCTGCGCGCATTGTATCAATCACTTGGCGGCTTTCAAGCAAACTCTTGTTCTAACGAAGCCTTGCGGTAACTGGAATAAAGCACCATCGCCAGTACCGCACCGGTAAACAGATAAAACCAGCCAATCGCATCTTGGCTGCGTACCCAGTGCTCGACCAAGTAACCACCGAGTAAGCCAGACATACACATCTGAATTGAACCAGACAACGCAGAAACTGCGCCAGCTTGCTTTTTATGCGGCTCTAACAACATGCTGATTGAAAGAGGAAACGAAATGCCTTGAGCAACTGTCAGCCAAGTAAATGCCCAAATAAGATTAAAGAGAGTCGTATCAGTAAAGATCAACCAAACACCCGCTGCAAGCATCATACTAATCGACAATGTCAGCAACCGCTGCGTAGATAAGTAACGATTTAGCCCATTTAACATTAGGCTGCCCAGCATCAACCCTGCTGATGGGATAATCATGACAGAGCCATATTCAGCGACCGATAGACCCAGCTCATGCTGCAGCAAAAATGGCATAACAGAGAGTGACACAAGACTTGCTAGATAACTTACCCAGTTATAGCTGGCACTTGAAACAACCTGACGATTAGTAATCAATTGCCCGTAGCTCTTGATCGTACTCGAAATACGAAAGTTGTGATGACTTTGACTATTCGTCTCTGGCAACACGAAGTAGCCCAAAGTAAAGATCGCAGCCAAATAACAAAGTACAAAAATAAATACTGACTCCCAGCCTAAGTAAAATGCTAGCCATCCTCCAAACACAGGAGCAATAATTGGCATTATCGAAGCAGTCACTGAAATATATGAAAGCGCTTTGATTAACTGAGGACCATCGTAACTGTCTCTCAACACGCTGCGCCCAAGCACAGATGCGCTTCCTGCCCCTAGTCCCTGCAAGAGTCGACCAAGTACCAATATCGTCAGATTGTGTGAAAACGCCACACAAATAACCGTTCCAATCAGGTAGACGCCCTGCCCTATAAGAAAAACTGGACGGCGGCCAATAGCATCTGAAAGTGGACCATAAAACAGTTGAGATGCACCAAAGCCAACAAGAAAAAGCGTTACGAGGAGCTGAACGTCAGCAGGCGACGCTGACAGGGACTGGCTAATCAGTGGCAAAGAAGGTAAGTAGATGCTGACACCGACTTGCCCAGTCGCAATGATCATCATCGCCAGTAAGATGGGTGTTTTTCTCATTCTTTCCTCCTCATTTGCACTCTTTGTTAATCAGTGTAAATTAGGTACTGATAAAAGATAATATATCGAAATGGAAACTGATTAGTTCCAATTAAGAACCAATAAGGAAGAGTGATGGATTGGCTCCAAAGCGTTCAGAGTTATATTCGTGTCGTTGATGAAGGAAGCTTCAATGGAGCAGCCAGAAAAATGAACACCACCAGCTCTGCAATTTCAAAACGAGTACATTGGCTAGAAGAAAGAATTGGTGTTCAGCTACTGAAACGAACAACTCGTACTGTAACGCAAACAGAAGCAGGTGCTCTTTTTTATGAACGAGCAAAAATGCAGCTAGAAGGCTGGCAATCAATTGTTGATGAGACGCGTTCAGTGAGTCAAAGCCCTGCCGGGCTGTTAAAAATTGGAGCCACTCTTGCGGTTGGTTCGAAATTCTTAGTTCAATATCTCAACGAATTCCTTCAAATGTACCCTGATATTCGAATCCAATTGATCACCACAACGCCAGGGCAATTACCTGAACTTAGCTTGGATTTGTTTATCAGCCGCGAGCTCGAACAACTCAACTCACTCAGCTTTAAAGCCACACCATTATTTGAACATAAAGCGGGGTTTTACGCCTCTCCAGACTATATTGAGAAAAATGGTGAGCCTACAAAGGTCGAAGAGTTGACCAAGCACAATGCGCTAATCTGGGGCGAGCGACCTCAAAGAGAAATCACCCTCACAAAGGGAAAAAGGCTCCTCCTATCTGGTAACTTCGCGACCACCAACCCAGAAGCGATGTTCTACGCTGCCAAAAACAGCATGGGAATATTGGTAACTAATGATGTAATGATTAAAGATGAATTAAAAAGTGGCACACTGAAACGCATCTTACCTGACGTTACTGCTGACGAAGCGACAGTCTACGCGTATTACCCTAAACTCGATTATCAACACACTCGAACCAAACTCTTTCTCGACTACCTCAAAGAGCGCTTGGCAAGAGAGAGATCCGAGTAATTTCGCACCAAATAATAAACTTTCTCACTTGCCTACCTATGCCACTTGTACCATATTTAAGGTGAACCAATACTAACAACACGTGATTCTATTCACGCAAACGGGTTCTACTATGGCTAGGAATAATATAATCAGTCCGTCGATTGACTTAGATGTGGTTAATCACACATTGAGTTTGGATGGAGCAGAACTGCTAGATAGAGTAACTTTAGTACTGCATCAAACGTACATGAGTAACTGCACGTGTTTGATTGAAACTGATAGACTCAATATGCGTGCCTCGACACTTTCGTACGCATGCAATAACCAACTTCAAGCCCCATTCGAATACTCTCTTTCCGGTACCCCATGCGCGACCGTCACTCAATCTGAGCTCGAACATGTGTTCTATGAGAGTGACGTCATTGAGAGCTTCCCACAAGATGAGTACTTGAAAACTCATGGGATCATCTCCTACCTAGGTATCCCTTTACGCTCTGAGTCTGGTGATGTATTAGGCGTATTACTGTCAACGTTCAACCACGTGCTAACAAATCCCGATGAAGTCATTTATTACCATAAGCTGTTTGCCCGCTTGGTTGTGCACAACTTGCGCGCGAAATGGCTAGCTGTCCGATCTGACAGCTTGGTTAACCAACTTAGTTACGAAGTATCCCACGATAACTTAACTGGACTGCTCAACCGCAGCTTTTTGTCGGACAAACTTGAACGCCTAACCGAGATTGGAACTAAACCGTTCACACTCGCCTACATAGATGTTGATAATTTCAAATCTATCAATGATTTATATGGAAATTACATCGGTGACCAAATCATTAAATTTGTCGCAAATGCGATAGAAGATGCGATTAACGATAAGCAATTGGCATTTCGAATTGCTGGCGACGAGTTTGCCTTTGTATCACTTTCTGGTGACCCTTTTGAGATCTGTAATCGGATTGTCGAACGACTTGAGCAAGGCTATCAAGACCCCGCCCATAATATTAAAGTAAAGGTTAGTATTGGCCTTGCTCGCCACAGTGCGCATAGCTTAAACGCGGATCAAATCATGTTGAATGCGAGCTTAGCATTAAAAGAATGCAAGCAATCCCGTCACTTAACAATTCAATGTTACGACACTCACCTAAGCGCACAATATTACCGAAGGGCAATGGTTATTGACGCGTTACGTAATGAACTGGACCCGGCAAGCCAACAAAACGAAATCTATGTTGTCGCTCAGCCAATCGTGACTAAGAACTCAGCTCGGTGGGAATATTTTGAGATTTTAGCTCGCTGGAACAGCCAGGCTCTAGGAGCCATTTCACCAATTGAGTTTATCGAAGCAGCAGAGCAGTCAGGATTAATCATTGAACTAGGGGAGCGAATAGTCGAACTGGCTTGCAAAGCGAAAAAGACGCTCGAGGATGGTCTGGGTTATAAGATCAAACTTGGCCTCAACTGCTCCGCGCATGAGCTCAATAATTCGAACCGTTATTTACAACATTTACTCGCCACGCTGAATCAGTATGGTTTCCATCCTGACGAATTTACCATTGAACTTACAGAGACCGTTTTACTGTCTCGCACGAAAGAAGTCAAAATCGTATTAGACAAGTTACGTTTACTTGGTTTCACCGTTGCTCTGGATGACTTTGGTACCGGTTATTCTAGTTTGAATTACATCCACAGCTACCCAATAGACTGTATAAAAATTGATGCTACCTTCATACGTAATATGCTTACTAACGCCACTTCAGAAAGTGTTGTCTGGCTCATAATACAGCTCGCTAAAAGACTTAAAGTTAGCTTAGTGGCGGAAGGCGTTGAAGACCAACAGGCATTAGAGAAGCTATACGCCATGGGCTGCGATCAGATACAGGGTTACTACTTTTCACGGCCTGAACTTCCAGAAGAAATCATCCACATACAGAACTCATTGATTGAAAAGGATCAGCAGGTTTCTAATGGCTAGCGACTTCGTTCCCCTTAGCTAGCCATTTTCTTTTTCCTTACAACATAGAGGGTTGACTACCAAATATTAAATGATAATAATTATCATTACTAACAATCAAACTTAAATCCGGTGTTTTATGCTCTGCCAGAAAACGCTTTATCAGTCTTTCTACCAGTCTCAAGATCGCTTTATCGATAAAACCACTGATGGCGGTTTTGAACCTGATGTGATTCATGACTACATACACTCCACGATGAATCTAGCCTCATATTACGAACCCGGGGCCACACACGAAAACTTTTTACTATGTGAACTATTTTTGCGTCGTCTCTATTTCGATTTACTCGCCGCGATCCAAGATCCAATTAGAAGCAGAGTGTTCAGGCGCGTCTGTCTTGATTCTATTCATACACCACTGCTTTGCCTAAAACGGTACTACTACCACTGGGATGACGGGGATATTCGCTTTCTCCAAATACAACAACAATTACAGCGTGTTCAAGCGCCATTTGACTAATAACAAAAGGAAACATCATGCCTCAAAACCAAAACTCATCTGCATTTAGAATTGAAAATGACAGCATGGGGGAAGTTCAAGTCCCGAAAGACGCTTTGTATCAAGCACAGACTCAACGCGCAGTGAATAACTTTCAGTTTAGCCAACTAGCTATGCCCGTAGCCTTTATTCAAGCGCTGGCCTATATCAAACAAACTGCGGCTCTTACCAATGCTCAGTTTGGTTTACTCGAAGGAGATATCGCCAATGCTATCGCCGATGCGGCGCAAAGTATTATCGATGGAGAGCATATCGATCAGTTCCCAATTGATGTGTTCCAAACAGGATCTGGCACCAGCTCAAACATGAACGCTAACGAAGTTATCGCAACATTGGCTAGTGACATTTTAGGAGCTGATGTGAGCCCTAATGATCACGTTAACATGGGCCAAAGTAGTAATGACGTTATACCAACCGCTATTCAAGTCAGTGCTTCTTTAACAATCGAAAAACAACTGCTTCCCGCTCTAGACTACCTTGCTTCAGCAATAGAGAAGAAGCGAACAGAGATTGGTTTAGTTGTAAAAACTGGCCGTACCCATTTAATGGATGCAATGCCTGTCACCTTTGATCAGGAGCTTGGAGGGTGGCAGTTTCAAATCGAGCAATCGCGTAATAGCATCCTTCGTGGTCTTGAAAATGTAAAAGCACTGGCCCAAGGAGGCACAGCGGTTGGAACAGGCATCAATGCCGACCCTAGATTCGCAAGTGCATTCGCAGACAACCTTTCACAAGTCACTCATGTTCAGTTTAGCTCTAGCCCTAATTTCTTCTATAACCTAAGTTCACAAGATGCCATTGTGGCTCTATCTGGACAAATCAAAGTAGCAGCTGTTGCAATAATGAAGATTGCAAATGATTTACGCTGGATGAACTCAGGGCCTCTGGCAGGGCTTGGCGAAATTGAGCTGGAAGGTCTTCAGCCTGGCTCTTCAATTATGCCAGGTAAAGTTAACCCTGTGATTCCAGAAGCCGCCGCCATGGCATCAGCACAAGTGATAGGTAATGACACAACCATTACCATTGCAGGCCAATCTGGTAACTTCCAATTAAATGTGATGCTGCCTGTTATTGCTCATAACATTCTAGAAAGCATTGAGCTACTAACAAATTCCGCAACGTCCTTGGCAGATAAAGCTATCGCTAGCTTTAAGGTTCGTGAAGACAACTTGCACATAGCGTTAACGCGTAACCCTATTTTGGTCACTGCCCTGAACCCTGTCATTGGCTACCTAAAGGCAGCAGACATCGCTAAAAAGGCGTACAAGCAAGGGCGAGCAATTATCGATGTTGCAGAAGAGGAAACAGATTTAGATAGAGAAACACTACAGCGCCTACTCGATCCAACACAGTTAACCAAAGGCGGTTTAGCAGAATAAGTGAACACATCCTTGTGTAAAGACCTGGTTTAAAGCCAGATCAGAGCGATTAGTAAAGAAGGTACAGCGATAGCTGAAGCCATTTTTACTAATGACAGCATCTCGCGGAGTGCCACTTCTCTTTTTGGAGAAATAACGTACTCCGCAGGTTGCGAAGTCATCACTGGGTTGACGTTCATCTGCTTTCCTTGAGGAAATAGGAATTGAGAGCGGCGATTCTACGCAAGGGCGCGACTGAGCTCAATCTGTTTCCAACAATACAAACAACTTTTGTCGTCTTGATAAAATCACCTAGTTGCTGCAATTTCAGCTTCTATCTACACTTCTGCCAACCAAAACACTCTTACATCGCTCTTTAAAACACCACTAGCATTTCGTCTTTCAATTCAATAGATAACACCTTTTGATTTTGTTCTATCACCTTTTGAGCACCATTTATTGCTCTCAACTATCTATCTGAATTTATTGGAGTATTTGTGTGAACAAACTTAAATCCATTAGCCCTAAACGTATTGGTAAAGAACGTACAAAACGTGAATACGATCTGCGTGTTCTTAACTTGGTAGGAGAAACCGAATACGAATCTCGCATGGCTATCTGGAACAATTTAAGCTTCACGACTGACACAGTTAGTGACATTAAAGAGTTCATTGACAACACATTTAATAAACTACAACAAGACCTTAGCACAGCCCGAAAAGAGCTGACTCTTGATTACAACGAATTTGTAACCACGGCTAACGAAGAAATCAATTACATCAAAGGAAACGTCGCTGATACGACGACTCAGTACTTCTGGTATGTAGCGATCGCTCTTATGGTCGCGGGCACTATCGCAATCTGTATCTAACACAAGTTACACCGCTCCGCGCTTTGGCGCTGCGGTGTATCCGCATTTCGCCCTCGCCTCACTATGTAACTTCGGCTAACATTAGCCTCTATCCTAACCACCGTACTGGGAAAATTTATGTCGTCAAACAGCCCTATCGTAAAAGAGGTATTTGTTGCCTTTCAGGTCATTCCTCGCTTAAAGGAAGGGAACAATTTTGAAGTTGTCGATAAAGCTATCGAAGTAGTTAAAGCAGCGAATGTCCCATATCAAGTTGGGGCAATGGAAACAACGATGAAAGGTGAACTGAATCAATTACTAGAGATAGTAAAAGATGCTCAACAAGCTTGCTATGATGCCGGAGCTTTAGAGGTAATCACCAACATAAAGATCCATAGCAAAACAGAAGCCGCGACTGATACTTTCTGTACCTATGACAGAGGGGTGACGAAAGCAAACTATATGTTTGTCGAACAATAATAAAAAAGGCGAACCTCAGTTCGCCTTTTTTATTACTTCAATACCGCTCTTAATTCAGGGTCTGCAAAAATCTTCTCGAAGCGAGCTTTGTAAATAAGCATCATTTCATTCATGATCGCCCCACTATCAGGAATATCGTTCTCACCAGCAAACTTCTTGGTCACAACCTTCTCACCAGTTTTATCCGAAGCAATCACGTCGACGTCATACCAAGAGGAATCTGAGAAGGCATGGAAATCATACTTCCACTCATTCAATACGAACAAGATAGACGGCTTTCCATCTTTATTAAGCTTTGACACTATGTCGCTAAATTGAGTGTTTATTGTCGTTGGGTATTGTTCGACTTCAACACCTTTCTGTTTCATTCCATGCTCTAAACGCTTGCCTAGGTATGTTGCCATTGGCTCACGAGTGACCGTAGAGTGGCTGTAAGGAATACCAATACTACTACGAATAATCCCCTCGAAATCCGCCTGTTTATCTTCATCTAACACATATGGGCGCTGATCCAGTACAGCAAATGAAACTTCAGCAGTCTCATTTGGCATATTCACTTGCGGGGCCGACTCTTCGACTGAAAGTGGGCTAACACAGCCCATTAGATACATGCTGCTAAGTGCAACAATAAGCCATTTCATGTTATGTAACATATCTAACCTTTAACAATGTTGTTTTATTGATTTTCTTACTGCCATTAGCTCTAACCCATTAGGATTAGATGACAGCAACGGCGCGAAAGATAACAACTGATTATGATTTATGAAACTAGTATTTATAAAATGAGTGACTCATGCATAAAAAGATGAGTTTTTGTACAGAAATAAAACTCATAGATAAGAATAAAAAATTCAATAGCTTGCGCTATCAATAATTAACAATGAGATAGAAGATAAGCGCAGAGTATCACTATGGAACTCTGCGCTAAGGTGTTCAGCTTGAAAGGTTGCGTAGCTTTGGATCATCCGTCAAGTATTCAACAAACTCAATTTCAAAGCCGGCTGGGTCGACAAAATAGATGTTCTTTCGGTACGGCTCTTCAGCACCAGGTTTCGCTATCGAATAACCTGCATTTTCCAGTCTACTGATCACCGCATCGATATTGTTCGTCACATAGGCAAAATGAGCGAGGCCTACTTGATGACCTGGTAAATAGCGATTTTCTCCCTCTCCATGATCACTCAATGCGATGTACTGATATTCATCACCAAAATGCAGCCAGTTTCTCCGTTTCCCACTCCACTCTCCTTTACCCTCATCTCGCACGTACCAATGCGGAAATGCTGCTTGGTAAAACTTTAGCATTTCTGGGATATCTTTAACGACCAAATTTACATGCTCTAACTGAATCATATTGTTCTCCTTGTCATAATTCCTAGTCAACGGAGAACATGCTAATACCTCAAGTTAGGTTGAGGTAAAGGGTTAATTTAACATTTTTCTAAATTTCTTAGTTCAGAAAAGAGCACACAGTTTTTTAACCACTGATCTCAGGAAATGGCGTTTACTCGTATTTCTCTAAGATAGTATTGATACGACCAGAACTTTGTAACGCCCTAAGTCCGGCATTAAACGCAGATAAAATGATTTTTTTCTTTGGGTGGTCACGGCTAATGGCAATATAAAGAGGATTTTCTGATAAAGGCTCATCGATAAGCGAAAAATCATTGATATCTAAATCGTTGCGCTTTAAGAACCAAAGGAAAAAGGCTCTGTCCGCGACCAAAGCATCGATTCGCCCAACTCTTAGTTTTTTAACGTTAGTAGCCAGATCGTCAGCATCCATCCTATCAAAATCGTCCGAACTCAAGAATGCGTCATCATAGGCGTAGCCACGCAGCACACCAACTCTCTTACCTGCAAGACTTTCTAGACCAGTGTACCGAAATGAATGTGTATTGAGCGTTACAAATACCAAAGAGTTGATAAGATACGCATCGCTAAAATCGAGATATTCTAATCTGTCACTGCTCTTCCAAACCGTCAGCGCAATATCGTAGCGCTGAGTCATAACCTCTCTCAACGCTCGGCTCCAAGGTTTCTTAGTGTGTTTGATCTCATAACCTTGTTCAGCAAACGCTTCGGAAACAATCTCGTAAGCGATACCTTTTAGCTCACCAGATTCAATAACATAAGGTGGCCATTCGTCTTGTATGCTCCAAACAATCTTCGTTGTGGCTTGAACACTGACTGAAAATAGATACGTGAGCAACAAACAAATCAGTCTGACAATCATCACACGACCTCACTCAATACGCTGTGTATAAGTGTAGTCAAAAAACTGAGTCAGGCGGGGGAGCATCTATCCAAAAATAGCGACGCTAAATAAGGGAGGGACTCGACAGATCAATACTCTAACTTATAAGAGAGTAAAGCCTAGCGATAATCGAGTTAGTTGGGTTGTTTGAAGCGGATACGAAAAAAGCCGCTAATTTCTTAGCGGCTTTTTTACTGAATGTGGCGGAGAGATAGGGATTTGAACCCTAGATACGCTATTAACGTATGCCGGTTTTCAAGACCGGTGCTTTCAACCACTCAGCCATCTCTCCGTTGCGGGATGTATATTAGTTTTTGGCATGAGTCTTGTAAAGCATTAATTTACATTGCTTTGTTCAAGTGGCGACATTTCAAACACTCACTTAAACTAAAATCAGCAGTTCAGCCAAATCGAGATAACAAAATCTTGGGCAATAACTCTACTGATGAGTTTGCAATAAAATAGTGTTTTATTTATAACCACTTGAATAAAAAGAACAAAACAACTTTCAAGCAACAGATGTACGCTCGAAAGTAATTGCACAATATTGTGAAGTAATTCAAAATTACGAAGTTAATCGTACCTAATGGTCTATTTCAGAGGTTTTTATGAAAGTCGCTGACTTGTTTAAACATCGTGGTGAATCACATTCAAAACATCATTCCGAGTTCATGCAGTGGATGTCTCCAGCTGTGCGTGAGTACTGGGGGGAATTTTTGAACAAGGCAAATAATCGCCACCTGTTTACACGTCTCCGTGATCTTCAACAACCAGCTGTGAACGACGAACTTCAAGCTCACGAGCAACCAACCGTTGTTGAGCCTAAAGCGATTGAACTAAAACCAGAAGCTCAGGTTTTGTTTGATGAGTTACAACAGAAGCTAGGCCAAGTGATTCACACTGGTGAATGGCTAGATGTATCTCAAGAGCGAATTAATCAATTTGGTACCGTTACTGAAGATATGCAATGGATCCACACCGATCCTGAGCGTGCGGCAGCGGAATCACCATTTAAGACAACGATCGCTCATGGATTTTTGACTCTGGCACTACTACCTAAGCTGACAGATAGTGTTGATCCTGAACACAATCTATTCCCAACAGCAAAAATGGTGGTGAATATTGGTTTAAACCAAGTACGCTTTCCTTACCCAGTAAAATCCGATAACCGTATTCGCGCAGTAAGTACACTTTCAAAAGTGACACCAATACGTAAGGGTCTAGAGATTGAACGTGAGATCAAAGTAGAAATTGAAGGCGTTCGCCGTCCAGGTGCTGTTGTTACATCCGTTATTCAGCTCCACTTCTAACAAGCGAGCCAAAACAGATTACAAAAAAGGATACGCATGCGTATCCTTTTTCGTTTTCTTGGGCTTGGTTTTACTTGTTCATTGTGTAGCAACACTCTAAATCGTAATCTTCCCCACTCTTCGCCGTGTATGCTTTTGTTTCTGTACACGCTTTTGGTTTACCTTTCTCATCACCTCTTACTAGGCTAATCCAGTGGCGCATCGCGGAAATCTCGGAGCTCTCCTGAGGGAACATAGTGCACGTTTCTAGCTGAATATCATCGATACAAATCAGCTCAACACACCCCGTACCTTTATTGCGACCAAACGTCAGCTCAACATGGCTACCAGTGCCGTCACGGAAAAGAATAGAAGTTGGTTCCTCTTTCTCGCCACTGTAGGCAACAAACTGTTTATTACTTTTTAAACCGCTGTGGGTGCCATCTTTGAAATAAGCAACAAGGTGGCGGTAATCAACCATGTACGCCGTCACTTCTTGGTGAGAGCCGTTCTCTAGTGGGAACATACGGTCTAGTAGCTGTTTCGCCTTGGTTTGTTTTTCTGAAGATTGCTTCGAGTTAGTTTTTTCTACCGCGAAGACTGCTTCAGCGATAAATGGTTGTTCTTGTTTTTGGATTTCTGTTTTATCGAAAGTAAGCATGTTCATAGTGTTTCCCTCGCGGACGGTTATTTCAAAGTAATGGCACATCTTTATGTCCTAGAGCAAAGATTTCAAACTTACGTTTAGTTGTTTTAAGTTTTGTGACTTTGCTTACTTTCTATACTAGTGATTTTTTGACTACAATTTCACAACAAAAATTTTACAATGTGAATTTTACAAAATTATGCTGTCGAAAAGTCTTATACGTCAGTCCCATTTTTTAGGGACCAAGATTAGAAATCTTAGAAAACGCAATCACTTAACCATGGAAGATCTCTCTGCAAGGTGTATTCGCGTCAACCCTGAGTACGCACCATCGGTTTCCTACTTATCAATGATTGAGCGAGGGAAACGTGTGCCGAGTATCGATATGCTCGAGGTGATTGCGGAAGTCTTTCAAAAAGATCCCGCATGGTTTTTGGATGATGAACCAGAACAAACAGACATCACTCCCGACAAAGGAAACCGCGGTGGCATTAGTGGGATGGCATTGGAGCCGAGCTTTCTTTTCTCCAATGATATTCTGCAAATTGCCATTCCGGAGATGCTCTCCCAAACCGGGATCACTGGACGTCAGTTTGCCCATCTCTTGATCCGAGCACATCAAGAAAGCAACCAAAATCACTTTCCTGATCTTGAGCGCGCAGCAGAAGAAATTGGACTTAAGCGCCTTAATCTATCCGCTGAAGATCTCATGGATATCGCCCGTAGTATGGGGTTAACCATTCGCTGGACGTCTCGCCCACCGCAAGACATTGTCGATGAGTTAGGGGTCAGCGCTAAACAAGTAGTGACGTCTTTTTTTGAACCACCTGGTTTTATTTACTTGAACGAAATCCTTAAGGAATATCCGACTCGCCTTAAATACGATCTCGCCGTCTATCTAGGTCATTGCGTATTGCACAACAAGGAGGGGTTAAAGAGTGTCCTATCCGTTGGGCATGCCAATAGTTGGGAAGACAACAGCCAGCAAATTAATCCGACGTCTGAGCTAAACTCACAAGATATCTTGCAGGCATGGCGGGATTTTGAATCAAGCTTTTTTGCTGGTGCACTACTGTGCCCGAAAGTACCTTTCCGCCAGCTATTGGATAGAAATGGTTACGAGATTGACGTTCACTCGAAAGCAGGCGTTTCGCCTTCGGTTGCAATGCGCCGAATGACGGTTGTTTCCCCATACCCGCATTGGCATTATTTCGATGCTTATGGTCAGAACAAACTCAAAGCGGTGTATCGTGGAAATGGCATTCCTCTCCCCTGGGGGAACATGCGTCAAGTCAACGACCCATGTCAGCATTGGGCTGTATTTCGACGCCTTTCTGAGCCACAAACCGGAAGCTCTGCCCAAATTTCAATTTTGAATGTCGGTGATGAGCCTCGAATCTACTGCTGTGAGTCCATTAATATGACGGATCCTGCGGGCAACAATCGCGTGCTATGCGCTGGTATCGACCTTAACCCTGCAATTGATGCTCAAGGAGGAGATTCTCGTAATATCGCTGAAGAGTTAAAAAGTTTGTGTGTGGGTAATGGTGGTTCGGCTGCAATCCCACGTCATATACAAAAAGAGTTCACGACGATCGCTAAAATTCTCAACATAAACTGGATTGAGAGAGGGATTCAAAGTGATGCACGAGTAATTTGTTCACGCGGAGCCGTATGTCCAAGGAAGCCAAGCTGCTATAACGGATGCCAAGACGCAAATTAACAGTGTGATAAAAGAAAAAAAGCCAATCACAATAATCGTGATTGGCTATATATGATTGTGAACAAATTTCGGTTCACTAACAACGTCAGTTGGCTAGGTGACCCTCGGCTTAATAAGGGTCATTTAATATAAAGCAGAAAGCGTGCCAACTTTTTCTATCAATAAAAACCGTTGATTATGTTCATTTTATAATCTGTTTCTTAAAAACAATGCGCATAAGCCTATACCAAATTGCAAAACTTTGCATTTTGCAAAAATTACACATTCCCACATTGCAAATTAGATACTTTCCCCTAACTCGATTCGATACCCTAAGTCTATGGTTGGCTGCCAATCGGTTTTCCCTTTGAGCCTTTCAATTAACTGAGTCGCCGCTACGTAGCCTATCTCTTCACGAGGTGTCACTACGGTAGCTAATTTAGGGATCATAGTCTGACTGATGTCATGACCGTGGAAGCCAGTAATTGCCATCTCTTCTGGCACTTTTATCCCACGTCTTTGACATTCGTAGACCGCACCAATCGCTAAATCATCATTGGTACATACTATTCCATCCACTTGAGGGTGCGCTTCCACCAGCTGAGCCAATAGCTGAGCACCGAGTGTAAATGAAGAGGCTTCTTCTGTTTGTAACGTCACGACCTCATTGCCTGCTTCTGCCATAGCCTGCTGGTAACCTTCCATCTTAAGACGTGTGCGTTCATCCATACGGGCCGCAAAATAGGCAATGTTATTGCGCCCTTTCGCAATGATCGCTTCTGTCATCGCTTTGGATGCTTTAGCGTTATCAAACCCTACCGCTTGTTCAATTTTGTCTGAGAAAGTATCCATGATTTCAATCACTGGTATCGAAGCGGTTTGCAGCATCTTACGTGCTTTCTCGGTGTGAACATTTTCCGACAAGATGATTGCATCGACATTATATGAAAGCAGTGAAGCGATACTTTTCTCTTCCAACTCTTCACTATAGCCATAGTGGGCAATCATAGTTTGGTAACCCGCAGGCGTTGTCACGGATTCAATTCCGCGAATCACCTCGGCAAAAACCTGGTTGGTTAACGACGGAACCAGCACACCAATCGCATTGGATTTAGCGTTGGACAATATGTCCGGAGCTCGGTTAGGGATATAGCCCAGATCTTCAACGGCTTGGTTAATTTTATCTTTCAGTGATTCAGAGACTTGAGAAGGATCGCGCAAGCAGCGGCTTACGGTCATTTTTGTTACGCCTACTCGGTCAGCGATGTCTTGTAATGTGGGTCTTTTTTTCTTATTGGCCATGACAGAGTCTATCAACTTCTTACTGATGTTACTGGTAACATGATACCTGTGAATGAATTATTTTTTGTTGTCACAGATAACAAAAAAGCGCTCACATTACTGTGAACGCTTTATTTCTATACGCTGATTTGAGTTCGTTCGTCAGCGCTCCACGTTAAGTGGTATTTGTTTGCTTCGTCCTCATCAATACGAGAGTAGCTGTGAGCACCAAAGTAATCTCGCTGTGCTTGGAGCAAGTTTGCTGGTAGCACCTCGCATCGCAGAGAGTCAAAGTAGCTAAGCGCAGAGCTAATCGCTGGCATAGGAACACCAGTAAGCGCCGAGTTTGCTACCGTTGCTCGCCAACCGAATGAGCGATTATGCACTTCTTCAACGAAACGTTGAGCAAACAGCAGGTTTTCGAGTTGAGGGTCAGCTTGATAAGCCGCTGTAATATCTTGCAAGAACACCGCTCGAATAATACAGCCTGCACGCCAGATTTTGGCAATATGTGCAAAATCCAGATCCCACTGCTCTTTAACCGACATGGCTTTCATCAAGTCAAAACCTTGCGCATAAACCGATAACTTGGCGCAATACAGCGCTTCGTGCAGTTCGGCAATCGTCTCTTCATTGTTCATTCCACAGCTTGGCTTCACATGAGTTTTAAGTCGCGAAGCAGCCAGCATTCGAGTTTGTTTCTGACTGCTCTGTGCTCGTGCAAAGACCGCTTGAGCAATCGTTGGCGCTGGCGCACCTTCTTGCAAACTGTTCACTGCAGTCCATAGACCAGTGCCCTTTTGACCCGCTTTATCGAGAACCACTTCAACAAACGGCTTTGATGTAATTGGGTCTGACGTTTGCAAAATCTCTGCGCTGATCTCCATCAAGTAGCTATTCAGAACCCCTTGGTTCCATGCCTCAAACACTTGACCGATTTCTTGCGCTGGCATGTCCAGCACCTCAGACATAAAGTGGTAAACCTCACAGATAAGCTGCATGTCTGCATACTCAATACCGTTGTGAACCATCTTTACGTAATGACCAGCACCAGCAGGGCCTAAATAGGCTGCGCATGGTTCACCTTGTTCAAACTGACCAACAGGCAAACCCTTTTCATCCACTTTTGCGGCGATCGCTTCCCACATTGGCTGAACGTAGTTCCATGCTGCTCTGTCACCACTGGCCATTAATGCCGGACCAGTGCGGGCACCGACTTCACCACCAGAAACGGCTGTTGAGAAGAAGCGCAGTTTGCCTTGGTATTTTTGCTCACGAGCTTCGGTGTCTGTCCAGAGGCTATTGCCGGTATCAATAACAATGTCTTGTTGCTCTAGGCCAGCGTCAAGCAAGTCATCAATGACTGACTCCACGATTGATCCCGCAGGAACAGACAGCGCAATCACACGAGGTTTAACGAGTGATTCCAGTACCTGGCTTAAGTCGGTCGCGTTAACAAACTGCCCCTTACCTGCTTGTTGAATGAGCGCCCCCGCTTCTTGCTCAGCACGCTCTCGGTGAACGTCGCTAATGTCGAAGCCAGTGACATTAAAGCCTTGGTCTAGGAGGTTGAGTGCTAAGCTTTTACCCATTACACCTAAGCCAATCATCGCAATGTTAGACGTACTCATGATGCTGCTTCCTCTTTTTGCTTAATGGCGTTTAATGCATCGCTAATTACTGCTTTTACCTCTTGAGCAATATCGATAAACAAGGCTTCGTCTTGGCTTGGCTCAACCAAGGCATCAAACTGGCTTTGAAGCATCACCTCACCATTGAAATAGTGGTTTTCTCTTGCTTTGTGGCGATTCCAAATGGTGTCAAAGTCACCTTGAAGATAAACAATCACTAGCTCATCGTTGTTGTGGCGCAGAATGTCCCGATATGCAGGCTTCAAAGCTGAGCAAGCAATCACTGCACTGTCGTTGTCGGTATACACTTTATTCAATGTCTCCAGCCAACCGATACGGTCATCATCCGTTAATGGAATACCCTGAGCCATTTTTTCCACGTTTGTTTGTGGGTGGTAGTCATCCCCATCGTGGAAAGGAAGATTAAGAGCGTTAGCAATCTCACTGCCAATCAAGCTTTTTCCGCAGCCTGATACGCCCATTACTAAGATTTTTTTCGCTTTCATTGGACAACACTATCCTTAGCCTCCAACTATCACTGGAGGCTGTCACTATATTCTTTGGTTATTTCGAGTTATCTAAAGTGGAGGTTTATTTCCACCACATCGCTAGCTCAGGGAAGGCAATCACAAGACCAAGAACCAGAACTTGAAGTCCGATAAATGGCAGCAGTGATGTAAAGATTTCACCTAGCGTAATGTCTTTTGGCGCAACCGACTTTAAGTAGAACGCGGCTGGGCCGAACGGTGGAGATAAGAACGACACCTGCATGTTTAGACAGAAGACAACACCGAACCAAATTGGGTCATAACCAAGGCTCATGATGATAGGTACGAAGATTGGCATTGTTAAAAGCGCGACCCCCACCCAGTCAAGGAACATCCCAAGTACCAGTAAGATCACCATCATAATGAGAAGCGTTGCTAGTGGGCTACCGCCACTTAGGCCAAGAATCACTTCTTCTACAAAATCGATACCGCCCATCAGGTTGTAGATACCCACCAACGCACTTGCGCCAATACCGATCCACATGATCATGCCACAGGTACGCATGGTCGCGATGGCACTCTCTTTCAGCATGTTGAAGTTAAGCTCACCTCGAATCGCCGCAGAGATCATGATGCCGACAACACCTAGCGCCGAAGCTTCTGTTACTGAAGCCACGCCAGTGTAAATACTGCCCAGAACCGTCGCTACAGAAAGCAGTGGGAAAAATAGCGCTTTAAAGTAGCTTGGCTGATTAGCCATGTCTTCCGCCATCTCTTCATCACTTGGCAGTGGTGCAAGAGAAGGGTTTAACTTACAACGAATCAGAACGTAGCCGATGTAACAGCCCGCAAGAATAAATGCTGGTAGGAATGACGCTTTGAACAGGTCACCAATGGATACGCTCGCCGTCATACCGTAGATAATCAGTACAATTGACGGAGGCAGCATGGTACCTAACGCACCACCAGCACAGGTGGTACCAATCGCGAGCTTACGGTCATAACCTAGGCGAAGCATTTGTGGAAGAGCCAGAATACCGAGTAGCACGGTTTCACCGCCAATCACACCAGACATCGATGCCAATAGTACTGCAACGAGTAACGTCTGAACCGCTACGCCACCGCGTACTCTGCGCCCTACTGACTTCATCGCATCAAACAAGTCTCTTGCAATACCAGAGCGGTCAAGCAGTGCTGCCATCAATACAAACATCGGAACCGCGAGGAAAACGTATCCTGAAGCAAAGCTATAGGTACGGCTCGCAATCAAAGGTAATGCATCAGGACCAAACCAGAACAGCGTGAAAAAGATAGCAACGAAACCTGTTACGAACGCAAGCTGCATACCGGTGAGTAGCAAGCCGACCATCATAACCAGCATGAGGATACTGCCCCATGCGATGCCAATAGAAGATAAATCAAACATCGTCTTTCTTCCCTAGACCTACAATCTCTTGGATGAGGTGCAATACAAACTGGACAACAAGAACACAAAGACAAACAAAGATGATGCCTTTCAATAAGGCTGGATACGGCGCGTTAAGAACCGAGCCAGAAGTTTCAAGACGAAGGTCACCCCAAGGTGTAAACCAAGATTCTTGAACCATTGAATAAGAGGCGTACGCCAACATACCCGCAAACGCTAAACCCACAACATGGTGAACAAGGTTGAGATATTTTCGAGTTTGAGCGGAAACTGAATCATAGATAAGAACAACTCGAACGTGTTTGTTCGCAGCGAACGCGTAAATACCACCTACGATGAATAGTGAGCCACCAACAAACGAGGCGGTTTCATGTACCCAAGTCGTTGGTGCATCGAAGGCATAACGCATGACGACTTCGTAAAAAGAAATCAGTACCGTAAAGATGAACAACCCACTTAATAGATTACTGATTTTAATAATGGCTCTATCAAGGATGTTTCTTGGTTGCTCTTCTTGCTCTGGAGGCGTGTGGGGAGTGTTATCAGTCATAATTGGGCAATCCTGAAAAAAACAGGAGGGCTTTCGCCCTCCACAGAGAAGCTAAACAAATGCGAGTAGCTTAAAGAAGACCATTCGTCTCTAAGAATGTTGTTACAGAGTCATAAACTTTTTGCGCGTTAGGAGAGCGCTCCGCAAACACCTTCCACTGACCTTTAGCAATCTCACGGAACTTCTTACGCTCTTCGTCAGACCAGTTGTGAATGGTGATTTCTGGGTTAGCTTGCGCCTCTTTCACAGCCGCTTGGTCAGCAATCTTCAGTTGAGTCGTCATGTCGTAAGAGAAGTCACGTACTGAGGTTTGCAGGATTGTTTGCAGATCCGCTGGCATCTTGTCCCACTTCTTCTGTGAGATTGAGATATCAATCAGAGGCAGAGAGTGGAAACCTGGTTGAACTGGGTGAGTAGCGATGTCGTTCATGCCCGCTTTTTGGTTCGTCGAGAATACTGTGTAGTCCGCGGCATCAATAACGCCTTTGCTTAGACCAGTAAACACTTCTGAACCTGGTAGGTTAACCGGCGTAGCACCTGCCGCAGCGAAGACTTGCTGAACCAGACCTTCTGGTGCGCGCAATTTAAGACCTTTTAGATCATCAACACCGTCAATTGGCTTTTTAGAAATAAATGACTCAACCCCCGTTGTTGACGCACCAACAAACTTCACGCCATAAGGAGCGTAAAGCTCAGTCATCAACTCGTTACCACCGCCGTAGTTCATGTATTGCAGCAGTTGGGTTGTTTCTGACCATGCACCAACCATGTTACCGATCAGACCAAACGCTGGATCTTTACCAGAGAAGTAACCCGTCGCAGTGACTTGGCCATCTAGGATACCCATTTTGATTGCGCCCAGTGTTTCAGTGTGTTTTACCACTGCCCCCACTGGCAGAAGGTCAATATCAATTCGACCGTTAGACATAGTCTCTACACGTTCTGCCCAATTTTGCTGAACCTTAAAGTTAAGATCGCCCGATGGATCAGACGATTGAATTTTCAGCGTGAAGTCAGCAGCAAGCGCAGACATCGAGAATAGACCAGTCATTGAAGCAGCAAGTAGAGTTTTCGTCATTGCTTTCATAGTAGGGGTTCCTTTATTCGTTTCAGTTATCCAATCTAGCCGGAATGACTCTTGGTGACCTACCGGTTGTAGTCATTATGTTACCGGTAACGTTAGAAGTCATGTTACCGGTAACAATATGTGTTTTACTATGACAATTGTCACATTTGTCATTTACTACTACTAAGGAATTAGCAAACTTATAAGGAAGTGTGATTTAGAGCACGGGATTTCGCGCAAACGTTAAAATAAGTGCATATTGAGCCTTACTGTTTACGGAACACCCAAATAGGGCCGATAAGCAAGAATTGAAGATCTTCAAAGAATGAGGGCTTTTTCCCTTCTATTTTATGGCCGATAAACTGGAACAGCCACAACACCGCAAACAGGCTAAGTGAGACTAGTAACACTGGCGCTTGCATAAGCTCCAATGACCAAATCAACGAAATACTGGCTAAAGTAAAACCAAGCATCATGATGAAAACGCTCAGCGATAGGCGAAAATAAAACACGAGTACAGGTACGCTTGCAACCCATACCCAATTGAGCCTCAAACCGTATAACTCAATCACGGGGATCGACCAGATCAGTCCCACTACCGAGAGAAAAATACCCGGTACCGCAACTTTATGAATCTTTTGATTAATTGGGTTTTGGTGGCTTTCGCCGTATTCAGATAGCCACTGAGACAATTCTTTCATAGCTGTCACCTTGATGGTAAACATACTATGTCTATAGCACGCTTTGCTAAGATTTGCCCAATGGCTCAACTAGTTAACATGTACTCTTTGTGATTGACGACGCTTTTCTTGATACATACGCGCATCAGCAACCTTCAACATATCTTCCAAAGTCTGAAAGTCCGGGTGATACAGCGCATAACCCACACTAACATGGACATGAATCAGGTGCTGTTCAAAGATGACAGGGCTATGACAGATCGCTTTCTGTAATTCTATGTTTATAACGTCAATATCTTCCGTTCGAGTGATCCTCGGTAACAAGATTAAAAACTCATCACCTCCTATTCGCGCGACGACATCCGACCCTCTTAACATACTCTTGATCCGTTCTGCTGTCGCAACTAAGACTTTGTCTCCCGCTGCATGCCCATAGCTATCGTTAATCGCTTTAAACTTATCAAGATCGATATTAAGTATTGCAAAGCTTTCTTTCACACCATGCTTTTGAGCAGCTTGAAACTGATTCTCAATGGTGTACATAAAGTAACGTCGGTTAGGTAAACGCGTTAACTCATCTTGAAGTGAACGTTTGTTCGCAACGGCATACAATCGATAAATCATACCAAAAGCGATCGCTAGTAATACAAGCATGGGATAGCCAATCAAGCGAACAGCGTGAACACGATACCACTCTCCATTATCCAACAAGTCTCGTTTTGTGCTTGCAGCAATCAGCCAACTGCCATAGGGAAAGTAAACGTGCTCTTGAGCAAACGACTCAACATAAACGTTCTCACTTCCATAAAAGTGTTCTCCGTCACTGCCGCTACTATCAACACCCCGCATTGCCAAATTGTATTTGTGTTCAAACTCCTCGATACCAGCGTCTCGAAACAATGAATCCAAATCAATCACAACACTACATACGCCCCAATAACGACTATTATACGGAGGATCTTCATAGATAGGGACACGAGCTATTAACCCTCGACCTCCCTGCACCAAGTTTACGGGCCCGGCAATGAAAATTTCCTGTACTTCCTGTGCTTTTCTAACCGTACGCCATTGATTAGGGATGGTTTTGTAATCTAGCCCTAACGCTTTTTCATTACCTTCTAGTGGGTAGATATGCCTAATGACATCATCAGGTGCAAGTCCAATGTTCCTTACATGGCTGCTTTTACGCATAATGCTTGAGGCAATAAGACTCCAACCGGAAAACTCAAACTCAGGGTTAGCGGCTACAAGTGCGGAAAGGCCATTCACCACATAGATATCAGAAACAATCGCAGCTTCTAACTCTGATCGTATGATTGAAAGTTCTTCTTTAGCTCGACCCAACAAGCTGTCACGCATAAAATTCTTTTGGCTACGATCTACGAGTTCAACAAATCCGACTGCTAAAAAACTGATTACCAAGACAAACAAATACGCAGACCAATGCCTGCTCATCCGATACTGCATTCTTACCCCGAAATATTGGCAAAATGGCCAGACTATCCTTTTTCTGATAGTTGGCTACACGGACATCATTGTGCACCGCATTAGTTTTTAATATTTTTATCAATATATAAAATCTACATCACTATGATCGTTTTTTCACCAAAAACTACTCAAATAGTCGTAACCCAAAAGAGGAGCCTGTACCAATCTGTGAACTCATCATGCAAAGATGTTCGTCATGGATGTACGATATTTTGCTTGTATCTGACAGCCTCTTTACATCAGTTTGTTCAATGCCTGATAGACTAATCTTTAGTTTGAATTCATCCCTAACGGACCATGCTAAAGCTCGACTGAACTACATCTTAATGTGGGCTTGTTAACTGGAACTGGTAATAAAATGCGTCTACAAGTACTGGCCCTTTGCTTAGGGCTCTCTTTTCTACCAAGTGCCTTTTCTTCTGAGAGTTATGAAGAATCTGCAGATCTCATCAAACAGACCTATGAAAGTCAATTGTATACCTTGCCAGCATTCAAGGAAGGACACTACGGCTTGAGGATGTATCGCCAAACTCTTGATAAAAAATACTCTGCCGCGGTCTGGAGTGATATGGCGCGTGTTGCGAGTCGCTTAAATCGTTTTGCTGCGGAAGTTAATACACCCGAACAGATACTTCTCTATTCGGAGAAACGTATTGCCGGATATCAAGATGATACAGATGAGAGAAGCTTACGTAGATACACTGTCACCAAACACATGCCTGAATACCTTTATCTGGGCGTCGACCTCTTAGGCTCTATGGCTAGAGCAAATGAGTATGGACTCAAACACAAAGAAGATAAGAAGCTACGTCAGGTAATTCGTCGTTACGATTTCAGTAAATACGCGACAGATCCTGAAATGATTAAAGCATGGGCAGCACAACTTGCCAATCAAGTGTTTTGGCTTCGTCAATTAGGTGAACAAGATGTCGTAGACCCTTTTATTCAAGCGTTTAGAGCAGCCTACCCCGACAGCAAAGACAAAAAGCTATCAAAACAACAATACGGCAATAAACTTTATGGTTTAACACATATTGTTTTCGCAGACTCACAATATTATCAGCGCAAAGTGAGCGAAAAGCAGTACCAATGGATATTCGATTACTTTCGTAACAACATCGACACTATTTTGCTGCGCGCAAAAGAAGACATTATTGCAGAAGTCGGTATCAGCTTCCTACTTGCAGGTTTAGATGACGACCCAGTTGTCGAGAAAACTCGTGCAGCAATCCAAAAATCCATTGTCGTTGATCGAGGTATGATCCCATCTGTATCAGGGGAATTTGACTTAGCGTATGGGGAACATCGAAATGTTTTGGCAATCATGCTACTTGATTGGCAGAAGGTAAACATGGCTCCAACTGTTACCGCTCAACCAAAAGTGTTTTCAAACCTGCCTTATGGCCTAGAGAAAAAGTAGTCGATTCATTTTCTGGCTGGAAGTTGTCCAGCCAGATAAACGAGCCAATTATTTGAACTCATTAACAAGAATGTCAAAAAACGTTATACCAATTAATTATAACGACGCATGTATTTTACTTTAAATGGAATACAATCAATAACTTAGCAACGCCAAAAAAACCACATCATCAATTTTTATTCCGAATATACAACAAGTTATTCGTACGCCAAATTACTGCCTCACCTCTCAAGATACCCAAATAAACAACAACTTGCATAATAACCACACCCCCTTTATTGAAGCGAAATCACAATTAAGGCCTAGACTATATGCAAGGAATACCAAATTTAGGACAAGTAGCTGATGGGTAATTTTGTAGGTCGTCACTTAGCAGAGATGGCAGACCTTCGTTCTGTAAGAAAATACAAAGTAGTGCAAATATGTTCAGTGGTGTCTATCTCGATGTTACTGCTTTACGGTTTGTTACACTTGTCCAATGCCAGTACTTTGTTTGCAGCCATCAACCTTACCAGCGCGCTTATCTTAATTATCAACTTGGCATTGATTTGCAAGCATCAAACCACAAGGTTTGGCGATCTTGTTTTAAGCTGGGTCCTGTTGTTTCAGGCAACCATGTTACTTCTATATGGCGTTCATGGGCCAGGAACATTAGTATGGCTGTACCCCATACTCGCAGCTGTGATCTTTTCTAATGAATTTAGAATTGGATTGATTTATAGCCTCGGCTTTACCGCTTTAGCACTGTTTACGGTTTATGGGAACCACGCGACCACTTTAGGGAATCTATCTCCGGATCGATTTATCATCAGTTTATTTGCACTTTGTCTGCTCTGTAATACTTCTTCTTACTACTACGATAAGGCTGTGGGCTATATCCAATCATTGTATAAAGAAGGTATCGAAGACCTTGCCTATTTTGATCGTTTAACCGGACTCGCCAACCGTTGGAGCTTTGAGAATTGGGCCAGCGAGAAGTTAGAAGAAGAACGGAACGCAAATACCATTACAGCGATGATTTTTATCGATATCGATGATTTCAAAACGATAAACGATACCTTCGGACACGACGTCGGTGATCGCGTATTACAGCACTTCTCTCATCGGCTTAAGAATAACATTCGTAATAAAGACCGCAAAACTGACAAGCATGACTACTCCATCGCTCGCTTCGCTGGTGATGAGTTTGTACTGTTGCTGTACGGAGTGAATAGCAAAAATGATTTGGAAAATATCTTAAATCGTGTTCTTCACCTGTTTGAAGACTGCTATCAAGGAAAAGAAAAAGTAGGAAAGGTAGCTGTTAGTTTGGGGGTAGCTTTATTCCCAGAGGACGCGGCGACACTACCAGAACTCACACGATGTGCGGATAAAGCAATGTACTCAGCTAAACATAGCGGCAAAAACAAATTTCACTATTACCGAAAAGACCGAGTCACAACCCTATCTACCCAGAACAACGTGACGCCAATAAGCCACAAGAAAGGCTAGCCACTCATATACATCAACCACAAGCTAAACGCCATTAACACAATCATCCACACCGCGTATCTCACTGTATTAGGTTTGTCTTTTTTAGGTCGGACTATCGGTTTGAATGCAACGTCCTTCGCATCTGCAAGTACCGAAGACCTAGCGGCCATCTTTTCGCGCCTCTTTTGGGCACTGGACGCCACCTGACCAAAGCGATGCAATTGATCTTGTGTTAAGTCTTGACTAGGGTCGTATCGAGTATGATGGTCCTTATGCTTAGGGACAACCGCCATGCGCACCTCCTTAGTTAGAATCCGTCATGATATAAGTATAGCTAAGGTTTGCTGCAATAAACTTGATTAAAGCTTACCGTGTTTTCGGCAAATCCGAATCTAGCTGCTAGCAGCGTCTCAATGAGATAGTGCTGTTTTAAATAGATAGCTAGTTAAACCATGAACTTTAGTCTGCTAAGCAATTCAAATGCCAAATAGTCTAAGCTCATAAAATCAATGAGTTAGAATAGCGCCAACAATAGAATTGATTCTACAGATCCTTCTGGATAGTGGTAATTTCTATAATGACTCCCATTTTGAAAAAAGAAAAACACCGCTGTCTTAGCGGTGTTTGTATTAAATAAGAGATTTAGTGCTGATTATAAGTATTCACATAAATACGCAGTTGTGACAGAAAGTTGCAAATCAAAAGAAGAATCGCCTGCGACATCAAAGGACTCTCCAGACTTGAAAGTACTCCAATCACTATCACCTGCTCGCTTAATCGTCATCTCGCCTTTAACGACAGTCATACGCTCAGGTGCTGCTGTACCAAATGTGTATTCGCCTGCTAGCATCACTCCTACACTTGAGTTGTCATCACCCTGCGTAAACCCTAAAGACTTAACACTTTCTTCAAAGTAACTGTTTACTTTAATCATACATTCCCCATTACGCTTATTTTTAAGTGATTCAATTGAATTAACTTTTTATCTGATTTTGTTATAAGCGGCAATCATTACTCTCTTCAAACGCCTCACACGGTGAGAACTCTCTAACCATAAATCCAGCGCTTGCTATCCAATAATGCTAATAACTGCTCAAGATAACCAATTGAATGCTAGTCTTAATTTAAATGACGATAATTTACTCTTTTTTTTGTGAGCATTTAGTAACGCTTTTAACTGAACAATTTCGTTGCTTTGGGCACAGCATCAAACTTTTATATGTGGCTATTGCTTTAGTAGTCAACATCTTAGAAGCTTGAATTTTCATTCACTTGGCATTGATGCGTACGTTTGGGACAGACAGGTAGTTATGACAAAAGCTCGGATCTTCAAATTGATGTTTTTAGCCATAATTTGCTTCCTAGCAATTGGCTTTTCGTCGTTGATCTACTTTAGCTACAACGATTATGTTCACCCGAAACATGTCTATGGGACATGGATTGAAGTAGGAGCACCACCTTATAGCACTGAAATACTGACCTTAAACGAGCAAGGTGTTTTTCGTAATCATCGCTTGGTATCGACAAGTTTCGAGTTTGATGGAGAAAGGATATTTGTCAAAACAGGAAGCGGCACAACTATCTACCAAATTGCAGGAACCTTCAATTCACCACAGCTTAGACGTTTGCAGCCCAATAGTCCTATACAGCGCTTTATCAAAGAAGGGTACGAAAGCACTATCGATATGGAAGGCGGCGGAGGAGCAAAACAACGTAGGGCCGCGCTGACAGAACATTTTGGTAATAAATAGTCCATCAGCGCGAATAAACTATCCGGTTAACACCATTCCCTGAGGGTGTTTGACTAGCGAAGGCTCTGGGCGAGCTAGCATGTACGCTAAAGTCAAAGGACCAATTCGCCCTATAATCATCACCACAATCATGATGTATTTACCTGGCTCTGATAGCTCTGCCGTTAGACCAGCGGTCAAGCCCACGGTCGCAAAAGCCGAAATCGTCTCAAACATGACTTTGTCAAAACTTGCGCGCTCAGTCAGCATCAACGCAAACATCGCAGCCGTTAAGATTGCACCACTGACGACTATGATAGCGAGTGATTTGGTCACTACTGTCCAATCAACTGTGCGCTTAAACATCACGACATGCTTTTTCTGACGTAAGAATGTCCACGTCGCCACAAAAGCAACCGCAAAAGTCGATACCTTAATACCGCCCCCCGTAGACGTTGAACCTGCACCAATGAGCATCAAGATAATCATTACCAATAACGCTGGCTGGGTATACTGGGCTAAATCAACACTGTTAAAACCAGCTGTTCTCGCACTCGCCGACTGGAAGAAAGCGGCCAGCCATTGGCCTGATGTTTCTAAGTTCGCCATAGTACTTGGGTTGTGGCGCTCTAATAACCAAAACATAATGGTACCAATCGCCAGTAAAGCGGGCGTTGCCACCAGCATAATCTTGGTATGTAACTGAAGATAGCGAAAGCCCTTTTTCCAATTAACGGATAAATCACCAATAACCGTAAAGCCAAGCCCACCAAATATAAACAGACTGGCTAAAGTAAAGATCACAAGTGGATCATCAACAAAGCTCATCATACTATCCGAGAAAAGCGCAAACCCAGCGTTATTGAACGCTGAAATCGAGTGAAATAAGGCGTAAAACAGCCCTGTGGACCACCCCATCTCAGGTACCCAACGAAAGGCGAGAACAACGAAACCCATCGCCTCTGCGATAAACGCAAAGATAATAATTTTCTTGACCAGTTTTCTCAGGTTAACACGTCGATCTTGACCAAGAGCATCTTTTGCTAACGCTTGCTGCTTTAGAGACAAACGCACTCCAAACATATACAAAAGTACGGCTGAGAGTGTCATCTGACCTAGACCGCCAATTTGCATAAGAAACATCAGCAATACCTTACCCGCTAACGTAAAATGCTGGCCGGTATCTACAACGCCTAACCCTGTCACACTGATCGCGGACGTTGCGGTAAAAAGAGCGTCAGTAATTGATAGCCCTGTCACCGAGAAAACCGGCAAGGTAAGCAAGATGGCGGAAGGAATCAGAACACCAAGGAAACTCAGCAGTATAATTCTTGGCTCTGAGCCTTTTTTGTTTCTTTTGTCGTTGTCTAAGGCGTAGAAAAGCCCTTTTTGACTGAAAGGGTTCATAGAGATTTTAATTTCTTCGTAAGCGTATCTTTGGGTCCAACAATGATGATCAAGTCGCCAATTTCTAACGTCTTGTCTAATTGCGGTGCCTTAATCACTTCTGGTCCACGTTTAAAGCCGAGCACCTGCACACCAACCTCCTGGCATAAAGCTAAATCACCTAACGTTTTGCCTAGCAATCGAGCGCCAACCACAATTTCTGTCATTGCGATTCCTGACCCTAACTCTTGAAACTCAAGCACACGTCTGTCCATCATCTTACGAGCAACGCGAATCCCCATATCGCGCTCTGGTAATATGATGTGGTCCGCTCCTATTTTATGCAGAATTTTCGAGTGGAACTTATCATTGGCTTTCACCCAAACGGTTTTTGCGCCCGCTTCTTTGACGACAAGTGTGGTTAGAATACTCGCATTGACATCAGAGCCAATTGCTACCATCACCATATCGTAGTCACTTAATCGCAGCTCAGAAACCGTTTCTTCAATGGTGCAGTTTGCAACCAAGGCTTGGCTGACGAACGCGGCAGCCTCTCTTACTCTATCTTCATTGATATCAATGGCGAGGACTTCTGCGCCGGAGTCCTGTAGCTCTTTACATACCGATAGGCCAAATCGCCCTAACCCTATGACTGCAAACTGTTTATCACTTGCTTTCATCGTTGTACCTTAGCTATTTGCAATAAGAATGAGAAGTGTGCTCCTCGATTATTTACATATCAAATAGATTCAATATTCTTGACATATTTTTAACCTTAAGAAAGAAAATTCCTATACGCACTAGTCATTAACCGCCCCTAGTGTCACTATTGAGGAAAGAACCTACTCTTCATTCATTTCGATCAACAATAGACCAACCATATGGATCAGTTAATTTCCTACTTACCACCTTCAATTGCTGGACTCTTACAACATTGGGACACCAACGTTCTGCTTATCACTATCGCCAGTTTTCTAGCTTGGATTATTTGGCGACTCGTATATGGGCGGTTGGAAATTCTGGTCAATAAAACGCAATTTCACTGGGATGATCTAACGCTAGCTGCACTCAAAACTCCGGTTAGTACGCTCATTTGGTGTTGGCCAGCAACGGTTTCCTTAGGCTTTCTGCTGCAAGACCACATGGGTGACAAACTCAACTGGCTAAGTACCGTCAAGCTTCTGCTTGTCATCGCAATATTCGTTTGGATAACGATGCGCCTAATTAACAATATTGAGGAATACGTACTCGAACAAAAAAATCGCGATGAAACCACAGTTCAAGCAGTAGCAAAAGTCTCCCGTTTATTCTTCATCGTCATTGGTGGTATGACGGTGATGCAAGCATTTGGCTTGAGTCTATCGGGTTTACTCACATTTGGTGGTGTCGGTGGTTTGATTGTTGGTCTGGCGGCGAAAGACCTTCTGTCGAACTTTTTCGGTGGCATGATGATTTATTTCGATCGCCCATTTAAAGTGGGGGATTGGGTTCGATCGCCAGATCGCCAAATTGAAGGTACGGTAGAGCGTATTGGTTGGCGTATGACCATCATTCGAACCTTTGATAAACGTCCGCTGTACGTCCCAAATTCAGTGTTCAGCAACATCGTTGTGGAAAACCCTTCACGAATGTTAAATCGACGCATCAACGAAACCATTGGGATTCGTTACGACGATGGAAAAAAAGTCGCAATTATCGTGGAAGAGATCAAGTCGATGCTAGAAAGCCACCCTGACATTGATACTAAGCAGACACTTATCGTCAACTTCAATGCTTTTGGACCTTCTTCCTTAGACTTGCTCGTTTACACCTTTACTAAGACCGTAAACTGGATCCGCTACCATGAAGTAAAGCAAGACGTTCTATTGCAGATCATGTCGATTATTCACAAAAATGAAGCTGATATCGCCTACCCAACTCAAACCATTAAATTACAACCTCACGCTGATATCGAGTAACTCATTACTTTTTAAGGCATGCGCTGAAGCGCATGCTCTTTAAAATCCATCAGACTTTTCCCAATTGAACACTGTTCAGAAATAGACTACATACCTGTTTCGTCAAAAAAACAATAATAACCAAGTCAATTAAATAACGCTCAAATGAGCCAACTTGGTTAGATAACATGTATCGCATTATAGTGCTTGTAGCTTTGCTACTCACAGGATGTGCGAATGGACTACCAGATGTATACGGAAATATTCAGGACGATATAGAACAAGATAACGAAAAAATATTTGTTGGTGTTCCTTTATTAATGGGATTAGAAGGTTCCGTTGCTCGCCTCGATAATGAGTGGTTGGTTACCGCAGCTCACAACAAACCCATTCTCGAAATGACCGGAAAAGACGTCTTCTATCACCCTACTTGCGACATCGCATTGGTAAAAAAACAAGGTCATACCGATCATGGTATTGGCTTAGTTTACCCTGGCCAATCTGTTACACACGTAGGCTATCCACTTGGCTTACCTCTTTCCTCTAGCAAGGGCGAATATGTTGGTGACGTAAGTGTATACGGTTGGGACAAGTGCCAAATGTCAGGTACAACAGGCGTCATTATGGTTGGAATGTCTGGCGGTGGGGTGTACAACGAGTCAGGAGAGCTAATCGGTGTCAACCACGGCTTTGTCAGTGGCGATGTCACATGGCCAGATCAGTCGATAAAAAGCCCTGCAGTTTTTGTATCACTCTACGCAGTTAGAGATTGGTTAGAGTCTGTAACAGGAAATCAGTATTTCATGTAAAAAGGCTAGCGATGGCTAGCCTTTTATTCGAAGCTTATGTTTGGCTTGCGGGCTCTCTTTCAACTTCATCGTCAGTATGCTGTGCTACCCAGTACAGCCATATCATTGTGATACTGACTAGGAAACACAACCCAAATAGCCATTGCGAGCCAAACCATTCAACCATTGCACCTCCGAGAGCCGGGCCTATAGCGAAGCCCAATGCATACAACGCTGTCGCTCCAAAGTACGAACCTCGCAGATGAGGTGGCGCCAATCTATCAATCTGTACATTAAGAGTGGGAAACGTAATAACTTCTCCTAAGCTCACAATGAAACACGCAATACCCCAGCCAATTGCAGACTGTTCCGGAGTAAAAACAAACGCCAACTGACCAAGTGCAATTGCACACATTCCAATACGAGTTCGGGTAAACAATGGAAGCTTTTCCATTACCTTTAACACGGGGAACTGCAACAGAACTATCGTTAATGCGTTTACCATCATCAACAAAGCGATAAGCTTGGCCGAGTCTTCAATACCACTACGCACAATCACTTGCGGTACCGATGATTCTAATTGGGCATAGACAAACATTAGCAGTAAGTTAGCCATTAGCAGCAGAACAAATATCCGATCCCCACTAATCACTTTTACCGTCTGGCGAAAGTTCGGTAGCATCGAGCGATCAGGTTTAGTAAATCGCCCTTTACGTTCAATTCCAAACAAAATCCAACCACTGTAGACCAAGTGAGTAGCCCCAGTAATGATGAAGAGTAGCTGAGGCTCCGCAAGTGCTAAGGTTACCCCCAGCAAAGGGCCAACGGCGGCACCAATGTTTAGTAAGAAGTAGCGAATGTTCAACGCTAACTCTCGGTCCTTGAGGTCGGACAGCGAATCGCCGATCACAGCCTTAGCCGGTCCATCAATAAGAGGTCGCATAAAACCTGCCATTAAGATGAGCACGTAAAAATGCAACACCTCTGACGCAAGTCCGATTCCGGTATAAGCGATAAACGCTATAAAGCAACCTGCCACCATAATCCATTTACGGCCAAACTTATCTGACAAATAGCCTGAATATAAACCTGTAAGTGAGCCAGTCACCGCGGAAAGAGCAAGCATCCCCCCCACTTCAATGGCAGACGCATTATAGTCTTGATAGAGAAAAACAATCAGGAATGGCCAAGCCATAAAGTAGCTAGTGCGTGCGATCAAAACGCCAATGAGTACCGTCCACACAGGAAGGTTAAACCGCTTCACTCGCTCCCATTGGAAAAGGCTTTGTTCTTGTTCCATACGCACTCCCTTGGCAATAACATTGTTGCATAGTTGTAATCGAGTATAAGGAGATTTTATAAAAACAAAAGCGCTATTTCGTCAGATAGAAAAAAGCCCGATAAAATCGGGCAAACATAAGAAAAGATTAATGATTTAAATAACTTAGAAAGTCTAATTTTGGTAGCTTAAACCGGCACCAGCCAACATAATGTCTTGGTTTTGCCACCAAAAAGTCGTGTTAATCTCGTTTTTGAGTTCGAGTGTCTCTCCAACCATAGGTGTCACTAGTTGGGCTCCTGATTGACGAGCTTCCGCAATAAGGTCCGTCATAGGTTCATCCCATCGGTGAGCAAACAGCTCATAGGTTGACCAATGTACAGGGAATAGTTTTGCGGCATTAACATCGATAAACGCCTGCATAGTATGTCGTGCCTGCATATGCCCCCAGTTTTCGACAGGAAAACCTTGCCCATCTTTCACGTTGGCAGCAACCTCAATAAAAGCCATATCAAACGGCCCCAGCTTGTCGCCAATTTGTTTAAAGTGGTAATCATAAGCACTATCGCCACTATAAAAAATCGAACCGTTTGTGCTCCTTACAACCCATGACGCCCAAAGAGTGCTGTTTGAATCAAAACCTGTGCGGCCAGAATTATGATTCGCTGGCGTCGCCACAAATTCCACACCGTTGATCTTCTGAGATTCCCACCAATCAAACTCGACAATATTTGCAGACGACACTCCCCATTTTTCTAAATGGCGTCCAACAGCGAGTGGGACGTAAAACAACACGTTTTTCTCCGCATAATAACGGACTGTCGATTCTTCCAAATGATCGTAGTGATCATGAGAAATCAGAATAACATCTGGTGTAGGTAAATCTTCACGGCTCACCGGAGCTGTAACATTTCGCTGAAAAAGCTTTTTGGCAATCCACGGAGAGGCATATTCAAATACGGGATCAATTAGAATGCGAGTCTTGTCTAAGTCGATAAACAAGCTTGAATGCCCAAGCCAAGTTACGCGCAATTGCTCACTACGCTCCGCCAAATGTTTGGTATTAACCGGTACGTAAGGCAATTCTGTCTGCGGCTTGAGCGAAGAACGCTCAAAGAAAAATTTACGCATAATACTGGAGGTACTTTCATTGCTAGGTACGTTGGGCATACGTGTAATCACCTTACCCTGATGGAACTGAGGCGAATTTGCGATTCGACTTGCTCGCCTTACTTCACTTGTCTGTTGTTCGATTTCAGTGTCTGCTTTAAGCCAATGGCTGACACCCAATACACCCAACGCAGATAAAACAGAAGCTTTGATCACATTGCTCATTTTCATAACCTATTTTGGCTACCCAAGAAAGTAAACGATGGTGTATACTTTAGACATGGTAAATTTAAAAGTAAACACCATCGTTTACTTTTATTTTGTACAGGTCATAGCCATGATTAAAAGAAGTGATGTAAAACAAGAAGATATCATTCGTTCCGCCATTGAAGTGTTTTCTCAAAAAGGTCTAGAACAAGCGAGTATGGAAGGCATTTCCAAACATGCTGGTGTGTCTAAACGGACTTTATATAAGTATTACCCAAACAAAGATGCGCTGTTTGCAGTCATTGTAGACAAGCTCATGTGTCGTTTTGATGACCGATGTGAGCTCAAATTTGAACCTTCTGTTTCGATCGAAAAACAGCTGTCTGAACTGACACTCAAGCAAATGTGTTACATAAACACTGATGATTTCCAAATGACAGCCCGGCTAGTGATGGCGGAGTGTATTCGATGCCCAAACACGTCAAAACTATTAATGGAAAGGTTTGAGGCGATTGGAGATTCCTATGGTCTTTATGAGTGGATAAAACAAGCGATTGCTGCCAAAGCGATAGAGATCGATAACATTCCACTGGCAGTAGAACAATACATTGGCAGTATTAAAGCGATTGTCTTTTGGCCTCAGCTGTTAGCACACCAGCCTCCAGCGTCTTGTGAGCAGTTAGAAATGGCGGTAACGCAAGCGGTGCGTATGTTTGTATCAACCTATAAGGTCAAAGAGTAGATTAAAGCTAAGATGGGCTAATTAAGCTTAATTAGCCACCACCAGCATTTTCCGCAGACTCTATGTTGCTTGTAATCACGCCCATTGCATCGCTAAGGGCGTTTTTTAGGTCGTTATCTGTCACGAAGACTGCCAGTATCATTCCCGAAATAATGATCCCGATGATTGCATATTCTATGGCAGTCACACCTCGTTCATCTTTTCGAAAAGCGACTATTGTTGAGCATATTTCACTAGAGATTTTCGTAAGCATCAGAATTCTCTTTAGTATGACGTTAAGTTTCAGCAAGTTAATGGGGTGCAGTCTAGTAACCAATTCGAACGCAATCAAGTAATAACCACTAATTACTAACGGATTAGTGTCATGTGCAGTTATTCAGCTAACTCCATACACGCACACCTATTCCGATCTTGTCATACAAGCTACGTCGAGCACCTATCATACTAAAAGATATGCCTATCAAGCCTCCTTGCTCGACTAACTTATTGAGTTAATGACATAAATCACACCAGACAACAACTGTATCAAAAGTGAGACCGCGGAATAGAAAACTTACTTTTCAACGTGACCAATTCCGAATCACGCTAATTTTTCGCACATCTAGTGAAACTTTAACTCTATAGTATCAAAATGGAATTCGTACGGCCCCCTATATGAAACAGCTTAATACACTGATTAAAAAGCGGATTAACACGGTTTGTGATCACTTCCCAGTTATCATGCCTATCGCTGGGATTTTTACGTGTGTCTTTTTGGTTGCTGCGGCATTTAATCACTATCAACTTCGTCAGCATGTATTGCATGATGGTAACGAATCGATCGTCAAGCTAGAGCACTACATCGACAGTGTAGCCGACAATCTACAGATTCTGCACCAGTCCGTAGGGGAAGATTGTAGTCAAGCAGACAAGTTAGAGTTACGGTCTAAAGTATTCAACTCAAGAATGATTAAAGAGATTGGATTGTATAAAGATGGTGTCGTTTACTGTACAAGCAATGAAGGCCGATCGAATATCCGCCTGTTTAACTCGACGTTACAAAGGATAGATGCCTCGCCAAAACACATCACCATTTCACTGATGAATTCCAAAAGTCAGATGAAAACATTTTTTATCTATTCCTCAAGTGACAAAAGAAAAGGTATCAACGCTCTCTTGCACCCACAGCAATTCTTAGAGCTCATATCTCCAGCTTTCGAAGAACGCAGGTATGGCTACCAAATACAAGTTCTGAATGAAGTAATAAGGAGTAATCACACCCAACAACTGCAAAACTTAAACCTGTACACCTTCGCTTCTGAGCTTTACCCTTTCTCGATCAGTATTTTCCTGACCAATCAATCATACCAATACCACTACCTGACTCATATTGGTGAAACCGTGTCAATCGCGCTGGTTCTTTCACTACTGTACTTAATGCTCAGGTATCAAACATTGGCTAAAAGGTCTGTAGAGTACTCTTTAATTAATGCTATTCATCAAGATCAAATCGAGCTGTACTTACAACCGATTGTCGATATTCATTCTAGAAAGCTCGTTGGAAGTGAAGCATTAGTGCGTTGGAACCATCCAGTACAGGGGCAGATTTCTCCAGAGCAGTTTATTCCATTAGCTGAGAAACTTGGCATTATCGATCAAGTGACCCAATTCGCCTTCAAAGAGGTGACTCGATTCCTCAAAAACAATCCAAACTATGGTAGCGATAAATATATCAGTATAAATATTAGTCGCTACCAGATCGTACAACCGGCCTTTGTCGAATATTTGCAGTCATACGCCAACAAACACCCAATGTTTGTAAAACGAGTTTTACTCGAGTTAACCGAAAACGTTGACTTAACACCTGATCAGCTAGATGTTGCCCTTAATCACCTAAAGCAGATTCGAACGTTAGGATTTGAAATCGCCATTGACGATTTTGGTACGGGCTATTCAGGCTTGAATCTCATTCGATTGATGAATTTCGATGTTGTAAAGATCGATCAGGTATTCATTAAAAGCCTGCATTCTGATTCCAATATCAAACCTGTTCTCAAATCTATGGTTCAGTTAGCAACCGATTTGGGCATGAAGGTTATTGCGGAAGGAGTAGAAACAGAGTATCAAATTGAACAGCTAGAGCAGCTTGGAGTGACATTTATTCAAGGGTTCTACTATGCAAGGCCTATAAAACCTGCTGATTTTACAAGGTTCTATGAAATGACCGATGAAGCGTATAACCACTCTAAACCGATTCCCAGATGGAATGCAGATAGTTGAATTTTAGACAAAAAAAACGGGCATACTTGCCCGAGTCACAATGCTAAACACAAAGTCATAAACTGCGTAATCCTTCACGCTGAGAACCATTACAAAGCCAGAATATCATACCAATTAAATTTTACAACACATTATTCAGCAAGCTCTTTTTTACCGTACTCGTCGTGTATAACTGCATCTGCTGTTTAATACGTGACCTACCACTCGTTTTAGGGCGTAGACAAGGAGAATGATGTCACCCTTGCCTCTTGCTTTTATGATCTGATAACTATCATAAAAATAAGGATATAACGTGAAACACTCTTTATCTGCCATTACTGCAAGTATACTGCTGATGGCCAGTTCACATGCCCTAGCGCAGCCAACTATCTCTATCAGTACGACTACCACAAGTCGCGATTTTCCTTTGAGTTCCTCTGAGCCACTGGTTCTTCCGCTCACAAAACAGACTTACCAAATTAAAGTTTCTGATTTAGTCGGTGATTGCACAGCACCTGATGAGCAAAAAGTTAAATTTAGACGCCCTCTCCAACTGAATTGCCAAAACGACACCCTGCTGGATATCAAAATTCGTTTTGCTGGCGATTACTCTTTCACATTTGATGACAACAACCACACCCTTTCTATTGCGAGAGAGTCTAAGAAAAGCAAACAAACTGTTTTTAAACGTCCAATTCCAGATGTGACGTGTGAACAGTTCTCTGGCAATAAAGTGACACTGGATCTTGCCAATACATTCGATGACGGAACTAAGCTACGCGATGCGTTTTCAGGAAACACTGTTGTTGTTGAGAATGGTCAAGTCACAATCCAGCCGTCCAAGACAAGCGGCGGACTCGTTCTTCTTGAACCCATAAAGAGTGACCAAGCCTCTTTCCCATTTGATTACGGTAACGCCAATATCTATTTTGTGATGGTCGACCGCTTTAACAATGCCGATAGAACCAATGATCAGAGTTATGGACGCCAAAAGGATGGTAAGCAGGAAGTTGGGACTTTTCATGGGGGCGACTTAAAAGGAGTAACAGCCAAACTTGACTACATTAAGAGCCTCGGAACCGATGTAATTTGGCTATCGCCTATTGTTGAGCAAGTTCATGGTTTTGTCGGTGGGGGGGATAAAGGCAGTTTTCCATTTTATGCCTATCACGGTTACTGGACTCGCGATTTCACCAAAATCGATGAAAACTTTGGCTCAGATGAGGATCTGAAAACATTAGTCGACGAAGCGCACAAGCGTGGAATTAAAGTATTCTTAGATGCGGTGATCAACCATTCTGGTTACTCTACCTTAGCGGATCTCCAATTTGATGAAATCCAAGTCGTCAATCCGAACTCTCTACCTGACACCTGGGCAAAATGGGCACCTAAAGACGGAGAGACCTGGCACAGCTACCATCAAGCTATCGATTACCAAAACTCAAATTGGACCGATTGGTGGGGGCCTGACTGGGTACGCACTGGACTAACGGGCTATACAAAACCAGGGTCGAGTGATATCACCATGACCTTAGCAGGCTTACCTGATTTCCTAACTGAATCAGATAAATCCGTGGTTCCTCCACAATGGCTACTTGATAACCCTGGTACACGTGTCGTTAAGAAAGAAGGCTATTCAGTTTCCGATTACTTGATTAGCTGGCAGTCAGATTGGGTAAAACGCTTCGGTATTGATGGTTTTCGAGTTGATACCGTAAAACACGTGGAAGGAGAAGTATGGAGCCGCCTGAAAGAATCAGCATCTAAAAGCCTAGAAGAATGGCGTAAAGAAAATGGCAAACAAGGCCTGCCTTTCTGGATGATGGGGGAAGTTTGGGGTCATTCAGCTTATCGCTCTCCTTACGTTGATAATGGATTTGACGCCTTAATAAACTTTGATATGCAGAAAAAGCTTGATAAAGGAGCTGCATGCTTCAGCCAAATGCAAACAACATATCAAAATTACTCAGATTCAATACAAGAGACGCCAGATTTTACCCCGGTAAGCTATATGTCATCTCATGACACAGAGCTCTTCTTTGACCGCTTTAAATCACTTGAGATGCAACGTAACGCAGCAAATGCCCTATTGCTAAGCCCTGGAGCAGTTCAAGTCTATTATGGTGATGAAATCGCTCGTGAACTTGGCCCTTATGCAGATGACTTCCATCAAGGTACCCGCTCAGACATGCCTTGGCAGCTCGACGAGCAACGCCAACTACTGTTAGATCATTGGCAAACACTAGGCCAGTTTAGACAAAGACACCCTGCTATTGGCGCGGGCGTGCATCAGCAGCTAAAAAACGAATCTGCTTATGTGTTTTCTCGTACCTTGGGCGATGACAAAGTCGTTATTGGTTACGTAGGAAAGTAACGAACAAAAAACGAGCTCAATAGAGCTCGTTTCTTTATTGTTCGAAATTGGGCATGATTAAACGCGAGCGGTATACCTCGTCCTCACGAGCTTCTGCCAGCATTTGGAGCATGAATAACCCTGTGTTTCTAACGCCACATTTCACATCACATGGTTGCTCATAGTCGATTTTTAAAATGTCATTTTTACTTGCCAGCTTATCGGCTGAATGAGTCGTAATAGGATGGTGTAACTCATCGTCTAATGGTTCATCAAGGGAATAAAGAAAAATTGACGGGGTTGCATCAGCCCAACATAGTGGAGAAGCGAGAAGTAAAATAGAGAAAATATGTTTTAACAGCATAGGTCGGCGATCTTATAAACTAACTCACGAATTATAACCGTTTGGAGAGCCAAGTTCAGTCCTAAACGTAAAAAAGCTCCCGTAGGAGCTTTTCAAGACTTTAAGTTCAGCTTACTTGTTATCACGACGAGCTTGAACTGCATCAGCCAACTGGCGAAGTACTTTTTCAGTATCTTCCCAACCAATACAAGCATCGGTAATAGACTGACCGTATGTTGGTGCATTACCATCAACAAGATCTTGGCGACCTTCAACTAGATGAGATTCAATCATCACACCGAAGATAGCATCTTCCCCACCTGAGATTTGGCCTGCAACATCGTCACTCACCACCATTTGACGCTGGTACTGTTTCGAACTGTTTGCATGGCTGAAGTCAATCATCACTTTCTGCGGCAGACCTGATGCCTCTAGCTCCGCTTTAATAGAGCCCACATGATCAGCACTGTAGTTTGGCTCTTTACCACCACGTAAGATGATATGACAATCTGGATTACCCGCCGTTTCAACAATCGCTGAGTGGCCGTATTTGGTGACAGATAAAAAGTGATGAGAAGCACTTGCACTGCGAATCGCGTCAGACGCGATCTTGATGTTACCGTCCGTGCCATTCTTAAATCCGACTGGGCATGAAATACCTGATGCTAGTTCACGGTGAACTTGAGATTCCGTTGTACGCGCGCCAATCGCACCCCAACTGATCAGGTCTGCAACGTATTGCGGAGTGATCATATCAAGGAATTCACTCGCGGTAGGTAGACCCATATCCGTCAAATCAAGAAGAAGCTTACGCCCCATGCGAAGACCATCATTAATCTTAAACGTATCGTTTAGGTAAGGGTCATTAATCAAACCCTTCCAGCCAACTGTCGTACGAGGTTTTTCAAAGTAAACACGCATAACAACTTCAAGACGATCCCCCAGCTCATCACGAAGACCTTTCAAGCGCTTACCGTATTCGATAGCTGCTTTTGGATCATGAATTGAACATGGGCCTACGATGACAAGCAGACGGTCATCGTCACCTTTCAGAATATTTGAAATTGCTTCACGCGAACGAAACGTCGTCGAAGAAGCCGTTTCTGTTGCCGGAAACTTCTCTAAAACAGCAACTGGTGGTAATAATTCTTTTACTTTGCTAATTCGAACATCATCTGTCTGAAACATTGCTACTACTTCCTACTTCTCTTGGCGTGAGCGCCAGCATCCAATCGGTTGATGCATAATTGCTCAACTTTGTTTTTCCTGTTCCCTGTAACTTATCTATCAAAAACCAAGGTTGCAACCACTATTTTTACCAAAAGGCAATATTTTGGTTAATTTTACACTTTACGCATCATGTAAAAAATAAATTACACTACAATTTAGAAGCTATAAATACGTCGATTGGCCGTGGATAGCATCAGCATATGATGCAATATGCGCTTGATATTGTTATGGTAAAGGGATAATAAAAACATAAGCAGTGTCCACATGAACGCTATCGAATTTTCAAATGTCAGCAAATGGTATGGAAATTTCCAAGCCTTAAAAAATATTCAGCTTTCTGTCGCTCGGGGTGAAATCCTCGTTATCTGTGGCCCTTCGGGATCAGGGAAATCCACATTGATTCGTACAGTGAATGGCCTAGAAGCGATCTCTCAAGGCGATATAAGTGTCTTGGGCTCCACAGTAGACCAAACTCAAGCCGGAAAGGTGGGAATGGTCTTTCAACACTTCAATCTGTTTCCGCACTTAACTGTACTAGAAAACCTGACTCTAGCACCAATTCGCACTCTGAAACTGAGCAAAGCAGAGGCCGATAAACGAGCGATGCACTACTTAACCAGAGTGGGGATTAGCGAGCAAGCAGACAAATACCCTGTGCAGCTCTCAGGCGGTCAACAGCAGCGTGTCGCTATCGCGCGTTCTCTGTGTATGAAACCTGAGATTCTGCTTTTTGACGAACCAACATCTGCACTAGACCCAGAGACCATCCAAGAGGTATTAGATGTGATGGTTGACCTCGCCAACGATGGGATAACCATGATGTGCGTGACTCACGAAATGGGTTTTGCGAGAAAAGTTGCTCATCGAGTGATCTTTATGGATCAAGGTGAAGTATTAGAGATGGCGTCGCCAGAACAACTATTTACCTCTCCATCTCATCCACGAACTAAACAGTTTCTAAATCAAATTCTCAGCCATTAATGATGACCAAAATATTCAAGCCTGTTTTTTCCGCTCTAATTCAAATCCTGCTATTGGGCATGGGCTTGTGGTGGTTGCTTGATTCAGGTGCTAAAACTATGGGCTATCAATGGCAGTGGGAGCGTGTTCCAGATTACATCGCTTTTTACGAAGACGGAGAATGGTGGCCAGCAGAACTAATTGAAGGTCTGATTGTCACTATAGAGATTTCTCTCATCAGCCTAATTTTCACCCTGGTTATCGGATTAGCAACGGCTCTATTAAAACTATCCAACTCATTCGTCGGCAGGGCTTTAGCGACTGGTTATATCGAGCTGATACGTAACACGCCACTTTTAGTGCAAATCTACCTGCTCTACTTCGTATTTGGCCCTGTGATTGGTTTAGACCGTTTTGCAACCGCTGTTCTTGCCTTATCTCTGTTTCAAGGAGCCTATACTGCTGAAATATTCCGTGGAGGATTAAACAGTATCGCCAAAGGGCAATTCGAAGCTGCGAAATCTTTAGGACTCAATCCGTATTACACCTATCGAGACGTTATTTTACCTCAGCTATTGCAACGTACTCTGCCTCCTTTAACAAACGAGGTCGTATCTCTGGTAAAAAACTCCTCGATTGTTTCTGTAATGGCCATATTTGACCTTACTACCGAAGGACGCAACATTGTTGCAGAAACCGCAATGCCGTTTGAGATTTGGTTTACCGTTGCTGGGATATATTTGCTCCTCACACTTTCACTGTCAGCTCTGTCTGCTCTTCTTGAGCACAAGCTAGGCGCAAGTTGGCGAACACAATAAGGAAATAACATGAAAAAATTCGGAAAGCTCCTTTCACTGAAAAGCTTTAAGAGGTCGATTACCGCTTTGCTCGGTTTGGCAATTGCACTTCCTTCAATGGCGAGCGAAACGCCAAACATCGACAAGATCAATGAACGTGGCACACTTCGAGTTGGTATGTCTACTTTTGTTCCTTGGGCGATGCGTAACACCCAAGGTGAACTAATCGGTTTTGAGATTGACGTTGCCAAGCGCCTTGCTGCGGACTCTGGTTGGAAAGTGGAGTTTGTCCCTACCGCTTGGGACGGCATTATTCCCGCTCTGCTTGCACAAAAATTTGATGTAATCATCGGCGGAATGAGTGTCACACCAGAGCGCTCGAAAAGCGTTCTTTTTTCAACCCCTTACTCGCACTCTGGTGTACAGGTAGCGGCAAATACTGAACTTGCATCTGGATTCTCAGAGTTTAGCGACTTTAACTCTCGACGCATAAAAATAGCGGCTCGTCGTGGTGCATTTACCGTTCAAGTAGCAAGAGAGACATTCCCGAAAGCAAAAATTCTTCAGTTTGACGACGATGCACAAGCGTTCCAAGAAGTGCTAAATGGTAATGCACATGCCGTAATTGCTTCTAGTCCAAAGCCAGAGCACGAAACCGTGAAAAACGCCGACAAACTGTTTATTCCTTTCTCTGAACGCCTATCAAAAGGCAACGAAGCATTTGCGGTACGCTTAGGAGAAGAGGACAAAAAAGCCTTTTTCGATACCTGGATTCAAGCGCGAACTGAAGATGGCTGGCTAAATGAGCGATACGAGTATTGGTTCTCGACGCTGGATTGGCAGAACCAAGTGGCTAACGGCCAATAGAACGTTAACGAGTTAGAGCAGTAATAAAGTGAGTAAAGCAGAAGTAGCTGAGCTACCAAACGTAAAAACAAATATCTTGAAATTGAACAAGCTTGATATCGTGGTTCTTATCGGAATCACCATCACGGTTTGCTGGCTTTATTACCGCTCAACAATAGGAATCAACTATCAATGGCGCTGGGAGCAAGCCGTTAACCTAATCTTCACTGCGCGTGCTGATGGCTCCCTGCCCTACTTTTTCCAAGGCTTTTTCGCCACCTTAAGACTTAGCCTTTGGGGGATGCTACTTGCGTTTATTCTTGGTACTTTGCTTGGTATAGGCAGGCAGTCTAAGCTCACGTTGGTCCGTCAACCAATTAGTATCTTCATTCAGTTGGTTAGAAATATACCGCCACTGGTATTCGTGTTTATCTTTTATTTTTTCATATCAAACCAATTGATTCCTTTACTCGGCTTGACAGAGATACTTAGAAACCACTCAGGTTCAAACAATGCCTTGCAATCATTCTTCTTTGGACCATCATCGCTATGGGAAAATCTACTCTCAGGCGTTTTATGTGTAGGAATTTTATCATCAGCTTATGTCGCTGAAGTGGTGCGCTCTGGCTTAGCCAATGTTGAGAAAGGTCAATGGGAGGCCGCCGACTCTTTGGGCTTATCCACTTGGGTAAAATATCGTTACGTTATCACCCCCCAAGTGCTTATCACCATAACTCCAGCACTTGCTGGCCAAGCCATATCTCTAGTTAAAGACACGTCCATCGTTTCACTTATTTCAATTCAAGAGATGACGTTTGTAGGCTCAGAAATTGCGAACTCTTCAGGGCTAATTTTCGAGATATGGTTAATTGTTGGACTGACGTATTTGGTTATCTGCCTCGCTTTATCGATGTTGTTTAAAAAGCTCGAGCGATACACATTACGTCATCAGCGTAAGTAGGCTGGGTAACGAAAGCTAATATAGAAAAGGTAGCAAAAGCTGCCCATTAACACGCCACTAATATTGATGCCTAAGTCGACAAAAGAAAATTGTCTCAACGGGAAATATAACTGAGAAAACTCATCAATCGTAACGGCTATCAACAGCAACCCAACCCAAGGTGAAAAGGGGACTCTTGAGTATTGGTAGAAGGTTTTAGGCGTTGACCAAGCAGCAAAAAAACCCAGCGTTGTGGCAACAATAAGGTGCATTGCCCAGTCGCCACCGACCATGTGCTCTAAGCCAATAACAACTTGCCCATGTACATCAAATGATTTAGCCAAAGAAGCACTGCCACCAGCAAGAAACAAGGTAACTAACAACAATAATCTTTTACTAAACAGATCTGACACAGACAACATAGACATCAACTCAATACCTCAGGGGCGCAAAGATTAACCCATGTCGATGTCAGTTAAAAGTCGCCTAGGTTAAATAATGGTCAATAAGCAGTAAAACAAACAATATCATTAAATGATAGATGGAGAACTTAAATGTTTCGATAGCTGATTTTCCATCAGGTCTGTATTTAAGCTTCCAAGCATAACCGATAAAGCCAAGACTAAGCAGTATTGAACCTATCCAATAAATGGTTCCACTCATTCCGACCAGCGCGGGCATCAAACACACTAAAGCAAGCAATACGGTATACAACAATATCGATGTTTTGGTGTACTCAACGCCATGAGTCACGGGCAACATAGGGATGTCTGCTTTGGCATAATCTTCTTTGCGATGAACCGCAAGCGCCCAAAAATGGGGAGGAGTCCAAATAAAGATGATCATGACAAGCAACCAAGCATGAGCATGTAACTCCCCTGTAACGGCTGTCCAGCCGAGTAATGGTGGCATCGCTCCTGCAATACCAGCAATCACGATATTTTGAGGCGTAGCGCGTTTTAAATACATGGTGTAAATGACAGCGTAGCCGATTAAACTAGCAAACGTTAGCCACGCTGTTAGTGGGTTGACCCAAGCGTAGAGCAAGCCAAAACCGACCACGCCAATAAATGAGGCAAACGCGAACACATTCCCTGCTTTTATATCGCCCGATGGTAGAGGACGCTTGTAAGTTCGAGCCATAATCGCATCTATTCGACGGTCAATCAGATGATTGTATGCGGCAGCGGAGCCAGCCATCAACGCTATCCCAATCAACCCTAGTATTGATTGCTGAACAGGCAATGCTCCGGGTACGGCAAGACACATCCCCACCAAAGCAGTTAACAGCATCAAGGCGACGACTTTGGGCTTAGTGAGCGTCAAATAGACTTGCCAGTTAGAACGAGATGTTGTCTGTGAATAATTGATTGTTTTACTCATCGCATGCTCTCCTTGCCCATTAAGTCAGCTTCTGTTTGGCTTTCCTTTGTTTGTTGAAACACTAAATAATTGACGTGAAGTACTGACACTAGTAATAAAGCGGCCCCAAGGTTATGCGCAACCGCCACGACTAAAGGAAGACTGAAGACAACGTTGCTTACTCCTAGCGCTATTTGCAGTGACAATAACCCAGCAATAACGAAGGCGATTCGAGACATCGTTTTCGATTGACTGGCGAGAAGTTGAAACAAAAGCATTGAAACAACCATTACGGTCACCAGTGCACCAAATCGGTGGGTCACATGAATCGTCATTCTTGCACCATAATCGAGAGTGCCAAATTCATAACTCTCACTGTGAGGTTGAATCAGTTCGAATGCTGTCGCGAAGTCAAGGTAGCTCACCCAGTCCCCCTGACAAATCGGCAACGTAGTACACATTAATGCCGCGTAATTTGAAGACGTCCAGCCCCCTAAAGCGATTTGGGATGCAACAGTAATCAATGACAATACCGCGAGCCCTTTTACCCGCCAATTCCTCGCTATGAGCTGTTGGATCTGTCGCTCATGATCGCGCAGCCGCCATAGTAATATCGACAACAAGCAAAAGAGGGTAAAACCACCGAGCAAGTGCCCCATAACGACAAGGGGCATCAGCTTCATCGTTACTGTCCACATTCCTAGCAAAGCTTGAAAAACGACAACCAATGACAGAGTAATCGGCAATCCTACGCCAAGGCTTTTCTCTCGAATACAGCGGAAAGTGATCAAGAAAATGACCAGGCCTAACGTCCCCGCGAAGTAGCGATGAATCATTTCCAACCACGCTTTATTTGCTTCCACGGTCAATGAGGGGTAGAGGCTCTTTGCTAGCGCAATTTCATGTTGCTCATTGGGAACGGTCAGTTGGCCATAACACCCTGGCCAATCTGGGCAACCTAAGCCCGCATCCGCTAGACGAGTATAAGCGCCAAGCATAATAACTAAGAAGGTGAGCGCTAAGCTCAAACGTACCAAATTAGTAATACTCATCAGCTTTCTCCCTGCTTAGAATTCAAGACTTAACCGACACGCGACAGTTTAAGTAGCTTGCGCAGATCGGCTAGAACATCCTTGCTCTGCTGCACCAATTCGCTCTGCTCACTCGCTTTTGGGTAGCGCATAACTAGCTGACCTAAAGGATCAACTATCACATACTCAAACCCGGAAGTGACCTTATCAAACTGCTCATCTACGTTGATAACGGCAAACGCTTCTGGAATATCAATGGCATCGCTACGAGTACTAACAATCAAAACTGGCGATACTCGACTTTGATACTTTCCGAGAGCTACGTGACTTTGACCAAGAAGAAAAAGCTGCTCATTACAGAACTCATCACACTGCTCTGGTACGACGTAAGCAAGTTGCCACTGCGCTCCTGCATAAGGGTTGGTCACTCCAAGATCTTGATAACTAACATTTGGCTCAATCAAAACGCCGCGATTAGTCACACCAGATTGGTACCAATCATTTATCAATACCGTTTTGGCTAAAATCGCAGGTAAAGCAAACATAATCACTAAAGCAACAAAAATTAGACGACCTCTCAAAACAGGATTATTCATGTGACTCTCCTTTCTTCAACGCTCGCACTAGAACCCAAATACTCAGTACGCCCAAAACGGCGGCCATTGAAAACCATTGCACGGCATAACCAATATGCTTGGAGGAACTCAACGGGACTGGCTGCCATGGCTGAGGGTAAGACCAATCTTCCATTTGAGGTTGAATAACATAAGGTTCCAACTCTCGTTGCCACTCTTTAGCCAGCTGATCGATATTCAAGTTTTGTATTCTCGTCACTTCTCCAGCTTCAGCGTAAAGCTGATCACTAAGAGGGTTGCTCGAGCGCTGATATAACCGCCCTGTGACAGTAAGAGGATGCGTCAACCAATGAACCTTCGGCAGCACATCTCGCCTTGAACCTGCTCCAATAAACCCTCGCTCCAAAAGCAGCCATTTCCCTTCTCTACTGGCCATCAACTGATAAGCGAGATAACCAACCTCCCCTTGAAAAGTTTGGTTATCCAACAACACGTAGCGTCCCGCCTCAGGTACCAATTCAGCTTTCACTTTCAACCCGGTGACATACGTTTGTTTACCCATACCGACCTGACTCAATGAGATAGGCTGAGAAAATTCTCTTTCGCTAAGATATTGCTCTATCTCCAATTTCTCGTTCGCTCTGGATAGCTGCCATAAACCCAAGTTGATCAATACTGAAAAGGCAACCACAGTTAATAACAAACCTAACCAAAAAGTTGGTCTCTTTACTAAAAAGCCTAAGGACAAGCTCATGGTATTTCTTTTCAAATTACTACTCGTGGTGTTATTGCTATTCATCATTTTCAACCTCGCTAGAGCCATGCTTGAAATGGTTAAAGATCCACAACAAGACGAGGAGAATTCAGAGCAACAAGACAAGCCGATGAGCTTTTACCTTGGTCGGCGCGTATTCCTTTCAGCACTGGCGGTTGTCCTTATGGTTGCAGCACTTTTGAGTGGTTTTATCGACCCAAACGTGCGTCCTTACTAGCAGCTGAACTACACATTAAAGCACGTAAACAAATACAAAGAGGCATAGCCAAACTACATCCACAAAGTGCCAATACCAACTACCTGCTTGGAAAGCAAAATGGTCTTTGGCTGTAAAGTGGTCTTTTGCGATTCTTGCTAACAGCACAATTAAGAAAGTCGTCCCAAGCAGCACGTGCATTCCATGAAAACCTGTCAGCAAAAAGAATGTATTGCCGTAAATCCCCGACTGCAGCGTCAACCCTAAATCTTGGTATGCGTGAGCGTATTCCACTCCTTGGTAATATAAAAAGAAACATGCCAATACTATGGTTATCTCCAACCATACAATTAACGCCATTCGTTTGTTTTGCTCTAAACTAGTATGGGCTAAATGCAAGGTGACAGAGGACGCGAGTAGAAGAAGGGTGTTAATTAACGGAATACCCTGCCAGCCCATGGCTTGAGTTTCGGTCCCACCCGGCGTTGTGGTCAAAGGCCACAGCGCTTCAAATGTGGGCCAAAGAACTTCATGCGTCATGGCATTGTTACTGGCCCCACCTAACCAAGGTACCGCGACCATTCGGGCGTAAAACAGAGCGCCAAAAAAAGCACCAAAGAACATGATTTCAGAAAAAATGAACCAACTCATCCCTTGACGAAATGAACGCGAGATTTGAGCCGAATACTTGCCGCTCATCGACTCGGTAATGACATTGCTAAACCAACCCGCAAACATATAAAGCAAAAACAAAAATCCAGCGAGTAAGATCAACTTACCAAATACGCTGCCGTCTCCCCCTTCAGCCATGTTTTGCACTGTGAGTCCGGCACCAACAGCGATCAAAAATAGCGCAACAGCCCCAACAATAGGCCAGCTGCTTTGAGCGGGAACATAATAAGGTTGATGTTTTGAGCTCATTGGTTTGCTCCTTGCAGTTGCTGTGGAGAAGATTTAGGCAAAACCAGCTTTGCCACATCTAACTGAGTATCGGTAGGTTGAGTGATGTCATACAAGGTATAAGAAAGAGTCAGTGTATGAATCGATTCAGGGATATCAGGCTCAATATAAAAAATCAGAGGCATTTCAGCACTATCTTGGCTAGCAAGGGGCTGTTGATTAAAACAGAAGCACTCTATTTTATTAAAATAGGTCGCGCCCAACCCTGGCGATACAGAAGGAACTGCTTGACCTACAATCTCATTAGCTGAGAGGTTTTTCGCAATAAAAGCAGTCTGAATGACTTCTCCTGGATGAACTTCCATAAAAGCTTGCTTAGGTCCGAATTGCCAAGGAATACCTTGATTCAGGTGGGCCATAAACTCAACGCGAATAAGACGTGATGTGTCAGGAATCATACCTTGAGGCTGTAGCGCAGACTCGGTATTGGTTTTTCCATTGATTCCTAATGCATCACACATCACGTCATAAAGGGGAACCAGAGCAAAACCGAAGCCAAACATCGCTAACGTCGCAGCGAGCAACTTAAACGTGAGCCTTTTGTTAGATTTTGCTTCGCTCATAAACCACCTCTAATCCACTTTCGGTGGAGTATCAAAGGTGTGATGCGGTGCTGGGCTTGGGACAGTCCACTCTAATCCTTCAGCGCGATCCCATACTTTGGCTGGAGCTTTCTCACCACCACGTATGCACTTAATGACTAGCCACAAGAAAATCAGCTGTGATAAGCCAAATGCGAAACCACCAATAGAAACAATTTGGTTTACATCCGCAAACTGGATCGCGTAATCAGGTATTCGTCTTGGCATCCCTGCTAACCCCAAGAAATGCATTGGGAAAAACAGCACATTGACAGAGATAACAGAGCACCAGAAGTGCCATAAACTTAGCTTGTGGTCATACATATTGCCCGTCCACTTAGGCAGCCAATAGTATGCTGCGGCCATAATCGAGAAGACCGCACCAGACACCAATACATAGTGGAAATGCGCCACCACAAAATAAGTATCATGATATTGGAAATCGGCGGGCACAATTGCCAGCATCAAGCCAGAGAATCCGCCAATGGTAAACAATATGATAAACGCGATTGCAAACAGCATGGGCGTTTCGAACGTCATTGCCCCGCGCCACATCGTTGCCACCCAGTTAAACACTTTGACTCCAGTGGGCACCGCAATCAACATGGTGCAGTACATAAAGAACAGCTCTGCAAAGACGGGCATTCCTGTGGTGAACATATGGTGTGCCCAGACAAGGAAAGAGAGCAGCGCAATACTGCAAGTCGCGTATACCATGGAGTGATAACCAAATAGTTTCTTACCACTGAAAGCTGGGATGATGGCTGAAACGATCCCAAATGATGGCAAGATCATGATGTACACTTCAGGGTGGCCAAAGAACCAAAAGATGTGCTGGAACATGACTGGGTCGCCACCACCAGCGGCATCAAAGAACGAAGTTCCAAAGTACTTATCGGTTAGCACCATGGTCACAGCCCCGGCTAGAACAGGCATGACGGCGATTAACAAAAACGCCGTAATGAGCCAAGTCCAAACAAACATAGGCATTTTGAACCATGTCATTCCTGGTGCTCGCATGTTCACGATAGTAACAATGACGTTAATCGCCCCCATGATCGAGCTAATCCCCATAATATGGACCGAGAAAACAAAAAGTGCAGTGCTGTCAGGGCCGTAAGTCGTTGATAGTGGCGCGTAGAAAGTCCAACCGAAGTCAGGACCACCGCCTTCGGTAAACAAAGAGGCGATGAGAATTAGGAATGCGAACGGCAGGATCCAGAAACTCAGGTTATTCATTCTAGGCAAAGCCATATCAGGTGCACCGATCATCATCGGTATCATCCAGTTAGCGAGTCCCGTAAAGGCGGGCATCACAGCGCCAAATACCATGATCAGGCCATGCACTGTAGTCATCTGGTTAAAGAACTGCGGATCGACCAACTGTAACCCCGGTTGAAACAACTCAGCGCGAATGATCATCGCCATCGCACCACCAGTCAAAAACATGATGAAGCTGAACCAAAGGTAAAGCGTCCCGATATCCTTGTGATTGGTGGAATATAGCCAGCGCGTCACACCTTTCGCGGGGCCATGATGTTCATGCTCATCTATAGCAATCGCGCTGTTGGCTCGGCTAATATCTGCGTCAGTCGCTGGGGACGACTTCTCTGATAACTCAGGTTTGGGCGTTTTCATTGTGCCTCCTCAGATGCGCTAGATTGAGCGGTTTTGAATGCATTAACGTCGGCAGCTTGAACCACATCGCCCGTATTGTTTCCTAAACCATTTCGCTGATACGTCACAACCGCGGCGATCTCTTTATCTGTTAGCTGAGTAGCAAACGCCTGCATCGCAGTACCGCTTCGTCCGTTCACTATTACGTCTATGTGTTGGTCGATATCACCAGTGGCAACTGGACTGCCTGTAATTGCAGGGAAGGCTCCAGGAATACCGGCACCACTTGCTTGGTGGCAGACAGCACAACGGTCAACATAGATCTGTGTACCAATATCGATGAGTTCTTGTTTGGAGAGCTTTGCAGTCAATGAAGCCGCGGCTTCCTGTTTGGCTTGAGCAATTTCGACTTTTTTCTGTGCTAACCATTGATCATATTTATCTTCTTCCATGGCCTGAACGACAACGGGCATAAAGCCATGAGCACGCCCACACAGTTCAGCACATTGACCTCGGTAAATGCCAGGCTCGTCGATTCTGGTCCAAGCTTCGTTGATAAAGCCGGGAATAGTGTCTTTTTTGACGGCAAAATCTGGGACCCACCAAGAGTGAATGACATCATCTGAAGTCATTAAAAAACGGACTTTGCGGTTGATAGGTAAAACTAACGGGTTATCCACTTCTAAGAGATAATGCGCCCCCTTCTCTTCAATGCCATCTATCGCTTTTTGGCTGGTGGCTAACAAGCTAAAAAACTCAACATCTTCATTGAAATAGCTGTAATGCCATTTCCATTGAGAGCCGGTTATTTTTATCGTCAGATCAGATTGAGAGGTATCTTCCATCGCGACTAAAGTTTTGGTAGCTGGAATCGCCATCAGCACCAAAATAATGATTGGGATTACAGTCCAAATCACTTCGACTTTGGTGCTTTCATGGAAGTTCGCCGCGACTGCGCCTTTTGATTTACGGTGGTGATACATCGAATAGAACATTGCGCCAAATACCACCAAAGCAATTGCGCAGCAAATGTAGAAGATCAACATATGCAAATCGTAGACCTGGCCACTAATATTGGTGACACCTTTCGTCATGTTAAAGGTGTTTTCCTCCGCAACAGTCAATGTTGTAGAGCTCATATAAGTAGCAAGGCCAACAAACAACAACTTGGTCAATCGCCACACTGTAACCTGTATTCCTTTCAAAAGACCTCTCCTCTGCCTTGGCCATTATTTGCAATGGCTGCTTTGAGGCTCCGATTAAACTCAAGTAGCAAAAAAGTCCAACTGAGCCTGCGGGCTTTGAAAATTCCGTGTAAACAGCAAATTTGACGTAATTTGTTATATTTATGTTAATAAAAGCTAGTTGGCGTTTTTCGATTGTGCAAGAAAGTGCTATTCCGTTTTAGAGCTTACTAGCACAGTTTAGCGATTGCGCTCTCGCAAATGATAATCGTTATCAGTCATAATCTCCCAAATGTCATACACTTGGGATAACGATTTAAAAAGGTAGATAAACTATGATGGAACAAGTCACTCATTGGTTAGAAAAAGATCCAGATCCTCGTACCCGAGAAGAGCTACAACATTTGATTGATGAGAAGCAATTCGATGAACTCGAAGACCGCTTTAGCCAACGTTTAGAATTTGGTACTGCAGGTTTACGTGGCAAAGTGGGTTGCGGTCCAAATCGTATGAACCGACTGGTCATTCAAGAGACAGCAACCGGTCTGGGCCATTACCTTATCGAACAAGTCGAAAACGCTAAAGAAAGAGGCGTCGTTATTGGTTACGATGGCCGCCCAGATTCCAAGCAGTTTTCTCATGATACTGCCGCCGTGTTAACCTCGTTAGGTATTAAAGTTTATTTGACTCATGACGTCGCAGCTACGCCAATAGCGGCATTTGGTGTTCGCCATTTTAACGCTGCCGCAGCCGTGGTTGTCACCGCTAGCCACAATCCACCAGAGTACAATGGCTTTAAAGTCTACTGGGAAAATGGTGCGCAAATTATACCTCCCCATGATTCAGGTATTGCGAAAGAAATTGATATCGCGGCGACCAAGCCCGTGCCATTGATGAACCTTGATGATGCTGAAAAGCACGGCTTGTTAGAGTGGCTCAAAGAGGATTACTACGAAACCTATCGCCAGACAATGAATAGCAATACTTTGCTGGCTAATCATCAAGATCCTGATGCTGTTGGAATCGCTTATACCGCGATGCATGGCGTCGGCGCACATATGGCTGAAACTCTACTTGCTGATGCAGGTTTTACTAAGGTTTACAGTGTAAACGAACAACGTGAACCTGATGGCTCTTTCCCGACCGTAAATTTCCCTAACCCTGAGGAAGCTGGTGCGATGGATATGGTCGTCGCTCTCGCGAAAGCCAATAATGCCGACATTGCCTGCGCCAACGACCCTGATGCCGACCGATTTGCAGTCGCGGCACGTAAACCAAACGGTGAATTCCAAATGTTGACAGGGGATCAAGTAGGTTCTCTGTTTGGTCATTATCTACTGACGCACACACAAGCAGACGCTCAACTCGTGGGTAATACTATCGTATCTTCCACACTGCTGAAGAAGATTGCCGACTCATTTAACGCCGAATACTACCAAACGTTAACGGGATTCAAATGGCTGACTAACATTGCAATGCAAAAACAAACGGCTGAAAAACAGTTCTTGTTTGCTTATGAAGAAGCCTTGGGTTACACGGTCGGTAATAAGGTTTGGGACAAAGATGGTTTATCCGCATTAGTCGCATTTGCACAGCTTACTGCTGAATTGAAAAAGCAAGGCAAGACCATTTGGGATCAACTGGAATCGCTTTACCGCCAACACGGAATGGTGATTAACGCTCAACACAGTACCGCGCTTGATCCTAAAGCGCCGCCAGTCGGAGATAAGCTGCGTGCCAATCAGCCTACTCAAATAGCTGGTCGTCATATCGAAGTGCTGGAAGACCTCAAGGCGCTAACAAGAACTTACGCTGATGGCAAAGTAGAGTCCATCGACTTACCGGCAAGTGATGTGTTGATCTATCACTTATCTGGCGGAGCTCGAGTTATTGTCCGTCCTTCAGGTACCGAGCCAAAACTAAAATGTTACTACGAAGTCGTTGAAAATTTTGCTAGCCAAGATTCATTTGAGCAAGCATATGAAAAAGCTGAACTAGCAATGGATATGCTTATCGCCGAGCATCAACATACACTTTAACCCCCCAAAAACAACAAAGCCTCCAAGAATTGGAGGCTTTGCTTGTCTTTCAGAATGTTATCCTTTACCCAATTTCTCTTTCATCACTTTCTCAAGCTGCTCATAAGGGACATATCCTGGAATAACCTCGTCACCAATGATCAACGCTGGCGTTCCTCTTAAACCGAAACCTTCAAATAATTTGTAGTTTTGATTCAGTTGTTGGTTGATTTGCTCATTACTTTTTAAGTATTTCTGCGTATCGGTTTTTTTCGCCACCATAGCCAAAGACATTGGGTTATGTGAGCCTGGTTTCTTCACCAATAAATCATGCACCTGACGATACTTTTCTTTGTCATGCTGCCAAACATTCAATGCAAAAGAGGCCGAGTTCACTTCAGAGCCACTTTCCTTCAAAGGCACATACAAATTAACCACCTTGATCTGCGGGAAAGCATCGACAAGTTTCTCTAGCTCACCGTCTAACTTCTTACAATATGGGCAGCTATAGTCAGTGACATTGAGTAATGTCAGTTCTGGCGTCTCTGAGCCGATAAAGCTGTGATTCGGTTCGTTCACATAACTTTGGCTCGTTGCCAATACCTGTTCAAACTGCTTTTGCTGTTCGATGTACGCCGAAAGACTTTGATGGAGAGTTTCTACAACTTCTGGGTTGGATTCGAGCATAGCGACAATATCGTCGATCTTTTGTTGCTGTGATGATGCAAACGCCGAGCTAGCAATAACTGCAACCGACAACGCCAAAGCAATGTGTAGTGATTTAAACATGTTCTTTTCCTATTGGTTTAACCAAATTCGAGCGAGTAATCCTGGCGGGGTTGTGACCCCTGTGGTCATTGAAGCAATTTGTCCATCCTTGACGATGGCAATCGTTGGAGTTACAGAGATGCCCCATTCACTAAATCGCTCACTTTGAGGATCATTGATATTGTTGAACTGATAATCTTGATGCGCTAAATAACGGCTGACTCGCTCGTTTTCTCCAGAAGCGCCTGAGACACCAACTACCGGATAGTGCTGACTCAGCCAGTCAATCGTAGGGCTGACGAAGCGGCACGCTCCGCACCAGGTAGCCCAGAAATAAACAACGACTGGCTGCTCATAACTTTGTTTGATCACATCCAAATATTCGCCACTGTCCAAGTGCTCAGCAAGAGGTGGTGCACTATCACGGGAAATGTCTTTGGTTCGATACCAATCCACCCCAATGGCTAGCACAACAGCTAAAGAGCCGTAGATCAGCAGATCTTTCGCCCAACCTAACAATCGTGTCTTCATGGTTAAAGTCCTTGTTTACCTGCTGATTTAATTGCGTCTATTACCACACTCTCCGTCAAGATAACGGGAAGCGGGATCCCTTGCGGTGCATTCGGTCCATAAACAATATTGAAAGGCACACCATAGCGTCCATTCTCTCGTAGATAGCTCGTCACGGCCCCATCCGGATGAGTCCAGTCGCCTTGAATATTTACCACATTGTCCGCCTGAAGGGCTGAGTAGACTGGGTCCTGTAAAATTACGCCTATCTTGTTGGCTTTACACGTTACACACCAATCCGCAGTTACGTTGACAAATACAGTTTTACCTTCACTTACCGACTGTTCAATCAGCTGGTTAGACAGAGGCTTCCAGGGTAAATCTTGCGGCAGCGGCGTAACCCAATGCTGTGTCGTCATACTACCCACTAACAATGATCCCGTTGTCAACAACAGAGCCACACCTCCAGATAGCGCCATGGTTTTATCACCGTATACTCGCTTTATTTTCACTAGGATGTAGATGAAAGCGACGAGCCCAATCAACAGAACCCAGAATATCGGCAGGTGGTTAGCAAGTAGATACAGCAACCAAGTACTGGTTGCTAGCATCATGATGCCAAACAGAATCTTCACCTTGTTCATCCAAGCGCCTGGTTTCGGTAGCCAAGTTGCAATACCTGGGAACATCGCGACTAAGATCCAAGGCAACGCCATGCCAAGTGCAAGTGCTGTGAAGATTGCAAACAGCTCTAGGCTCGTCGCAGCCAGCGCGAAGGCAACCGCAGTACCTAAAAAAGGAGCGGAGCAAGGGGTTGCGAGCAAAGTCGCAAAAGCTCCCTGAGTGAAGTGACCTGCGTAGGAGTTACCTCCCTTGGAAGCAAGCCAAGTGTTGGTTCTGGACGAAAGGCGAATCTCAAACAGCCCGAGCATATTGCAGCCAAACAACGCTGTTACCAGAACCATAAAGCCAATAAACCAAGGTGTTTGAAACTGAATCCCCCAGCCGACTGCACTTCCAGTTAACTTCAACACCAACAAGAATCCTGCCAACAACCAAAACGACGCAAGAATACCCGCTGATGACGCCAAAAACTGTAATCTGACCTCTCGACGCTTCAAGCCATGTGTGGAAAGCACACTGCTTAGCTTCATTCCCAACACTGGCAGTACGCACGGCATGACATTAAGGATAAGACCGCCAATTAATGCAAAGCCCAGCATAAGTCCTAAGGAAGTATCGCTCTTTTGGATAATGCCTGACGTAGCAACGACCGACTGCTCCGCCAAAAAGTTCGCATCTTTCACCGACACATTCACCGATTGTCCATCTAACGCGATATCACCCAGCCAACTCGACACTTCAAATCTGGCGAGAACTCTATTTTCCTCAACATATGTTGAAACAAGCTTATAACTGTATTCCTGACTCTGAGGGGTAGCGCCATCAACAATGAGCTCTGGCTGATTCCAACCTAGCGATTTTTCTAATCTCACCTCCAATATTTGCTTTTCACTATCCCACACCGCTTCGCTAGATTGAATCAAGGGTGACACTTTAGGAACTAAGCTAATTGCCTGTGCGTACTGATAAATCTCTGATTCAGATAGCCTTAGCTGCTGAGGCTCAAAAGCTAAGTCAAACGAATAGTCTGTCAGTACGCAAATCGTCGTACACGAAGAGAGTGTCAGGGTGGCGTCGATGTTGACTGGTTTTGACCAATCTTCTACGTGCAGCGTCATCGGGATAATGGTATCGCCTTTGTAGCCAAGCGTATGAATGCCCAGCAGTTCAAATTGCTGAGGATATGGCCAATGCCAATCAACATGGTTTAGATTCGTTGAGCGGCTCCAATCAATCGTTGGGGCAACACCGCCTTCGCCAGGGCTACGCCAATACGTTTTCCAGTCTTGAGAGAGTTCAACTTCTAAGAAGCCCTCGACTAACTGATTAGCTTGGTCAACCTGGCCTGTTACAACAAATCGCGTTCGAACGGGAGGATGCTGAGGGTTCGTCATCCACCCAGTTTCTACCGTCGCATGTGCTAGAGAAGTAAATAATAAACTCGCGAGCATGATAAAGCTTAGCAGCCTGCTCACGAGAGTCGTTTTCAGTGTGTTTTTCATGTGTTTTCCAGTTTGTCGCATGCCGAGAACCCAGCATGACAAATTTAACAAGTACCAATAGTTCTCTGAAACAAATCAGATTAAATGCTGGCTACTCTCGAAATACACATAAGCGTAAGTGAACCCTCGCCTTGGGGACAATGGGCTCGGTAAAGGAAGGCGCCTGAGGCCGAGTTAACCCTAACCAAGTCAAAATAGAGAGCGCAAAAACAAAGCCAAACACCATTAGGTGCTCTAAGTTCAGTTTTGCACTATTTAGTAGCTTTTCGGTAAGGTCGCACGGCTCACTTAACTCATCTTGCTTGTGGTCAGCATTGACCGTAATAGAAGCAACGGACGCTGGCTCAAAAGTAGACTGTTTAAACGAGCAAACACTAAACAGTGAAGAGTTCTGCATAAAACAAATAGCAAAAACCCACCCAACTAAAAAGAGTGTCATTCGCGCAGTTTTTGCAGAGTTTCGTCTTAGCGTCATAAATGCTGATGGTGATTACTTCATGGCTATTATCAGGAAAGTGTTAGTTCATTGTTAGAATTAGAAGGTTTCTTTTGTAAGCAGGTTTAACTTCTTCCCCAACAATCTGCCTGAAGCCATTTGATGACTTTGCGCCTAATCTGCGATTTTTTTCTGAAGGAAAATCTTATCGATTCCAGCCGTCGGAAAACCAGTGTAGCGACCCACTTCTTCAAAGCCTAGTTTGGCGTAAAAACCAGGAGCCTGGAAGGTATAAGTGTCTAAGTACAGATGAGTAACGCCATATTCCTTAGCCTGTTCTTCAATGGTCTGCATCAGCTTACGACCCATTCCTGCGGAGCGATGCTGGTCATCGAGCCACAAGAACTCTACAAACAGCGTATTAGTAAAGATTTCGCCAGTGAGTCCACCCAAAAAATGGCCTTCATCATCTTCTGCAACGCAGGCTAAAGATTGCACATCTTCATCAGGAAAGTGTTTTAAGTTGAAGGCTTTTAAGCCGTTGTAAATTCGCTCTTTAATGTTCTTCGGCGGATTAAGCATAAAATGAACTTGCATAGGTTTCTTCCTTTGAAAACAAAAAAGGCCAGCTGTTGCTGACCTTAATACTCAGGTGTTATTGATCACGAGCTCGCAAATGAGCTTAACATCCAAATTGCTAGAACAACAAAGATCGCACCCATAAATTTATGCTGATATGTGCGGAACTTTGCGTTTTCCAATAGCGGTTTACCCAGTGTTCCTACCAAAGCCACCAAAAGCAAGTTAAAAGCCAAGCCCAGTACATTTAGTAATAAGCCCAGCGCTAACATTTGCTCCCCAGATGTCGCAGCAATGTTGCTTGACACAAATTGAGGGAGAAACATAACAAAAAACACTAAAGCTTTTGGGTTAAGTAGGTTACTTACAAGGGCTCTTTGGTAAAAGGTTGTCGCCATTTTTCGCTCGCCAGCGAGCTCAGGCGCTTCAGCGGCGCTTGCCCTTAAACAATCCCAGCCCATTTTCAATAGATATGCCCCACCAAGCAAATGCAGTGCTTTGAGTGCCATCGGGCTCATGGCAATAAGCGCCGAAACCCCAAGTGCAGCGAGCAGGGTAAGGATGATTCCTGATGTTGCGTTACCTAAGCTGGCAAAAATACCGACTTTACGTCCATAACTCATACTTGAGCTGGCAATCAGTAACATATCCGGACCGGGAAGCAATAAAAGTGCAACTACAGCGGTGAGATAAACCGGTAGCACAGAAAAATCTATCATTATTTTAGTATTACAAAAGCAGCAAAGCGCGGGATTTTATACCGATATAATTAAACAATCCACAACTTGAGACTGCCTTAGGCTAAAACTTAAAACTAAGTTACTAAAGTAGCCAAATTAGAGTCGCACTACAGCTTAACGCCAAACTAGCCTTAAAGAAGCAATAACTAGCTGATGCACAAAGGAAAGCCACATTAAAGACGCTTACCTTAGCTTAGTTGCCCCTTTTCTAGCCAGGAGTAAAAATGACGCGACTAATTGAGTAGATTTCACAACCAATTACGACATTTTAAACTCACCATCATTCGGTAATTATGATGAAACATCTATCTACCAAAATATTCCTTGGTTTATACCTTCTGTTTACAGGAGCCATCGCTGTAAATATTCACATTCAAATGGCCCGACACGGTGTTCCTTTCCCACAATGGCAACCCGAGCAATGGGTCCATGTATCGACGCTTATAATTCAAGTGTTGGGTGTCGTCTGGTTAAGCCATTGCATTCAGCAATGGAGGTCATCTCTCAATTACGTAAAACACATTATAGTAACCTTTGTCGTATTAGCAGCATTACAAGAGTTGTTTATAAGACTGCCTTTAACTGCTGGATATACTGTCGATCAAAAGTATCTTTTCCTCTGGGTACATAGTTACTTACCACAATTACTAACATGTTTTAGCATAGCGATAGGAGGCGTCACGATACAAAGGCTGTTCACACACAGGATGGAGCTCACTTACATCAAAAAAATAGCAGTGGTCTTCCTGGCTATGCTAACGATTTCCATTTTAGAACCCCTATTTGGTAAAATACCTGATTATATTCTCCCGTTTCTGACTCCACCTTCTGAGCAGGGTATATTATCAATGCCATACCCTGTCATAGTCGATGTCATAGCATCTTTCACTTTCATCGAGCCAATGATCGCCTCATTCTTTATATGCTACATAATCGCCTCAATGAAAGCTGGCAGCCTTCTCTCACTGTTTCTAAAAACAACAACCGCATTACTTGTTCTTACTAAAAGTGGCCCACAGCTTCTGCTCTACATGGGCATATCAACAATGGAACCATACATTGTCCGTTTTCTTAGTATGGCTCAGTTCACTTTTGAGTGGCTATTCATTGGGGTCGTCCTCAGCATCACCGTTAAATATCTATCGAAAAAGCAATTTTGTACAAAAACTCAGTTTGTCGATAGGCTAGAATAGCAACTGAGGTGTAAATAGGGATGATAAATGTCGCAGCAAAAAGGAAAAGAGTCAGCGCGATTTCACCTAGCCAATGAGCTTGGTGGGCTTGAACTGCTCGACGCTAAGTATACGAATCAAAACTTTTCTCGCCACAGTCATGAAGGTTACACCATTGGGGTAATAGAGAAAGGCGCTCAGCGCTTTTACCGCACTGGTGGCAACCATATTGCGCCTCAAGACAGTATCATTCTGGTCAATGCTGACGAAGTTCACAACGGTCAAACCGCTACAGAAGGCGGCTGGGAATACAAAGCGATGTATCCACTTCCAAAGCAGTTTGCACAAATGACTGAAGGGCTTAACCCAGCATCATCTATTCCCTACTTTCCTGAGCCCGTCGTTTACGATCCCGAGCTTGCCCAACAATTAAGGCTTGTGTTTGCTACGTTAGCACAGTCAGACAATCGCCTGCTCAGAGAAACCTTGGTATATGGCACCTTAGTGAAACTGGCGAGTAAACACAGTAAAACTCGCGCAAGTTGGGAGCCAAAGACCAAAAATCAGAGACAGTTGCTACTGGTCAAAGAGTTCTTGGATGATTTTCCTCAAGCAGACGTAAGCCTAGAAGATCTCTCCCAACTAGCCGGGCTTAGCCCGTACTACCTAGCAAGAAGCTTTCAACAGGAATTTGGCCTACCGCCACACGCTTATCAAATTCAAGCACGGCTAAGAGTCGCGAAGCATTTGTTGCGACAAGGTGTAAAAATCTCCGAAGTTGCGCAGGAGTGTGGCTTTCACGATCAAAGCCATTTACATCGTCACTTCAAACGAGCTTTAGGTGTCACGCCAAAACAATTTGTAAAAGGTATATAACGAGCAATTTTGTACAAGTTTATCACTTCAACCTATGACGTAATAAACGCTCGATTCCATAAGGCATGGTCTACGGACCACAAAGAAATATGAGTAGCATCAGTTTGACTTCAGTAGAACACCCGACCAAGGGTAAACTCTTTCTCCAAGGTACACTCGCTATGGTGCCGCTAAGTGTTGCGGTGATCCCATGGGGTTTATTAGCAGGCTCTTTCGCCATCGAAGCTGGGTTGAACTTTTGGGAAAGCCAAGCACTATCCGCAATCTTATTCGCCGGCTCAGCACAGCTGGTTGCAACAGGAATGTTAAAAGCGGGCGCTTCTCTCGCGACCATGCTTTTAGCGACCTTCTTTATCACATCAAGGCACCTACTTTACAGCGTATCAATGCGCTCGAAGATCAGTCCATTACCATTAAAATGGCGATTGGCATTGGGCTTTTTATTGACTGACGAGCTATTTGCTATTTGCGGACAACAATCCGACAAACAGTTTAACCGCTGGTACGCTTTGGGTGCCGGATTGAGTTTCTATCTTTGCTGGAACTTAGCCACATTGATCGGAATTGTCGCAGGCAGTTACATACCATCCATGAACGAGCTAGGGTTGGAATTCGCGGTAGCGGCGACCTTTATTGCGATTGTCATTCCTAATATTAAAAGCTCTCCCGTGTTCATTGCCGTGGTTGTATCTTTAACCCTTTCCGTACTTTGTAGCTATCTAAACATTGAGTCGGGACTAATGATTGCAAGTATCGGCGGCATGTTAGCGGGCTATTTTTCTGAAACACTTAAAGGAGGTAGAAAATGGTGATGCTGTCTATTTTAGCGATGACTCTGCTCGTCTTTACCAGTCGTTATTTGTTTGTCGAGCCTAAACTGCCTCTCAAGCTAAACCCGCAAGCTCAAAGACTTCTCAGCTACTCTAGCCCTGCTGTACTCACTGCAATTTGGGCTCCCATTGTGTTTATGCCAGAGCAAGAGCTTTGGATTGCCGTAGACAACCCTTACTTGATCGGTGCGGTTGTTGCAGCGGCGATTGCCTGGAAAACAGGTAACGTGTTGCTTACAACAATTGTCAGTATGGTGCTTTTCTTGATGCTTAAGCTGCTTTAGCCAAATAATGCTGCGATAACAAATAGCGAGAGAGCCATTATTAACGTCACCTTAACCAGCAGACCAAGTTTCGAAGTGCCACCTTTAGGCGGTTGATTGCAACAACTCATAAAAAACCTCTGATTGTAGAAACAATCAGAGGTTAAACCTTTACCTTAGGTGAGTGTAAAGTCTTTACTGAGCCACCCACTCAATCTCAATTAGAATTGTGTCATTGGACTTCAAGCGAGCAAGAAATACATCACCACTGTGAACCTCTCCCACCCCTTTCGGCGTGCCCGTCATGACGATATCCCCATCACACAGGGTGGTATAGGATTTAAGCTCATTTAAGATGACTCGCGGTGAGTAAATCATCTGAGAGACATCACCCTTTTGCACTCGCACGCAATTGATAAACAGTTCAATCTCTAGTGATTCAATATCTAATCCAGCGACAGGTATGAAGCGGCTAAAAACCGCAGAGCCGTTAAACGCTTTGGCGCGCTCCCATGGCAGCCCCTTGCTCTTTAACTGACTTTGTAAAGCGCGCTTGGTGAGATCCAGCCCTAAGCCGACCGCTTGATATTTGCCATCCTTAATCAGAAAACAGATTTCGGCTTCATAGTGCAGACGCTCTTGATGAAATGCGTTCAAAACCGTTGTCACCGCGGTAGAAGGCTTGTTAAACACCACCATTTCGTCAGGGATGGCGTTATCCAACTCATGAATATGCTCTAGGTAGTTGCGCCCAATACAAAGTACCTTTGATGGAGAAATCGATTCCTCTCCCAGCTTAACCGAATACATAGTCTCTTCCCTGAACGTGACACATAAGCGCATGATTTTAATCTAATACAACGACAATGGAACGGCTCATGGATCCAAAACCGGATCTATTGCTCATTATTTACCCTTCCATCACTTTGTAATGAACGCGCCACTGTTCGAAGACGGTCCGCTACATTATTTTTTGCAAAAATTATCCGTTGATTTGTACCCTTACCTACATCACACACTTTAGGCTGAGAGCTCCTCCCTAACTCCGCCATAAATTGATTCGTCTCAGCCTTTGTCACTACTCCATATCCCATACGGATGTGATCCATCACTCGCTACATTGAGTTGCTTCCCCTACACAACGTGATGTCCATATAAAGCATCGATTATTTCTTCAACGAAATTAACTTTACTTATTCAACTCACAACGTGCTGACCCAGCCTAACTTTATGATTTTCATCGTCCAATAACCTACGTATGGAAACAAAAATAATGAACACCTTTAAACTGTCTCCGTTAGCGAAAGCGGTCATACCTTTATTATCCGCAAGCATGCTTATCGCGTGCAATGATAATAGCAGTAGCACTACAGCTCCGGTCACCGACAATCGTGACGATAAAATTGTGGTATCACCTACCGACATGCCAACAGAGCCCAATGTCGCTGACGATGAGTTATTGATTAGCTATATTGATAGTTCAACAGAACACGCGACACGTACCCTGTCGGCTAGCAGCGACTGGAAGTTAGCTTGTGGCGAGGAGTTATACGCGGCTAATGGTTCGGATAAGTTCGGCCCATACTGGGTGCTACCTAAGACCAGTACACTAGGAAAGTGTTCTATCTCTCAAGGAGATAATACCGTTGTTTCTATTACCTTGGATGCAAATAACCAAAACTTGGGTGTCACCTCTAGCGGGCAAGTGATTGAAGGTTCACGTACTGAAACTTACTTAACCAGTATTGGCTTCGACCAATCTGGCACAGACGTTAAGCTTAAAGAAGTACCGGCGCCCACTGAACTTGCTCAACCTCAAGACGGCAAGTTTGCCATTCAGTTCTACGATCCACTCGGTGATTACAAAGAGGAAGGTACAGATAAAGAAGGTTACGGAAAATTTAACCTGCACTTATGGAATAATGCTGATTGTAACGCAGGAGACCCGAGTGGCTTCAACGATGGCTGGGATGACGTATCCATCACCCCTGACGATGCCGACGAGTTTGGCCCGGTTTGGTACATCCCCGTAACAGACGATGCGACGCAATGTTTCAACGTAATTATTCGAAATGGTAACAAAGATAAAGCCATTAACGCGGATTTAAAGGTCGATATTTCAGGTAAAGCTAATAACCCTTCCGTTACTTACATGCCAGGTAAAACTCGCTCATATACAAGCCGAAATGAAGCATATACATTGGACGGTCCTTCAAGTGAGTTCTCCATTGATACGGTTGGAGCAATTTTGCTTGATGACGAAACCTTGGTTTGGAACGCAGCCACCAACGCCGATCTAGTTCAACTTATGTTCTCAGCCGACGGCCATTACCAAGTCGATGATAATGGCGTCGTGAGTGGTTCGTCCATTAAGCTTAAAGAGACGAAGCTAAGTGAAAAACAAAAAGCTAAGTTCCCTCATCTAGCTAATTACCCAGCGTTTGAACTACCAAGCATCGCTCTGAATGACCTGCTGAAATCCAGCCTTATTGCCTTAGCGTCCAATAGCGTACAAGGTGAAAACTACGGAGAGCTCCGTGCTTCAACCGCCGTCCAATATGCTGGTGCACTCGATGCTGTTTTTGCCGAAGAGGCCACTGAGCTAGAGTATGGTCCAATCTATGGTGATAACGGAGTGACATTCCGCCTTTGGGCTCCTACCGCACAAGATGTCAAACTGGTGGTGTACAACGCAGACAAAACCGTCTCTGACACTCATGATCTTATTGAAGACAAAGAATCTGGAAGCTGGAGCGTAGAGCTAGAAAAAGACACCGTCGACGGAAAGTACTACCGCTACGCGATGAAAGTCTTCCAGCCACGAAGCCAAGAAGCCGCTGAATATGAGGTGACGGATCCTTACTCGGTCAGTTTGTCTATGAACTCTATTTATAGCCAAGCCATTGATTTGGATTCAGATGAGCTAAAACCAGCAGGCTGGGATGCTCTATCAGCGCCACATTCCCAACTGGAAAGTGACGGTAGCCTATCTGATATGGTCATCTATGAATCTCACGTACGCGACTTTTCAGCTCTAGACGCGAGTACCCTGGCTGAAAATCGAGGCAAGTACCTGGCGTTTACAGAAAATGGCACAGCTCCTGTTGATCATCTCAAAGAGCTTAGTGAAGCGGGCATGACACACCTGCATTTAATGCCAGTGTTTGATATTGCTACGATCAATGAAGATCCAGAAAAAGTCGCCAATATTGACCAGCCATTTAGCAAGCTTTGTGAGCTAAACCCTGCCGTCAAATCTGATCCGGAGTTCAATGGTTATTGTGGTGGCGATCAAACTATCGCAGAGGTATTTGAAACGATATTACCTGATGACAGCAAAGAGACACCGCGAGTTCAAGACCTCAACGACTATGTTCGTTCAGTTGACAGCTACAACTGGGGCTATGACCCATTCCACTACACAGTTCCTGAAGGCTCATACGCGACAGATGCAGAAGGCAGCCAACGAATTCTTGAGTTCCGCCAGATGGTACAATCTGTTAAACAAGACATCGGCATGAACGTTGTGGTTGATGTGGTCTACAATCACACCAATGCCTCAGGCCTGAATGATAAGTCAGTCCTCGATAAAGTAGTGCCTCTATACTATCACCGTTTGGTTCCAGACACGGGGAACGTCGAAACATCCACCTGCTGTGAAAATACCGCACCAGAGCACGCGATGTTCGCAAAGCTTATCGACGATTCAGTTAAAACTTGGGTTGAAGCCTACAAGATTGACGCCTTCCGTTGGGATCTAATGGGGCATCACCCATTAGCGCAAATCCAAACGACGCTAAATGCAGCCCGCGAAGCAAATCCAGAAGTATACTTCTACGGTGAAGGTTGGAACTTTGGTGAAGTCCAAAACAACAAACGTTTTATTCAAGCAACGCAACCTAACCTCGGCGGTACGGGCATCGGCTCATTCTCAGATCGCCTGCGTGATGCCGTGCGGGGCGGTAGCCCATTTGACAGTGGTGATGCGCTGCGTAAAACAAAAGGTTTTGCCACTGGTGCGGGTGTGTTACCAAATGAAATGAATCAAGAGTCTGACGGCTCGGTAACTGATGCCGAATTAAACCGCGCTTTGGAGCAAGCAGATCTGACACGCCTTGGTATGGCAGGTAACCTTAAACACTTTAAACTGATCGACCACAAGGGCACCACCCTACTTGGCCAAGATGTTGACTATAACGGTCAAGCTGCGGGCTACGCAGAGCAACCGTGGGAAATCCAAAACTACGTGTCTAAACATGACAATCAAACGTTTTGGGACATCAACATGTACAAAGTGCCTGAAAATACAACATCATCAGACCGCATGAAGATGCAAACAGTCGGTATCGCAACCGTATTGCTCGGTCAAGCGATGCCGTTTAATCATATGGGTGGCGAGTTGTTGCGTTCTAAATCAATGCAGCGCGACTCGTACGATTATGGTGATTGGTACAACGTTGTAGACTTTACTCGTCAAGAGCACAACTGGAATAAAGGCTTACCGACAAAAGATAAAGATCTGAGCAACTACGATCAGATCACTCGAGCGGTACTTGATGTCAACTCTAAGGCGACACCATCAGATATCGACGCTATGTTTGAAAACTACAAAGAGATGCTCAAACTTAGAAAGTCGACTCCTCTAATGACACTTCCGAGTGCTCAAGCAATCATTGACCGTGTCGACTTCCGTAATACGGGCAAACACCAAACGCCTGGCTTGATCGTAATGACGATTGATAACGGTTCAACGCAAGCAACTGATTTGGATGAAAACCTTGACTCAGTTGTGGTGATTATCAACGCTAACCCAAATGCTCAAACTATTAATGGGTTCTTCGATCACGAAGGTAAAGAGATTGACCTAACTGGCTTCGAGCTAGGGCATGGTACAAATGGCATTGCCAACGGGGCAACATTCTCCGAAGGTCAGTTTAATGTACCTGCTTGGTCAGTCGCTGTGTTTAATCAACCTCGCGGTGAAGCTCGTGGCCTGGGTCTACCTGTCAGTGAAAAAGCATCAGACTTGCCACCATTTAAATCGGTACACGTTGCTGGAGAGTTCAATGGCTGGAGCCATACAACAAAAGCGAGCTATGCGAATGAGGGGTTATACAAGGCCAAAATCGGTTTATCAAAAGCAACAGAGTACAAATTCACTGCTGGGAACTGGGATACGACATGGGGCTGTGGTGACTCAGGCAGCGACAACTGTGTGCTAGAGTTTACTGAACTAGGCATGTATGAGTTAACGCTTGATGCTTCTAACTCGGATAAACCTGTTGTGTTAGATGCTGAGTTTGTCGAAAGTTACGTTGGAAAAGAGTGGTATATCCCTGGTTCGATTTCAGGCAATTGGGGCCATGATGACGCTCAAAAAATGAAAGCTGGAGATAATCATACTTTCTCATTTGACACAGCTGAGCTAACCGCGGGCCAAACAGCAGAATTTAAGTTCACCTGTGGAGACTGGGGGCAATGCGAGCACGGCTCGGCAGACATAGTAGTAGCCGAGGGTTCACTACCTATCGCGGGTGACGGTAACATCACCTTTACACCAACTGAAACGGCTACCTACCAGGTCACTTTTGATATTTTGACAAAAGCGGTAAGTATCGTGAAAAAGTAATCGCAAATCTAAATTTGTTTTAACCTAATTCAAGGGAGGCATATCGCCTCCCTTTTCTTTTCGTGTTCTAGAAGATAGCAACAGATACCACCCAAAAACAGCCTCTTAATTCGACTCTCAACTGGTCATACTCACCTAACAATAAAATCATTGTGGTATAGCTTTTTACTATACCAATAAAGATCTAATCAATTTTCATCCTCTCCTCACCAAGACTAAAATTACCTTTAGTAACAATCACAAAAATTAACCTTTTCTCACGGCATTAGTACCACACTTATTCGAACCGTTAAGCTCGCTATTTATCTATTGCCCGCTCAAAAATCGAGAGACCCAATATATGAAAAATGTACCCGCCCTATACCTAAAAGGAACGTTTAATGGTTGGGGGTTAGATACGCCTTTTTGCAAACAATCATCCACGCTTTACTCTGCAAACGTTGTTTTTTCTGCTGATCAACATCAGTTCAAAATTACCGACATGGATGGCACTGAACAGTGGACATTTTCAGGTCATAAAACGGAAACGACCGAGCTCCCATTAAACGAACAGACCGTACTTCTCACCACTCAAGGTATTGGTAACGATTTAACCTTTACCCCGAACAAAACGGGACGTTTTACCTTGTTGCTTGATATTTCTGGGGCCACTCCACGCCTAACCATTGAATCTGGCGTTAATACTACTAAGCCCAAACCTTCAAGAAACTTTATTCGCAGCCAGCTAAACGGCAACCTTTCAGAAACCTCACCAATAAATGCTGTTGACTGGGCGTTAGAGCCGGAGATTTTGTTCCAAACTCTAGCCATTGAAAGCTCAAACAGTTTCCCATTCGTATTTGGTGATAACGTCGATGGGTACTACGAAGGCCAAACCCACTGCTTCGTTGGTTCTGGCCGTTATCGTCACCATCAAGGGTGGTACTTAGGCGGATTTAGCTCATGGGTCGATGGAAAGCTCAATGACAAGAGCGAAGCCAATTGCGCTCGATTAATGCCCTATGGTATTGAGCACCTATTTGACGACTCAACCGACCTACTTTGCGTGCACAACCAAAAGCGCATTGTTTCACTGTCCGTCACGTCAGATAAGGGCCGTTACCTAGGCTTGTTACCAGAACTCAACCTTGGCACTAACGACGTTACCGTCGAGTACCATAATGACGTTCTACTGCTCTGCGTGGAACCAACACATTGCCCGGAGGGTTGCCCGAGTTATATCGCCATCAGCGCCAATCAGCCAGTCTTATTAGAAGAGGTGACCTTCGACCAATATCCTGAACTCGAAGATACACTTTTTCTTTCACCAGAGAATTGTCATCTGATGGTGACTAGCTGCCAACCGAGCCAAGAATTGACCGCTTACATTTGCTTTGAACACGATAAAGAGAATGCATTGGAACTAGCCCGCCAAGCCGCAGTCGATAACGCGCTACAGCTACACAAAATTAAAACCTACGAATTTCTAACCCGCAATTATCTATGGACTAATGACCTCGAGTACAACCGCGCATTGATGTGGGCACGTCTGTCTAGCCGAGTATTTGTTAGCCACGAGTTTGGCACAGGGATATGGGCAGGGCTGCCTTGGTTTAAAGATTGCTGGGGTAGAGATACGTTTATCGCACTTTCAGGTACAAGTTTGATTAATGGCGAATTTAGCGAAGCTAAGTCGATCATCGACAACTTTTCTACCATGCAAATGCAAGATAAACAATCCGTCAACTATGGACGAATCCCGAACCGAGTTACCAGTAAGACCAATATCATCTATAACACCACGGACGGCACACCATGGATGGTTAGAGAGATCCTTGAGTATATCAATTACAGTGGAGACTTAGCCTTTGCAAGCAGCATCTACCCTGTAGTACAACGCTTTATCGAAGGTATTGAAGCAAATTACCTTGATGACGATGGACTAATTTGTCATAGACACCCTGATACTTGGATGGACGCTAAAATCAATGGCCAGTTGCCTTGGTCACCTCGTGGACCAAAAGCAAATGATATTCAGGCATTATGGTACGAGAGCCTCAATGTCGCACAGCAACTGGCAATGCTTAATGGTGATAAAGCGTTTGAAAATCATGTCTCTCAGTTAGCATTACAAGCTAAACGTAGCTTTATACTTAAATTCTGGGATGAACCACATTTACTGCTAGCAGATCGATTAGAAGCCAATGAGCGCGCCGACTATAGTCTCCGCCCAAATCAATTAATGACGTTAACGATTCCACAAAGCCACGACTTAATTGAACCAAGGGTTGGCCAATACATAGTGAAAAACTGTGTCGATAACTTACTCTTCCCTTGGGGTATTTGTTCTCTCGACCAGAATCACCCCGAGTTTCACCCTTACCATGACAATCGTACCGAGTACCACAAAGACGCGGCTTATCACAATGGTACTATTTGGGGCTGGAATGCAGGCTTTACCGTCTCTGCGCTCACGCAGTTTGATCAACAAGAGTTCGCGTATCAATTGTCTAAAAACTTGGCTTGTCAGATACTCTACCAAGGTCACCGTGGCACAATGAGTGAAAACCTCGACGCATTCCAAAATGATATGGAACGTTTGGTCCAAACAGGCACTTACGCTCAAGCTTGGTCGGTGTCAGAGTTTGCACGTAACGCGCAACAAGACTACCTGGGCTTTAAACCTGAGCTGATCAATAACCAGATTTCCCTCACTCCTAAGATCCCGCCTCAGTGGACCGACTTTGTCGCCCAATTGCCATTCGCTAGGGAAAATGCCTTAAGATTAGAGTTCAAGCGTGATTCAGAATCAGCAAAGTACGTAATTACCCCCAAGTTGGCGTCAGCGTATATCCAGCTAAAAATAGAGCTCACCCACGAAGATAAAGTCATTTCTGTTAAAAGTGATTTAACGCAGCCAATTGAGATCGTAATCGAGTTTGCAACGGGTCATTGCCGTGTTTCGCCATCTCATATAACAGAGACGCGTTCACCCGCACGGATTTACCCTGCTTTGACAAACCTTACTTTCGCAACTCCTGAATGGACTAAATCGTACCCTGCTCTAGAAGAGCATGACTATCTGCTTGGTAAACGCCAAAAGCAACAACTACAAATTGATAAGGACACCGTCTAATTTGTAAGTAGTCCATAAACAAAGAGCTCCTAAGTAGGAGCTCTTTTTCATTACCAGAGTAAAAAACAGTTTATTTCGCGTTGACTGCCTTAACGAACACTTCTTGCGCGCCTGTAATGTTCAACGCTTTCGCTTCATCAAGTAGGCTTAATGCTTTCGGGATGTCACCCTTAGCTACAGCAGTTTCAATCGCGCTATAGTAGTAACTTTGCGTATCTGGCTGCGCTTGAATCACCGGTTTTGTAACTGTCTTTTCCGTGGTCACAACAGCGCCGCTCTCCGCGGCTGCGCGGAATGGACGCAGCTTCAGTGTTTCCACCTCTAGCTCAATGTCCCCTCCCAATTGGTAGGTGTAGACAGGGTCAGTCACCATCGGCATGACTTCACCAAATTCTTGCGCACGAACCTTTGCTGGGTGGTCAATTTTGACGCTTTTACCCAAGGTGTCGGCTGGCGTATAGATAACAAAATAAGGCGTTTTCTCAGCGTTAGCTCGGAATTTAGCGACATAGCGAGTGCGGGTAAATGCATTTGACGCTAACACTTGGAAATCATCTAAAGTCAACGTTTTCACAACGTTGAAACTGCGGTCTAGAAGTTGGACTTGAGGTGAAAAGACCGAGTCATCAATCATCAAACTCGATACCGTCACCTGAACTTGTCCAGAGCGTTCACTAAAACGGAACGCTTCAAAATAACTGTTGCCTTCAGCAAATCGTCCTACTGGGGAAGAAGGATCAATCTCGAATGAAAGCGATTCTTTATCGCCCAGTTGAGCGAATGGAAACTTAGAGTAGTCACTGCAGCAAACTTCAGCATTGGTTGGCGCAGCCACTTGTTTATCAATCGGGGTATTCGAAGCACAACCCGCTAGCAAAGCACCTAGCACAACGGCTAAAAAAGAGTGTTTATTGTTCATCATTATCTCTCACTAAAGGTTGTTTTATTAAAATGACAAAAGGCAGCCAATTGGCTGCCTTGCAGTTTATCTGGCTTAGAACCAGATTTCTGTGTGGATACCGACAATAACTTCTTTACCATCAGTGCCGCCTAAGCCAATACCACCAGCACTTTCTTCTTCAGTGTTGTAGTAAGTTACGTAAGGCTTAATCTGTGGACGACCGAAGTAGTCTGCGTTAACAGTTACAGGAAGTGCTGCTTCTAGCATGTAGTATGTGTTGTCGTCTTGACGACCCCATGCTGCACCATCAGCAATCTTCTCTTTAGAGATACTACCTGTCATTTCAAAACGTAGGTTGTCGTTGATCTTGTAAGAAGGACGTGCTGCAACAAGGATACGAGTCAAATCTTCTTGACCGAACATTTCGTTAGTGATGAAGGCTGTTACTTCTGTACCTAGCTGCCAAGAGTCAGACACATTCGCAACACCGTAAGATGTTAGGAAGATGCTGTTTGAATCATCGCTAAAGCCGTTGTCACCGCTCCACGCACCGAAATTCACACCGCGGTTTGCTGCTGCGCCGTAACCGTAAGCAATACCTGTTTGGCTCCAACCATCAAAGCCGTAGTAGTCGCGGTTATACGTAATTGCTGCGCCAACACCATTGTCTGCTGCTGGATCCGTTTTGTTCGCACGAGTGATGTACTTAACGTCTAAGTTAAAGCTACCACCAAGAGCTTGAACACCGTGGTAGTAGGCGTTGTACGCAACGTTCGTTTCACGATCACTATTAACACCATTATTGATGTCATCATTCGTGTCTGCTGCAATCACTGCGAAACCAGCTGTGTTACCGCCAAGCTTCGTTTGGAAACCTGCACCTAGACCCGATGACTGGTTCCAAAATTCGCCAGAAAGCAGACCTGCTGAACGGTTAAAGTATCTGTGACCACTCCAGATAGAAGTGTCTTCACCAAGGAATGAAATTCCGCCCAGCTCTACATACGCTTCTTTGATTTCAAACTGTGCTTTATCGTTTGATTTTTGGCTACCCTCTGAAGAATAAGCAAATGAGTTGCCGTTACCAAATTCAGAGCGAACTACAAAGTCAGACCAAACACCATTGTTGTGCTCTGTATGTTTCTTAATAGTAAACTCAACTTGGTTAGTGCTTTGACCAGAAGTGCCTGCGCTATGGTAATCAGGTTTACCGAATTCCGAGTCGATAGTTTCACCATCTTTCATGCGGAAGTTTGCAGACATGTAACCATGAACTTCCCAACCGTCAGCAATTACTTCTGTTGGGTTTGCTACTTCAACTTCCATTGTCGATTCGCCAGCTGTTACATCTAATGCAACATCTGTTTCAGCCAATACATATCCCGATGTCAAGGCAGTTGCCACTGCAGCAGCTAACACGCTTACTTTTTTCATTTTTAACTCCATTTAGGGTTTATTATTCTTTTCGCTCTCTTATCGATACATCCTGAAAGGCAGAACAGGTGGCTATTAAAAAGAGAGGTAAGATAGGACTTAGCTTCAAATGAAACCTTGTCCTCATTTGTTTCAACTGCGGCTAGATTACAAGGGGAGTAGAAGTACGACTTCATCCAAGAAAAATTAATTTTGGGGGGATGAGAAAGGAGGAGAAAAATAACCAAATGATATATTGGTGCGCTAAATCACACATTCTAGGAGGAGGATAAAACAGATCAGAAACATTTCTTAGAACAAAATGCCAACTCGCTCACTAATTGAATTAATTGTGCAATAAATTTGAAATAAAATTACATTTACAATTTTTATCTAAGGCGCTTGACCAAACTCTAACAACACTATTTACTTAAGTTTCGCTATATAGAACACAATATTTGTAAGTAATGACCATGCAGTGCGCTCTTCCATACCCATTAGGTGCCACACCCAATCAGCAAGGGTGTAATTTTTCGATCTATGCGCCTGATGCAAAAAAAATTCAATTAGCTATTTTCGACAAAACTGGTGAGTTTTCTACTTACCCACTTGAAGGAGAATACGCAGGAATAAAATTTACGTTTGTTCCAGATATTCAAGCTGGGGCTCAATACGCATATATTATAGAGTCCAAAGGTAAGCCTCATTTAATCTCAGACCCTTACGCTAAAGCGATCGCTAAACCTCTTCATTATTCTTTGCCTTTTAATTCAGAAAAAAGCTTTGACCTTGCACGCTGTGTCGTTGTCGATGATAGCTTTGACTGGCAAGGGGTAACACGCCCTCAACGCCCGAGAGAAGAGATGGTGCTGTTTGAAACCCATGTTAAAGGGCTATCAAAACTACATCCTGACGTCCCATTTGAAAACCAAGGCCGCTACCTTGGACTTGTCAGTGATGCGATGCTTGAGTTTTATAAGCAACAAAACATTAATACTTTACAACTCTTGCCTGTTGCGGCTTGCATGCACGAGCCTCATCTTTTGAAGATGGAGAAGGTTAATTATTGGGGCTACAACCCATATTTGTTTATGGTGCCAGATCCAAGATATGCAGAAAAAGATGCCGTTTTCGAGCTCAAAACAGCGATTAGAGAACTGCACCGAAATGGTATTGAGGTCATTCTAGACGTCGTTTACAACCACACAGCGGAAGGTGGATCAGACGGCCCACTTTTTAACTTAAAAGGGTTAGATAAACGCTATTACCTAAAACACGGTGAGCATTACGCAAACTACACTGGGTGTGGAAATACAGTCGACCTCTCATATCAGCCGAGCCTTAACTTGGTTATGGATACTCTGCGCTATTGGGTTAACGAATATCAAATTGATGGATTCCGCTTCGATCTCGCCGCCACATTAGGCCGTCACGGTGATCATTTCAGCCAAGAAGCAGGGTTCTTTAAAGCCGTTGCTCAAGACCCTGTATTACAGCAGGTAAAATTGATCGCTGAACCATGGGATATTGGCCCTAACGGTTATCAAGTCGGCAACTTTCCTTTTGGTTGGAACGAATGTAACGATAGGCTGCGAGATATTACACGCAGCTTTTGGCGAGGGGATCACGGATTTTTAAAAGAGTTTGCAACCCGACTCATGGGATCTCGCGATCTCTACAGTGCTGCAAATTGGCCTTATAAGTTAACCGTCAACTACATTACTTATCACGATGGGTTTTGTATGCAAGACCTCGTCTCCTATAAGCACAAACATAACGAAGCTAACGGAGAGCACAATCGAGATGGGCACGGAGATAACCGTTCCGATAACTATGGCTTTGAAGGGAGTAGTGAAAATCCTTCCATCATTGAAAAACGCGAAAAACAGAAACGTAACTTTATGGCAAGTTTACTCTTCGCGTTCGGTATTCCTCATATTCTGACTGCAGATGTCTTATCTCATACTCAACGTGGTAACAACAATGCTTACTGCCAAGACAACGAACTCAGTTGGTTGGACTGGCACATGGATAAGCGAAAAGATTGCTTCAGAGTTTGGCTCGCAGACATGATTGCCGCAAGGCAGACTTACATGGTGCCATTCATTCGCGCGTTCAGCGGTGAGAAACGAAACGACAACCGAATCTATTGGCGTAGACTTGATGGCTCTTATATGGAGCATGACGATTGGAATAGACTAAGTTCAGTGGCTCTGCACCTAGGTATTGGTGAAGAAGGAGAAGAGCTGTTTTACTGCATAAACCAAACGAATGCGCCCGCTCGATTTACCTTACCAAAGAATAAGCAATCAGACTGGACCATGATTTGTAACACAGACTCCCATGAGCTCCATCAATCGATTGATCACAAGCAAGTCCTTGTAGCCCCTGCATCTATTGCGATCTTTCACGCAAAATAGTAAATATTTTTTAGCGGCATGGTGACATGTCGCTCACTTCTATAACATTTAACAGCTATAGACTGGATTAATATGCATTGATGTGCTTGTAAAATCCATTTAGTATACCGGACATAATTACTATATATCCCCGTATCAATCAGTTGGCATAAATGGCGTTACCAAAACTACTTATTAGAACGCTCAGACCGTACATCATTCTTCTTGTTATAGGGATGATTTACGCGGCGTATCATCAGCTCAATCAGTCAGAGAAAAGTGCCTATCAGCAATCCTTTTCCAATCTTAAAACGGCTTCTCATTTGATTTCTTCTCAGGTAGAAGCTGCAACCAGTAAACTTCATTTGCTTGATGATTCCTTCTCTCTTAGTGACTTCGATTCAACCGCTAAACGTATTCTAAAACACTCTCCGGCCTACACAGATATCATCACCGTAAACCGAGAAACAGGGCAATACCGCTCAATTCAGCTGAACTCTACCCTGTCAGAGCGAAGCCCAGGTATTATCTGGAGCCCACTCAGCAAAGTGACTCCCCAGTTTACAGTCTCTTCTATTTACGAAAAGCTACCCGACCAATGGGTGTTTGCAGTGCGATATATACAGAGCAACCTTAACGAGATTTGGATAGAGTTTGATCTGAAATACACAACGCAGAGTTTACGCGGCCTAAGAACGCTATCTAACGGCTATGTTTTTGTCGTCGATAGTACGACAGGCCGATTGGTGTTCCATCCTGATCCTGCGCGCATTGGTACTCCATCCGTCAGTTACCTTGCTGGGATCAGTGAAATGATCACCAATGGTTTAAGATTTGGCAAACATGAGTATTACTACAAAGATCAATATAAGGTTTCGGTCTTTGACGCTGACAACCCATATCATTGGGTATTTATTTCAGGTACTGACCGCTCTGATATTTTGGCAAGCTCTTATCAGTTTTCACTCACTGCGATTGTAATCGCGTCCCTATTGTTGCTCGCGATGGTATTTAACTATCTCACATACCAACTTAATCAATCACTTGCCGACCTAAACAATAAAGATGATCTCCCTGAGTTTAAACACCATTTACGCGCCATCCTAGATCGTTTCTGCCACCACAACGGCATTCAACTTTGCTTCTATGATTCAGACTATGGTTACTTTAGTACCATCGACTACCATGGGAATAGTCATGTTGTTCTTAAAGATAAAGATCTGGCTAAACGATTTTCACCAAGCTCTCTAAGCTATACTGGAAAACGTTACGCTGACCCACTGGCCAAAAAACTAAAAGTGAACTCAAGACACTACACTATCCCGCTGTTCGATAAAGAAAGCTTAATCGCCGTAATCTATATGAAAGCGACGCTGCCGACCTATCGCAGCATTTTGAGGATGATACGAGATTACTCTGAAGTTGCTTTATCTAATCTATTGCTACACAAAAAACTGCGCAGTAAAGATGTAATGACTCACCTAGATAACAAGCTGACTATCCGTGAAAAAATTGATTCAAACTTGGATAAAGAAGGGATATACCTAGCCATACTCGATATTGATCACTTTAAACGCATTAATGACATCCACGGACATCAATGCGGTGACCACGTCATTCTCCACACGGCGGAGTTAATGAAAAAGTGCTTCCCTAAGCCAGGTGCAATCAGCTTAGCTAGGTATGGTGGGGAAGAGTTTTGCATGTTGTTTTATGCTAATGATGAAAACGACGCCTACGAACAATGCGAGTTGTTTAGACAGATGGTCGATCAAACCGAACTGAGCTATGAAGAAGTTGACGTGAGATACACGGTAAGTATTGGGATCACCTCAGCCCAAGACAGTCAGCACACAACCATTGGCCGAGCAGATAAAGCGTTGTATCAAGCTAAAGGCCTCGGACGTAACCAAGTCGTGCTCAATACCTTTAGAGCCTAATTGTAAAAGGGAAGTGATTCGTCACTTCCCTTTTCGTTTAGTTCACACTGTCGATATCAATCACCATAAAACGAATCTCAGTGCTGGATGTCGCTTCATAAATCACACCAATATCTTCGTTTCCTGAAGCCCCTTTGTCTTGAAGCTGAATCAGATCGGAATAGGCACTATAGCCATCTCTAAACTGAGTTCTCTGAGTAAAGTTATAGTTGCCAGCACCATCATCTACCGCACTCCAAAGCGCCAGATCATTTCGGTCTGAACTCACGGCTGAATTTCCTTGAGGGCCTGACATTAAGACGCGACTATCTCCGTAGCGCAGTAAACCAATATCCACTTGATCTAACTTGAAGAACAACGCACCATTTGTCGAGTAACGCTCTTCTTCAATCATCGTCCAGTTAACACCTCGGTCTGAACTCACAAAGTGATAACGGTTAAAATTACCAGTGCCCGTTACTCCATCATTGCGAGCAGACATCAAAAGCCTACCGTCATTAAGCTCAACCATATCTGCTTCACTTGGCTCAAGCGCATACGTTGGTGTTTGATTCCCAGCGTGCCAAGTCACGCCATGATCATCACTGTAAATAGACACGACCGACAACTGAGTAAACGCATCCAATATAATTGCAGGAAAAATCAATCGCCCATTGGTTAACTGAATACCCTGACCTGGGCCAGCATTGATGCTCTTCCACCCCGGATCACCACGACCATTTCGTGCACTGGTTTTCGTCCAGCCTTGTTCAGCAGGGTGTTTAATAATGGTTCCGTTGACTCGCTCCATTAAGCTCGCATCAAAATAGAACTGCTGATTGTCTGCAATGGAAAAATCTATCGTGTGATAAGCAGAGGCACCTTTGGTCGATGAACATCCATTCCCCCAGGTCACTGTTTTACTAGAATGGCTTTGACCAGACCAATTTGTCGCTACGAGAGTTCCATCGACATAGAAACTCGCCGTGCTACCTTGACCGACAATTTTATAATCGTGGTAGGCGGAGATATCGAAGTCCATTGGAAACTCAAGATTGGCACCGTCAGAGTACAACACGGCTTTTACTGATTTATCAGCATTGACCTGAAGGTCGGCTAAGAAACGTTTACTGCCATTACCGTAGTACTGCACGTTACAAGAACCATCTGCAACACGGGAATTCCAACTCAAACTCCAACCATCACTATTCGCTTGATCGATCTGGGCTTGTGACGGTGTCGCAGACCAAGTTGCACGTCCATCAATACTGTTGGTCCCATTTGCCATCCAATTGACATCTTTCACTTGATCTAACACATCAATTGCTGCGGACCATGTCTGTCCGTTGTCATCACTGGTTCGATAAAACAATTTGTGTTTAGGGTCATCAAACGGAACACAATTTCCGTTTTGGGCACAGTTGTTATCCCACTTAGTGTAGAAAACAAACATTCTCCCAGTCGTCTTATCAACAAATGGGCGAGGGTCCGAATAGGCTTCATTAGCCACTTCATGGATAACGGTATAATCACTCCACGTGACGCCATTGTCTGTAGAGCGACGACTTTTGATGCTCGTAGGATAACCACTGCCAGGATCTTTATTGGAAGCTCGTCCTTCGGCAAAAGCAACTAAAGACCCATCTTGAGCAACCACGATTGAAGGGATGCGATAGTGGCTACTGCCGCCTTCACCACCTTTAAATACCACAACATCTCGTAAATTAGGTGCAACGGCATGTGCGCTCATCGGGGCTACTAGCATCCCAAGAGTCAATAGTCCACACGCCACTAATCCCTTCTTTTTAAACTGTTCCATCACTGAATGTCCTCTTACTATTTGGTGTTCGACCTGCAAGCCAAAGACAAATAAAGGGTGTAAAAAGCCTCTACACCATTGGAATATGATGCAGAGGAGAATCGTTTGGTCTTTGACTATTCTTTGTGGCGAAAGCGTTATCTATAGGGGGAGGTAACTTATCGCCAAGTTAGTGCGTAACAACTTGATAGAGCTTGTCCTTTACTTCCTTCACCTCCTAATATGTACATTTTATTGCTGGTTGAAATCGACACGCCATAAGCAACACCTTCTGGTATTGAGGTCGCTTGGTGCCACTTATTGCCATCGAATCGCCATACTTGATTGTTGTAGTGTTTGGTCAATCCTTGATGGCTGTACCACTGCCCTTTCAGGAAATTTCGTTGACTGCCGATGAAAAACGCCCCACCGGCTGCAATAATCTGGTTATTCACCGTGCCACAGAAGTGACCTGCTAAGCCTTCATGATTGTTAGCGACTTGCTGTATTGAAGGCAATTTTGTCGAGCTAAGGCTATGTGGTGATTGAAACTTAAATCGCTTGGTCTCTAAGCTTCTAAGCCCGGGTTTAACTTCACCTTCAATAAGCGTAATGCAGTTACCCTGACGCACGATCCCGGCACCACAGTTCGCTGGAAAAATATTGCCTGCGACGAGCGACCATTTCTGCTGAATGGTCTCAAACTGCCAGACATCTTGATTCCACCCGTAAGCTTCAATCGGGCGAGACATAAATTCCGTTAGCATAGCGCGATGTTTTTCTGGTTCAGTCTTAGGATCAACCTGTGAAATTGCCGCGAGAAACGTATCAAATGTCTCTTTACAGTAACCACCGAAAAACACCAACCGACCCGGCTCTAACTCGCATACTGAAGCGCCTAAGAAGCCCACTGGTGTTTGGGTGGTCAGTTTGTCCCATTTATCGATTTTCGGGTCATAGACATAACCATCATCAAGCACCACAGGCGGCTGTTCGGCACTTAAACATCCCGCTCCAGAGAAAACATACAGTCTGTCATTACTCACTGTGTAAGCCGCATCATTTCGAGCCACTCCACGAAACTCTGCCGCGCTTTGCCAGCCATGTTCAGGGCAATCTAAATCATAGAAAAATAGGCGCTTCCCTGCGCTCCCTAAACCAGCATAGAGTGTGTTGCCGATAACACCTCCTACCCCGTTTTTCACCCCAAATGGCAAGGGTGGAAAATCTTCAATGAGTAACGACATTGTATGAACCCCTTAATCGTTAATGTCTACTGATGAACCATTCCACGACAGCATATAGACCTTATTGCTTGCACTGCGATCGCTCTTTTCACCACCTGCAATCAATACTCCTTTCGACGCATTGAATGACGCGCCATAAGCAAGGCCCTCTGGCAGGTTATTCACTTGTTTCCACAAGCCTTCTTTTTGCACATAAATCTCTGGGTTGAATGCTTTACTGAATCCATCATGAGCGAACATTTTGCCGCTCTCAAAAGCAGATTTAGCGCCATGGAAGTTGGCTCCACCAGCAACAATCACCACACCATTACTCTCACCTGCAAACGCCCCTGCGACCCCTTCTTGCACATCTAAAGACTTAGGTGCAGGCATCGCGTGTAAGCTTTGCCACGGTTGCTGTTGGCCAAATTGATAGGTTTTAACCTCCGCTGTTCTTAGACCCGGCTTTATTTCCCCGCTAATCAAAAGCGCCTGTTCACCCTTAGCGACTAGCGCACTACCACAATTTGGTAGGTAAGGTGACTGGCCGAGATCACTCCACTTGCCTGTAGCAGGTTGGTAGCTTAAAACTTGGCGATTCCATTTATAATCTGTTGGTTTCATTCCCATGTAGTCATCGACGATTTTCTGCCAAGCTTCTGGCTCTGCTTTTTTATCCGTCGTCAGTACGTCATGAAGGTATTGGTCAAAGTAAGCTTTGTTGTATCCACCGAAAAAGACCACTTGTTTGCCATCAGGCGAGTAGGACGCAGCGCCCAGTAGACCCACGGGAGACGTCGTATTCGTTTGCGCCCAAGAGTCTGACTCAACGTCATAGCGATATACGCTATCAAACAAGATTGGCGCAGCATCAGACGCATTAACTTTGCCCGAGCCACCAAAGACATAAATTTCGTTGCCAATCACAGATGCCGTTGCCCCATTACGAGCAGGGCCACTAAAGTCAGCTCTTTTTTGCCAACCTTGAGATAGGTTATTTAAATCAAGCATGTAAAAGTCTTGTCCCGCCGAACCGAGTCCAACGAAGACTTTATTGCCCGCTTGGGCGCTCACGCCACTTTTAATGCCTACAGGAAGATCAGGCCACTCATTGGCAGCCAGCGCGTTAACACTCAACACCAGAGAAGCAGCAAGTAAAGGTGTATGAAGTATTGAGTTTTTGATAGTCATTATTGTTATTTCCTTATTAGGTGACCCTACCACTCATTTGGTCATGGATTGGCGCAGTCATTTCCAATTACGCCTTTGTACAAAATTCATACTAATTATTGATCAATGAAAAAATATTTCTTTGATCAACTTAACAATAAAAAATATTTTCACCATCAAATAAAATAAAAGCCCATCATTTTGATGAGCTTTTAATAATCACTTTTAAATCAATAAAATAGAGTTACTTCATTAATGGCAGAACCACTTCCGCCGTCTCCATTACTGATTCAGTATATTCTGGGTAGCTGTCTAATAAGGTGTTGATCAGAGCATCAACCAATAATAACGCGCCGACTTTTGAAGCAAACGCACCACCGGTCAATGGACCTTCTGGCCTTGCTGCGACCAGCAGTTCATCGGAAATGGCCGATAGCGGGCTGTGGCTAATATTAGTCAATGAGACAACCGGAACACCGCGTCGATGGGCTTGTGTCGCTGCGTGGATAACCTCTTTAGTCGAACCTGAGCTCGACACAGAAAACCACATATCACCACTGTCACTGCGGCCTGCACTCATTGCAGCCAAGTGCGTGTCCTCGTACATGATGGCTTTTTTGCCAATACGCACTAAGCGGTAAGCTAAGTAACGCCCGACAATACTTGACGCACCAACACCGACGCAGCCGATGAAACGAGCGTTATGAACCAGCTCGCAGATACGTGCCAATGATTTACGGTCAATCAGCTTAGCCGTATCTTGCAGGCTATCTACGGCGCTTTGCGCAGAGATATCGCAAATATCACCTTCAACTGGAGTTTGGTTCTGCGAGGCCGTCTGACTTAAATCAACCGCCAGTGCCATTCTGAAATCAGAATAACCTTTGTAGCCCATATCGCGACATAAACGCACCACCGTTGCTTCACTCGTTTGAGTATTACGAGCAAGATCGGTAATAGTTTGAAACTGAACGTCATGAGCGTTTTCTAGCACGTAGTCCGCAACTAGTCTTAGTTTTTTACTCAACGGCTCAATATTAGAACGCAATCGAACTAATAGATTTTTAGGCGAATTCACTAGGGCCTCTTTACATTTATTTGGCTGAGCTAAAAGTATCAAACTCAGTCTGTTTTGAACACCAGCATAGGCTTGATAATCACATAAAGTTATTGAAACTAAAAGTTTCAATCATCTTGTTAATCTTGCTTTTAGCTTCACTATCTAGCCCAAGGAATGGCGCTCTACATTCACCATAGTCGATACCGAGTTCTCCCATCGCATACTTAATGCCTTGGTAAACACCAACATCAAGCAAAACTTCCGTCACTCGATTAACCTGCTTTTGCCTTTCGAGTGCCTTGTCTAAGTCACCTTCAAGTACCGCTTGGTAAAGTTCAACGTACTGCTTTGACATCAAGTTATAGGTACTGCCGATCCCGCCACTCGCTCCCATCTGTAGGCCACTAATGAGCATGGTATCTTCACCGTGGAAGATAATACTTTCCGGTATTGCCTGACGTAATCTCTCGATAAAAAACATATCTGTAGTGGTATGTTTGATACCAATTACGTTCTCTAACTCTGACAGTTCGAGGAGTTCTTTGTGATCAAAGTTAACACCTGTCGTACCCGGAATATTGTAGAGCAACAAAGGAATCGGCGAGTATTGAGCAAGACTCTTGTAGTATTGAATCATTTCTGCCTTGCTAAAACCGTAGTAGAAAGGTGGCGTGGCCGAAATGGCGTCATAGCCCGCTGCAACTGCACTATCGATTAACTGTAAAGCCTCATGCAATGCAATAGCGCCAACATGCGCAATCAGAGGTACACGTCCATTATTGACTGATGAAACCGCATTGAGCACCTGTTGTCGCTCATCAATACTCATCAGAAAACATTCCGATGAGCTGCCGCCGATATAAAATCCATGTACACCTTGCGTGATATGGTGCTCGACCATCGCGGGAATTTTATCAAGTTGCAGCAAACCGTTAGATGAAAATGGTGTCATCAAGGGAAGGTAAATGCCCTGCATATAAACCTCTGAGAATTTGAAGCATCAATATGAGGGAGGCAAACCTCCCTCTTTAGCTAAATTAGAGAAAGTTTGCGTCGCGCAGTTTCGCCAACACATCGGCTTTTTGGTTTGCGCTTAGTGCACGGATTGGTTGGCGAGGGTCACCAGCATCAATGCCGTGTAATTGCATCGCCACTTTACCTGCGGCAACACCGCCATACTCAACCAACACACGGATAATCGCGATGACTTTGTCCATTGATGCAGCCACTTCATCATGCTTACCTTGATTAAACGCTTCAATGATCTGCAAATAAAGCGGCGCGGCATAGTTATAGGTACTGCCAACCGCCCCAACGGCGCCTACTGCAAGACCTGCAGGTAGAAACTCATCGACACCGAAAGGAATATCAAACTTGCCACCAGAGACGCGCACACATCGTTGGTACTCATACAGATCAGCGTTATTAAACTTAGCACCAGAAAGATTTGGAATGCGCTGCTCACCTTTGATCAAAAACTGTTCTAGATCGAGATTTACCCCAGACATCCCAGAGTGGTAGTAGTAGAAACCTTTCGATGGTGCGGCAGCCGCAACCTGCGCGCAATATTCGACAAGATCATCTACGCTACCTGGCTTAAAGAAACATGGCCCGATGGCTGACGTCGCTAGAATATCGAGGGTTTCTGCGTGCTCAGTTAAGTTCAGCGTATCAACAATACTCAGAGCGCCAGTGTGCAGGATCAAATCAAGCTTGCCATCTGCCGCTTTCACCCAGCGCTCGGCTACCGCTTTACGTTCATCGACCGAACAATGAATCCCTTCTCCGGTTGTGCCACATACATACGCCCCCTTTACGCCTTGCTCAATCAGTAGCTCGGCAATTTGGTCGATTGCCGCAAAGTTGACTTTGTTGTTTGCGTCAAACGGGGTGTGGGGAGCGGCAATTAGGCCAGTTAACTTATTCATTTTTAATACCTTTAATAATTTCGTTTCTACTGTCCGTAGCCCAAGAAGATTTCAGGAAGCAACAGAGTGAATTGAGGGAAAACGGCAACGAGTGCAAGCACGATAAATAGCGGCACAAGCAATGGAATCACACCGCGCGTTAACACGTGGAATGGAATATCACCCACACGTGATACGACGTATAACGCCATACCCATCGGCGGAGTTAAGATACCGATCATCAGGTTCAAGATAGCCATTACACCAAAGTGAACTGGGTCGATGCCCACCGCCCCCGCGACAGGTACTAGGAAAGGAACCAGCAGCAGCAATAGCGCCAATGATTCAATAAAGGTTCCCAAGAACAGTAGCAGTAAGTTGATAAGTAGTAGTAAAACGAGTGGGTTCTCACTGATGGTTAGGAAGTAATCAGCAAGCATTTGTGGCAGCTGTTCACGTGCAACAATCCAACCAAATACCGTTACACCCATCACCATTAACGCAACCACAGCCGTGGTGTTAACCGTTTCTCTTAAAATTTCAACAAAGCCGCTTAGCGTAAGTTGCTTGTACACGACTGTACCTAAGAACAAAGCGTATAGAGAAGAAACGACCGCCGCTTCCGTTGGCGTGAACTTACCTGAGAAGATACCGCCAATAATGATCACTGGCGTCAGCAAAGATAGGAAAGCTTCTTTAAAAGATTTTAACTGCGCTTTACGTGATGCACGCGGCAATGTCATATAGCCACGCTTCTTACAGATAAAGTAGCTCATCGTCATCAGAGCGGCACAACACAATAGTCCAGGGATCGCACCTGCCAAGAACAAAGCACCGATGGACGTATTAGAGACCACACCATAGATGACCAAAGGAATTGAAGGGGGGACCAATGGACCAATAATACAAGAAGCTGCCGTCAAACCACCGGCGAAATCATCGTCATATTTAGCATCACGCATCGACTTAATTTCGAGTTGTCCTAAACCACCCGCATCAGCCAAAGCCGAGCCCGACATACCAGAAAACAGTAAGCTCGCCATGATGTTTACGTGGCCCAAACTGCCCGTAATATGGCCAACCATAGATTTAGCAAAGTTAAAGATTCGCTCTGTGATGCCTGCACTATTCATCAAGTGACCAGTCAAAACAAAAAACGGAACCGCTAACAATGTGAAGTTGTCGATACCACCCAGCATTTGTTGAGCAGCAAAGTTAATACCTGTGCTATTGGTAACAAGCAAGAACACCAATGCAACGAAAATCAGCGAAAAGCCTACCGGCATACCTGCAAACAGTAGCCCTAGCCAGCCAAAAATTGAACCTGCCATAAGGATTCCCTACCTCTGTGCCATTTGCGAGTTAGATGCCTGAGCATCTTTAGTGCAACCAAACAGTTGCTTTGAAAGTCCAAACATTTTCTCAAGCTGTCTGAACACCATAAACAGTCCGCCTAAAGGCAAGCTATAGTTCATCCAACTGCTTGATACCCCTAAAGTAATCAACTCGAAGAACGCAGTACGCTGAACGTGTTGATAGCCTAAATAGATGATGGCGATGATAGAAAACAGCACCGCAACTTCTAATGACAGCACTAATGCCAAGCGGGCTTTTTCAGGCAATTTATCTGAGAAAAAAGTGATGTTGACGTGTGTATTGCGCTTAATCGCAATCGCACAACCAATTAACGACATATACATAAACAGAACTCGGGCGAGTTCTTCACTCCAAAGAGAAGGATCATTGAGTAACCAACGGGTACCAATCTGCCAGGTCAGAACAACCAAAAGCACCACCATTAAAGGTACGGTTATGATCTCTTCAATATTTTCAATTATCTTCTTAAACATCTTGAGCTCCATGGCTGGCCAAGTGAGGCCAGCCTGAATAATCGAAATAAACTGTCTCGTCTATTTCCTTACATAGCTGCGAGTTTCTTAACTACAGGCTCGCCGATCTTTTCTTCAAACTCAGCGTACAACGGCTGCATTGCTTTACGGAATGGAGCTAGATCTGGGTAAGTGACATTCACGCCTTGTTTTTCAAAGAATGAAATCAGTTCTGCTTCTTGCTGTTTCACAGATGCAGTGTGCGCAGCACCCGCTTTAGCCACGGCTTTATTAACGATCTCTTTTTCTTCCGCTGAAAGCTTTTGCCACGTCGGCTCAGAAATGATCACCATCTGGTCATTAACGATGTGGTTAGTCATCGCCAAGTTGCCTTGAACTTCGTAGAACTTCATGGTTTTGATGGTAGGTAACGGGTTCTCTTGGCCATCAACAGCGTTAGTTTGCAGTGCTAGGTAAACTTCAGAGAAAGCCATCGGTGTTGGAGATGCACCTGACAGTTTTGCGTAGTTCAGATTTGGCTTAGCGTTTGGCACACGTAATTTAAGACCTTTAAAGTCTTCAATGTTATTTAGAGGGCGGTTAGAAGTGGTTTCACGCGTACCATTGTACCAAGTATCTAGCGCACGCCAGTTAAACTTAGTCAGCATTTCTTCACGAACACCTTGACCAAATTCCGAATCAAACATACGACGTAAGTGATCATAATCGCGGGCAACATAAGGCAGTGTTACCGCTTCGGCACGTGGGATCCAAAGACCCATTCGACCAAATTCAGCGTAAGTGATATCCAAATCACCCATACTCAGTTGCTGAAGCATCGCTCGGTCATCACCTAGCTGAGCACTTGGGTACAGTGCTAGCTTCAACTCGCCATTACTCATCTCTTCAATTGTGTCCGCTAGAAGCTTCGCCGACGTGTATTCGACAGAACCAACAGAAGCTTGCATACCCATTTTTAGGGTCGTTTCAGCGTTAACGGAAACGGCACAACCAAGAGCCAGCATAGCGATAGTAAGTTTGTTGATGGCTTTCATATTATTCCCTTTTATTCGATTTTTACCTTGTTTCACCAATTTCAAAAAAAACTTTTATTTTGTTTGAAAAAAATCTTCGTTATGGATTATTATTGCCGTGAAGATTATTTTCAAACCAACTTTTTGCAAAATGTGATCGCGGACAAAAATTCGCCAACGTTATCAATTGGCAGACTGATTAGACGAATTGTGATGGATCGTTTTCTTCTCATCACTCCGCAATACAACGCTTAATTTATGAGGCCCGTCGTGAGAACAAAAAATCTAAATATCAATGAGTTAAAATCATCCTTGCTAGGTCAAACTGTGGTTTCTATTCAACCAGTCGTTGGTAGTCCATTAGAAAAAACAGAATTTATCGTCGCGATGGCGCTGGCTGCAGAACAAGCTGGAGCGAAAGCTCTTCGTATTGAAGGTGTCGAAAATGTCGCCGCTGTGGCTGCAGTGGTCAGTGTACCAATTATTGGAATTGTGAAACGTGACTTGCAGGACAGTCCTGTTCGCATCACACCTTTTGCCAGTGATGTTGATAACCTTGCGAATGCGGGAGCCACCATCATTGCTTTCGATGCCACTGACCGTGAGCGTCCAGAAAGCCGTGAACACATTGCTCAAGCGATCAAAAACTCGGGGTGCTTTGCCATGGCAGACAGCTCTTGTTTTGAAGATGGCGAATGGGCCAACTCACAAGGCGTTGAAATTATTGGCTCAACGCTATCGGGCTACGTCGGCGGCATTGAGCCTAGCGAGCCGGATTTGCAATTGGTGAAACAGTTTTCCCAAGCGGGATTCTTTACAATGGCAGAAGGTCGCTACAACACACCCGAGCTAGCAGCTCAAGCGATACAAGCAGGCGCAGTGGCGGTTACTGTAGGTTCAGCGATTACTCGCCTAGAAGTAGTCACCAACTGGTTTAATGCTGCGACACAAGCGGTAGGGGAAAAACAATGCACACACTAGCCATCGACATTGGCGGCACCAAGATAGCCTTAGGCTTAGTCAGAAATGGTCAACTAATTGAACGCACCCAGCTCCCGACACCTAAAGCGCAAAATGCAGAGCAGTTTGCGCAAGTGATTCTCGCGCACGCCGATAAGTGGCTGCCAGAGATAAACAAAATCGGGGTTTCAACAACGGGCTTAGTCACCAAAGACGGTATTTCAGCCATCAACCCAGATACCTTAGCTTTTCCAAGCCCTTTCCCACTTGCCCAAGCGCTGGAATCACTGACCAATAAGCCAGTCGCGATGCTCAACGATGCCCAAGCAGCTGCATGGTATGAATTCAAAGCTCTCGGGAGCACAATAGACAACATGGCGTTTATTACCGTCTCAACGGGCGTGGGAGGCGGGGTTGTCATTAATCGCCAATTGCATCAAGGAAATGCAGGTCTAGCAGGCCACATTGGACATACCGTTATTGAACTTGATGGTCCCAAATGCGGTTGTGGTCAAACAGGGTGTGTTGAAGCTATCGCTTCAGGAACCGCGATTAAAAAGGCCAGTGATGACTATTTCTTCCCGCATATTTCGAACATTGACCTGTTCTCCCTTGCAAGTAAAAGTCAGCATGCAGAGGCCATTATTGCTCGAAGTGCCAACGCTATTGCAGCGCTTTGTTGTAATCTCAAAGCCACATTAGACCTCGACATTATTGTCTTAGGCGGAGGCATCGGCTTGGCAACAGGTTACCTTGACCGAGTCAATAAAGCGATAGCCTCTAGACCAGGAGCATTTCAGGTCTCAGTGGTGGCAGCCAAAGGTGACTACGACGCGTGTCTACTGGGCGCAGCCTATCAATTCAAGGAATAATCTTATGATCCTCAACGCCATTTCCGCTCCGCGTATCTTTGACGGACGTCAGTACCACAGCAACTCTGCTCTATTATGGCGCGATAACCATATTAAAGCCATTGTCCCACTCGAAGAGCTTTCGAGTGAGATACCTGTTCAACACTTTAGTGACTCAATAATCTGCCCCGGGTTTATCGATATTCAAGTTAATGGCGGCGGAGGGGTGATGTTCAACAACGACACTACGCCAGCGGCCATGCAAACCATCACCGAAGCGCACAGGAAGCACGGCACAGCCTACTTGCTGCCAACACTGATAAGTGCGACACCAACCAAAATTTCAGAGGCTTTGTTGGCTTGCCAGCAGGCACTCAATGACCGATTACCTGGAGTGCTGGGCATACACTTGGAGGGGCCATGGCTAAATCCGGCCAAAAAAGGCGCGCATGACTCTGCCTTATTCTATTCACCTAGCCTAGAGTCTTTGCAGCAGTTACCCTGGCCAGACAAAGGACAGCTCTTAATCACTTGTGCCACTGAACGCGTTGATATTGGCGCCCTGTCTTGGCTAGAAGCAAAGGGAGCGACGATTTCGTGCGGGCACTCAAACGCCACCTTTGAGCAACTGCCTGCGGAAAAGCTTAAACATATTGATGGGTTTACTCATTTGTTTAACGCTATGTCACCACTCGAAGGGAGAGCTCCCGGGGCTGTCGGAACAGCGCTGCTCACCGATCATGCTTGGTGTTCCATCATCACTGATGGCATCCATGTTCACCCTCAAAGTGTCTTGCTAGCACATAGAATAAAACCGAAAGGCAAGTTGTTGATAGTCACCGATGCGATGGGCTCGGTGGGCAGTGCCAATGATCAGTTTGAGCTTGATGGTGAGGTTATCTCGGTGGTTAATGGCAAGCTCGTCAATCAAGAAGGTGCACTCGCTGGAGCCCACATAGGGATGGATGAATCCGTGGCCAATGCGATTCAATGGGGAATAGATGAAGCAGAGGTTTTAAAAATGGCTTCAACCTACCCTGCTCAGGCGCTCAAATGTGAGCAGCTTGGTTATCTCAGACCGGGTTTTAAAGCTGCTGCAACTGTCCTATCTAATGAATATCAATCTCGAGCGGTACTCGTCGATGGTAAACTCTATTAACTCAACCAAGGCGTTGCAATAAACGCCTTTACTATCTAAAAATCAGCCACTTGACCCCAGTGCGTTTTCCCTCAACAATGATTGTAAGTTCAAGGAGCGCACTATGTCAGATAAACTATCCACCACCGCCCTCGCCAAGTCGCGTCAACAAGATGCGAAAGAACTCTTTACCGAGTTAAAAAACGCAGGCTATATCAACCGAGGTGACGAAGGTTGGGTGCTCACCGAGATTGGGGCTAAGTTTGGCGGTGAGTACATCACGCACGCCAAATTCGGAAAGTTTATTGTTTGGCCACAAAACCTCCTCATCGATCATGCTGCGAGCAGTGGTAATGCACTCTCTGCTACTCAAATAGGCCAGCGCTTTTCTCTGCCAGCGAAGAAAATCAATCAACTCCTGCAAGAGCTGGGCTGGCTTAGTCGCACTGAACAAGGTTGGCAGGTAACTCAATCAGGTCTTACTGTTGGTGGCCATCAACGAGAAGATAAAGAGACCGGTACGCAATTTGTGGTTTGGCACGATACCATCATTCGTAATAAGCGCTTGAAGCAGTCGGTCGTCGAATTTTCCGGACAAGACGCTGAAACACACGCGACAGACAAATCCTTGTCCAGCTTTAGGCAAAAGTTTGAAGCCAAACATCGCACCCTCGATGGCCACTATGTGCGCTCTAAAGGTGAGCTCATCATCGACAACTGGCTCTATATGAACGGCATCGTTCATGCCTACGATCGCCAATTGCCTATCGAACAAGACGTATTGAGTGACTTTTACTTGCCGGCAGGAAAAGTGTATCTCCAATATTGGGGAAGTGATTCTGGTGAAATCGATGCAGAGCAAAGAGATAAAATAATAGCTTTATACCAAGAGCATGGTTTTGCCCTTATAGAAGTGACTCCTGATGACATTGAGCACCTTGATGAACGATTGCCAAGTAAATTAAGAGAGTTTGGAATTAAAGCCTACTGATTGACGTTGCTCCAACTATCATCAATTTCAATTGGTTTCTCGATACAAGGACGTATTACTATACGAGGAATAGGAAAGGAAAAACCATGGCCAAAGACTTATTCGCAACTCTGGATCTGAACCTCCTCAGAACCTTCATAATTCTTCATCAAGAACGTAATATGCGTAAGGCATCCGAACGCCTATTTGTTTCACAGCCAGCCGTGAGTAAGGCGCTGCAACGTTTACGCGATCACTTCGACGATGAACTGTTTGTGAAAACCCACCATGGTTTACGTGCTACGGAGTATGCCAATACTCTTGCTGACAATATTTCTCCACTGCTCGACCAATTATCGAACTCACTAAATGAATCTAACTCTTTCAAACCTGAAGAGTTAGAAGGGGTGATTAAAATTGCTCTAGCGCCGTTTATTTTGAGCTCATTTGCCAGTGACATTTTCCTTGCGATCCGCTCCCAAGCACCTAATATCCAAGTTCAGCTCCTTAATTGGTCAAAAAGCACCATGCAAGAAGTCATCAATGATGAGGTGCTATTAGGGGTGAACTATGAGATTGGCCACGCTCCCAAAGAGCTTATTTGCAAGAAAATAGCACAAGACAGCTTTCATGTTTATGTGCGAAAAGATCATCATTACAAAGGGACCATAATGCGCTTCGAGCAAGCGTCTGATTTTGAGTTCGCTACCATCATTGCCGCAGACTGGAACTCGACCCAATCGTTTACCGAAAAGATGCTCAAATTACGCAATATAGAGCCAAAAATCGGTTTTCGTTCTGAACTGCCTTCCGCTGTAATTTCCGTCGTAGAAAACTCAGATATGGCCTTCCCTGCGTCTAGACTTACTAACGCCGACAAGTCAAACACACTGCGCCGTATTCCGATAGTTATGGATAATGAAGAGTTTGGCCCGGAAGTCTTTGCCTATTACCACCATAAAAATCGCCAAAACAAAACGGTGCAATGGGTACAGGGAATTATTCAAGGTATTTTGAACGCTGATAACTAACGGTTATCAGCCACTTTCCGCTTTTTTATTAATAACCTAACGTTAATGGCTCTTTTCGTTTTAGCGATTAGAGCCACTTCACCTGTCCCCATATACTTCTCTCATCGGCTAGGAACGCCACTTCATAAGCAAGAAGCTTGGTTAGTACGACATTAAATTTTTGAGAGAACACATTATGAAACTTAAACTTCTATCTACTCTAATTGCCGCATCAGTTTTAGCTGGTTGTTCAACTGCAGGCTCATCATCTAACGGTTCATCGAACCCTCTTCCTGTTAATCCAATTGAAGCACAGCCAGAAAACCCTATCGAGTCAGGACAACAATATACGATTGATGCTCAAGGTAACGTTTACAACAACGGTAGCGAAGTTGCTAAATTAGATACCACAACAGGTCTATTGACAGTAGATGGCGTCGTCGTCGGTAGTGTTGACTCTCATGACCTTGCTTCTGGTTCATTTGTAATGGTTGACCATTCATCAGGTAACACTTGGAAAGTCGAAGTGGACAAGCAAGGCAACCTAACTCTAAGCCCAATTGATGTTGATGGTGGCTGGGGCAATGTGCCTAAAGAGAATCCTATCGAACATACCCCGGAAAATCCAATAGAGCATGGCCCACAAAACCCTATTGAAGCACACCCAGAAAATCCAATTGAAGTAGGCGGTCAGTACATGATTGATGCGCAAGGAAACGTTTACAATAACGGTAACCAAGTTGCTGAGTTAGATACTAAAACAGGCCTGATTACTGTCGATGGCGTAACTGTGGGCCGCGTGGAATCTCACGACCTAGCTTCAGGTTCATTGGTTATTGTTGACCACTCTTCAGGTAACACTTGGAAAGTTGAAGTAGATAAAAAAGGCAACCTGACGATTACACCGGCTGATATCGATAGTGGTTGGGGGAAAGTGGATGGCGAATGGGATCTAGACAAGCTACCTAAAGCAGATGAACTTAAAAACAGTCTGCAAAGCCTGTCGCAAGAGCAGCGTCAACAGCTTAAGCAAGCAGTCAAAGATCGCGTAAACGCTCGTTCATAATCATCTCAACTCCACTGACAAGCAAAGGAGCCGCTTAGCAATAAGCGGCTCCTTTAATTTTAGGTCTATTCACTATGAAGCATATATTAACGCTATCGAGCCTTCTGTTTAGTTCAGCACTCATCGCTCAACCAATAAAAACGGAGCCTAAATATTACGAACCCAACTTAAGCCTACAAGCGGCGCAAAACAATGATGAGTGGATTGGAACACTAGCGGGAACGATTCAAGCGACTGAAGAGATAAGCATCTACGCCGAAATTGACACCACTGGCTACCTAGAGCTTGGGACAGGTTATGGAACTATGCTTGGCCAGTTTTATACTGAAGCCTTTGTTAGTTATGGCCGAGCCGACATTGTCGACATTTATGATGCAGGTGTTTTTACCGCAACAGCGCTCACACCTAATTTAATGGTCTTTGCTAATTCATCCCATGAGTGGCGAAAAAGCACACTAGGTAAGCACTTACCTGCTTTAGAACACACTAGCCGAGAATGGAAAAATACCTTAGGTGCTAACTACAGCATCAACCCTATGCTAAACGCCAGCTATACGTTTAATTACGATAAAGGTCTCACTGACTCTGGCTATCGCACCAGTCAAGATATCCAACTGACTTTTAAACCTAAATGGGTTGAGCCTTACATCAAATATAGCTTTGGTGATCATCGAGTCACACCAAGCTCAAGTGTGACAGGGGATGATAGTGTCGAGGTGGGCATTAATATCCGTTTCTAAATACAAAGCCCCAACTAGTGGGGCTTTGTGTTGTAAGGTGGCTATTTAGAGTAGCGAGCCATAGCAGCTTGTTCTTTTGGCACTACAGTTTTACCTATCGGCGCCAAAGAGATATAGGCGAGTTTCAAGTGCTGCAACGCAAATGGAATACCAATGATGGTAATAAAACACGCAACCGCTGACATAATATGGCCGATGGCCAACCAAATACCTGCCAACAAGAACCAAATCACATTGCCTATTGTTCCTAGCGGACTGGTACCTATGTCCATTTCTTTAGTTAGCTCATCACGGCTAATCACTTCTTGTCCAAACGGGAAGAAAGAGAAGTTACCAATAACGAAACATGCTCTGCCCCATGGAATACCTATAATACTAATGAAGCAAATCAAGCCGACTAGCCACCAAGCAAGCCCCATGATAACGCCACCACATAAAAACCAAATAATATTACCGAGTATTCTTAACACTTGTTTCTCCTTTCTAGAAAACCTTAGCCGTAGACCTGTTCAAAATGCTCTACGGTTGGGAATGGGTCATAAAAATGGTGTAAAAGAGCCTTCCATTCCTGATATTCGGCAGATTGTCTAAACCCCTGCTCATGGTCTTCTAATGTTTGCCAATTCACTAACAAAATATAGCGACTTGGGTTTTCAATACAACGTTGAAGTTGATGCGACACATATCCTTTCATGCTAGAAATAATCGCCTGCGCCTTAGCAAAGCTCTCCTCAAACTCAGCCTCTAAATTCGGTTTAACATCCAATATTGCGACTTCCAGTATCATTGTTTTTCCTTAACCTAAGATGAACAGATAGAATTTTACTGAATTAACCCTTGCCACACAGCCGTTGCGCCACTCACGGTACATAGTGCCAGAGCGCCGGTGCGGATTTTCTCTTTAGGCAAAGAGTGGGTGGTTAATTGCGCCAGTTTATAGCCTACCCAAGACGCTGGGATAAGAGGGATAGAAATCCAAAAATGGTGCAGTGTAAAAAATCCCGCTGGTATCTGAATGATCAGCGAGATAATCGAGCTAAACACGAAAAACGCGGAAAGATTTCCCCGCAGCTGATTCGCCTCTTGGTGCTGTAACAGCAACGCCATTGGTGGGCCACCGATGGCTGAGCTGGTACCAAAAAAGCCAGAGAAGAAACCCGCGACTCCCATACGAGCTGGCGTAGGCTCTATACGAAAAGGCAACAAACTCACCGCGACCGCGAACAACACAAGCAAACCTAGCCAAAGAGCCAACAACTCAGTCGAGACAAGAACCAACAGAATACCACCAGCAATAGAACCTGGAACTCGGCCTATCAGCGCCATTTTTAAACCGCCAATTTCGACACTAGCACGGTGTTTTAAGGCATTGAGAATCGAGATGAACAGCGCCACCAAGCAAATCGGCGCGGGAACGTAATCTGGGGAAACCAAAATCAGCAAAGGCGCTGCGACAATCGCCAAACCAAATCCAATCGCTGTTTGCACAAACGATCCTAAGAAGATCAAAAACGCGGCAATCAGAGCCTCTGACGTTATCCATTCAGCGTACATATTAATCATTTATTACAAGTCAGTGAGAGACTTCATAATAATCTAACGCGATGAAAATGCGACCGTTTTAAATGATTAAAGTCTCACTGCTTTTCAGATGCGTTTTGCCATCGGAGAGTGAACGATGAATCGGGGTCATAAAGCTCAGCCTGTTTGAGCAAATTAAATCGCCTTGCAGGGTTTGGATCGGCGCCAACACCGGATAGATACTGCCAGTTTCCCCAGTTTGAAGCGACGTCATAATCAATCAATTGAGTCTCAAAATAAGCCGCTCCACGTCGCCAATCCACACCTAACTCATGAATCAAACAACTCGCCACCAATTGACGCCCTCGGTTAGACATAAAGCCCGTCTCTTTGAGCTGATTCATGCATGCATTGACAATAGCAAAATCTGTCTCTCCCTTTACCCAGCGTTGATACGCTTTATCATCAGACGGCTTAGAGGCTTGTTTCGATGTCAGTCCAGAGAAATAGAATACTTTTTCCTGATGCTTGCGCCCGTACCAATAGAAGTACTCTCGCCATAACAGCTCAAATACAATCCAGTACGTCGACTGATTGGCACCATTGCGTTGCTCATATTGGCGTAACAAAGCGACAATTTGCGCCGGAGAAACACACCCAAGAGCGAGCCAAGGAGAAAAGTGTGTCGAGCTGGAGTCCCCTTCTAAACGGTTGCGAGTCTCTTTGTAGGTACTAGCAAAAGGGTGGGAAAAGTACCAAGTCGCGTGTTGGGTCGCAGCGCGCTCACCTCCTACAAAGCCGGTAGGAGTTGCAGTCTCTCCGAGACGAAACGAAGTATCCTGCGAAGGATAAAGGTGCTCAAAAATGGGCTCAACTTTTTTGCGAAACTGAGTAAAGGTTGCAGGGAGCTCATCAAGTGGAAACGGCAACTGGCTCAAGTGAAAAAGCGTGGTGTTGTCAGACTGAACCACCTCTAGCATCGGAAGTTTCTGCTTGATGGCACTGATCATTGCGGTCTCATCAAATCCCGCAGACTCGCTGACGTAAAGATGGCTTACTCCTCGGTAGCCAATTAACTCAGCCAAAGTTTCTATTGTACCTCGCTCAACGATAATGAGCTCAACGCCTAACGCCGCGAGGCTCTCAGAAAGATCTTCAACCGACTGGTGAATAAACCGCTCTCTGTGAGTGCCAAGGTTATCCTCAGCGGAGAAAGCCGCTAGATATTCTGTCACGCGAGGCAGGCAATAAACGGCGACTAACTCGTCAACGTCGTTGAACGCGCGGTCGAGCAATGAATTGTTTAAGCGTCTTAAATCGTTGGTAAACCAGTATAAGCCGACAGTTGTTTGCACAGTAATGCCTCCTCTACGTTGCACGATTATTCGATACGTAGAACAGAGGCATTTAGTTTACCCAGTTATGCCGCTGCTAATCGCTGCACTGGTCTATCGTTAATTGGCAAGTGGATTAGAGCTGCGGCAAACGCCAGAACCACAGTTGACCACCAAATTGGATCATACGAGCCGTAATAATCATAAATACGCCCGCCAGCCCAAGCTCCTAAAAAGCTACCAACTTGGTGAGTGAAAAACACCAAACCATACAGAGTTGACAGGTACTTGGCACCGAAAATCTGTCTTACTAAGCCTGACGTTAATGGCACCGTACCAAGCCAACAGAAACCAATCGCGCCACCAAAAATCGCCGCAGTGTGCTCCGTGACAGGCAAGGTAACAAAAGCACCAATCACCACTGTACGCATCAGGTATAGAGCAGACATCACATGGCGCTTGCTGTACTTATCACCCATCACACCCCAAAAATAAGAGCCAAAGATGTTGAAAATACCGACATACGCGAGCGCCATCGCGGCAGTTTGCGCCGACAAGTTCTTATCCGCTAAGTAACTTGGTAAATGGGTCGCAATAAACATGACGTGGAATCCACAGACAAAGAAGCCCGCATGGATTAACCAGTAGCCTTTGTGGCTAAAAGCCTCTTTTAACGCCTGCTTAAGCGTTTGTTGTTGCTCCACAGTTTGCACTACAGCATTATCTGACGGCTTAGGCGAGCGCATAAATAATGCAAAGGCAATCATAGTCGAACAAAGAATTGCAAAGCCCTGCAATGCGCCTTGCCAGCCAAATTCAGATAGCATAGTTTGCGCGCCCGGGATCATAGCGAACATACCAAATGATCCAGCAGCAGTCGTCAAACCGAACGCTTTTGCAGCGTGTTCCGCCGGAACCACTTTCGCCACCGCACCCAACACAATCACATAGCTCGTGGCACTTAAACCAAGACCAACTAATACGCCCAGTGACAGATAAAGCATGCTTGGCTCTACAGCGATAGACGTTAGGTACAAACCTAAACCATACGCGATAGCACCTAAAATGATGATGCGTTTAGCGCCAAACCGGTCTGCAGCCATACCAACGAAGGGCTGAAACACACCGAACAAAAGGTTTTGCAGGGCAATCGCAAAGCTGAAAAACTCGCGTCCGGTTTGAAAGTGTTCTGATATTGGCATCATAAAAATGCCAAAAGATTGTCTGATACCCAGACAGGTAATTAAGATGGCGATCCCTAGCCAAACAATGATTGGAAATCGAAAAATGCTCATCGTATAACCTTAGTGATGATGGTGGTGAGAATGGTCATGGCCTTCACCTGTTGTCTGGTGACAGCCGCTATTAATCGCTTGCTGAGCCAATAACGCCAATAGTTTGGGAGAGTTATGGACTGCAACAAGAGAAAGTACTAGCAGTAGAGTCATTCTCATTAGCTGAGCAAAAAGTGATTGAGAAAACATAGTTCTAAATCTCAGCATAGGTTTCAAAAGAGCGCGAAGTGTAGAGATCCCCGCGCAATGACTCAAATGACATTTAAACAAGACAACTATGCATAATGTGCATACTATGAAAACACTTGATGGGAATATGTTCAGACGTTAGCTTGCCAAGCTCTCAGTTCATCAATGCCCTTGTTCAATAATGACCAATTGAGCAAACTTCGTTGGTAGTCGAGTGCCTTCCCTTGCAACTCAATTCCGTATGTTTGTAAGCGATACGCCAATACCGCGTAAAACGCATCCACTAAACCAGGCTCTTCAAACATAAATCGCCTTTGTGCTTGAGAAAAAATAGCCGTCACCCGCTCTACATCTTGCTTTAACCCAGGATGAGTCAGATCAGCGGGTGGCACAGTTTCAAGTGTAAAACTGCATTGCTCGCGTAAACACATGAAGCCAGAATGCATTTCATTACACATCGCACGCGCTACTGCTCTTTCACTTTGCGCATGCGGGTAAAGTTTTCCATTCGATAGCTCATTTAAATACTCTGCGATGGCTAATGAATCGTGAATCGTTACCTGTTTATCACGTAACACAGGGACTAAACCTGAAGATGATAAAGCCTTGAGCTCAGCCTTTCGCTCTTCTTTGGATAAATCAATCACTTTCACTTCAACATCGACACCTACAATTTGCGCGCACAACCAAGCTCGTAAAGACCATGTTGAATCCGTTCCAACAATTAATTGCATACTGCGACCTCCTGCGAAACCAACTCAAACCCTTCATCAAGCCAACCTGTCACCCCACCAATCATCTTCTTCACTGGTCGGCCTAATTTAGAGAGACGAATAGCGGCTTTCTCTGTGCCATTGCAATGTGGACCTGCGCAATAGACAACAAACAAGGTGTCTTGAGGAAATTGTGCCAATCGCTTTTCGTTAAGCCTTGGGTGAGGAATATTGATCGCACCGTCCACATGTCCTTGCTGATATAACGCTTCACCACGTACATCAACCAGCACGAAGTCTTGCAAATCATTGCTTAACGCGTGGTGAACATCCCAACAATCAGTTTCAAACTTTAGTAGTGATTCAAAATGCTCTAGTGCTTCTTTGCTACTTGCCGCTGCCACTCTTGATACTGCACTTCCCATACCATTTCTCCTTGTTCGCTTTCGACACCACCTATAATGCGGTGAAATTTCAAGCAAAAGAACTGGCTTATAAGACAAGCTTCGTTAATATTAAGCCAAGCTATTTGTTCACCAAGGATTGGAAAATGAATCGTATTGCCATACTCGCCCACTCACACGTCACTTTATTTGAGATGTCCTGCGCCATTGAGTTGTTTGCTTTACCAAGACCTGAATTTGACACTTGGTACACCACAGATGTCGTTAATCTCGAAGGTGAGAGTATCAATACCACTGGCGGAATTACCTTAACCGCCCAACGCATTGAAGATTTAACCAACTACGACACGCTTATTGTCCCTGGCTGGCCTACTTGGGACTTTTCCATTCCGCCAGCCATCGAGCAGCAAGTAAGCCTATTTGCTCAGCAAGGTAAACGAATTTTGACCTTATGCTCCGGTGCGTTTTTATTAGCGAAACTCGGACTTCTGGAAGGAAAAAGAGCGACAACACATTGGATGTATGAGCAAAAGTTTCGCGCCCAATTTCCAAACGTCGACTATCAACCAGATGTTTTGTATGTGTTCGATGGTAATTTTGGCTGCTCTGCAGGTAGTGCTGCTGCGTTAGATTTAGGACTGGCTGTTATTCGCAACGACTTTGGCTACTCAGTCGCAAACCAAGTGGCGAAACGTTTGGTAGTGTCAGGGCATCGCTCTGGCGGCCAAGCTCAGTTTGTCGAAACGCCTTTGCTTGAAGTCCCTAACCAGTTTTCCCAGACCTTGGATTGGGCGAAAAGTAACTTAGATAAAGTGATTCAAATCGATACCCTAGCCAGTAAAGCGAACATGTCGCGTCGAACCTTTGATCGCAAGTTTCGTAGCAGCTTCAATATGTCACCAAAAGAGTGGTTAACCCAGCAACGGATTGAAAGAGCGAAGGCATTATTAGAACAAGAATCTACCTCGGTGGAGCAACTCGCCAATCTGGCAGGCTTTGACAATGCCACAACAATGCGGCACCACTTTCGCCGCCTAGTGGGTGTTTCACCTCAGCAGTACCGCTCACAATTTAATGCTGGATAAGATTTCACTTGATACAAATCAACCGTATAGCGTTTATACCCATAGGTACGATGTTAAAATGACATCCAATTGTTAGGATTGCCCGCAATAATCATTGGCGGGTACATTGTAATGCATCAAAACATGAGCCAAGTGCTGCTTGATATCGCACTCAACCTCAGCTCCAACCTCAATAGCGAAGCGCAATATCAACATTTGATCGACGGTATTGATCAAGTTTTTCCATGTGATGCCAGCGCCTTATTTATCTTTGACGAAGATGGCTTCTTGGTGCCTGTCGCCGTAAAAGGCCTATCGGCCAGCGTTCTCGGAAGACGTTTTTTCCCTAAAGCGCACCCTCGCCTTGAAGCGATAATGAAAAGCAAACAGCCAGTCCGTTTTGATGCTAACTGCGAGCTGCCTGACCCTTTCAGTGGCGTGCTACTTAGCGAAGAAGCGGAGCTCGACGTGCACGACTGTTTAGGTTGTAGCTTGCATGTGGATGGACAACTGGTTGGCTTACTCACCTTAGATTCAATGACTGTCGGCGCCTTTGACGCCATCGAATCGGTCACCATTGAAACCTTTGCCGCACTTGCTGCTGCTACCCTGCGTAATATCGGTCAAATCAAAGCGTTAAAAGCACAAAACAAAAAACAAAAACACGTAACTGAAACCTTGATCCAACAAGCTCGCTCTAAAGAAGGTGAAATGGTTGGACTAAGTCCTCAAATCCAACAGCTTAGGAACAACATCGCAACGGTAGCCCAATCCGATTATGCAGTACTGATCACGGGAGAAACAGGGGTAGGCAAAGAGTTGGTCGCTCACAGCGTCCACGCTCAATCACATCGCAGCACCAAGCCGATGATCTACGTCAACTGTGCAGCACTGCCCGAAGGTTTGGCAGAAAGTGAGTTATTTGGTCATGTAAAAGGCGCGTTTACTGGCGCAAATGGATCCCGAGCTGGTAAATTTGAACTGGCCGATGGGGGCACGATTTTCTTAGATGAACTGGGTGAATTACCTTTGGTACTGCAAGCCAAATTGTTACGGGTCATTCAACAAGGCGAGTTACAACGTGTCGGCAGTGATAAACACCTATTAGTCAATGTACGCATCATTGCTGCAACCAATAGAGACCTAGAACAAGAAGTCGCTCAAGGGTCGTTTAGAGCCGACTTATATCACCGTTTAAACGTTTTCCCAATTGCCGTGCCTCCGCTACGTAAACGAGAAGGCGACATTCCAGTTCTTGCCGGCTATTTGCTCGAAAAGGTTCGCAGCCAATTTAACATCCCCAACTTACACCTTCATTCCAAGGCGCTGACTCAACTAGAGAGCCAAGTCTGGCCTGGTAATGTACGTGAGTTAGAGCATACCTTAACCCGCGCCGCTCTAAGAGCTATCCAGCAAAATGAGCAAATCATTCAGACTAGCCACTTTGATGGTGAGTACAAAACTAGCGATGTAAAAAACACATCCAAGTATTTCCCCCAACAAAGCGCCGGTATGCGCTCATTGATAGAAGATTATCAAAAGGACCTGATCATCCATGCGCTTGATAAATCGGAGAGAACTTGGTCAAAAGCAGCGGATTTTTTGCAGATGGACCGAGGAAATCTATATCGCATGGGCAAGAAATTCGATATCAACATTTAGTCGCCATCAATTCTTGTTGTAAAAACAACATCATGCACGATGTTGTTTTTACAACACCGGGCACAACAAAAATACATGTATACCAATAAAAACAACAACTTAAAAAGTGGCACGTTACCTGCTCTTACAGTGACATATTAAAACCAAGCGGATTAAACCGCTGATAATTATTTAATCGTTACTGGAGACGCGCCATGTTCTGTATTCAATGTGAACAGACTATTCAAACCCCTACTGTTAAAGGCTGTTCATTCGCACAAGGTATGTGTGGTAAAACTTCTGAAGTTTCTGACCTACAAGACGTTCTGGTTTACACATTGCAAGGTGTCTCATACTGGGCTGAACAAGCGAAAACATTCAACATCATCGATAGTGAAGTTAACCAATGGGCTCCTCGCGCCTTCTTCTCTACACTCACTAACGTTAACTTCGACCCTGAACGTATCCTTGAGCTCGCTTCGCAAGCGGCACAATTTAAAGCGCGCCTAAAAGAACAAACTCTTGCTGCTGCAAAACTGGGTAATGTTGAACTAGAAAATGCTCCAAGCGTCGCTGATTTTGAGTTACCAGCCAACGCCGAAGAGATCTTAGCATTCGCACCACAAGTGGCGGTAAACCGTGGCTACCAAACCATCAGTGAAGATGTGATTGGCCTTCGCCTACTTTGCTTATATGGTTTGAAAGGCGCTGCTGCGTACATGGAACACGCTCGCGTACTAGAACAAACCAATGATGACATCTACGCGGAATACCACCAAATCATGGCATGGCTAGGTACTGACCCAGAAGACCTTAATGCACTTCTAGAATGCTCTATGCAAATCGGTCTAATGAACTATAAAGTTATGGAGATGCTGGATCACGGTGAAACTGCAACTTTTGGTCATCCAGAGCCAACAGCGGTTAACGTCAAGACTGTCAAAGGTAAAGCCATCCTAGTATCAGGCCACGACCTACACGACCTAGAAAAGATCCTTCAACAAACAGAAGGCAAAGGCATCAACGTTTACACCAACGGTGAAATGCTACCTGCACATGGTTATCCAGAGCTTAAGAAGTACCCTCACCTAGTGGGTAACTACGGTAGCGCTTGGCAAAACCAGCAAAAGGAGTTCGCTAACTTCCCTGGCGCAATCGTGATGACGTCAAACTGTCTGCTTAACCCTAACGTGGGTCAATATGCCGATCGCCTATTTACTCGCAGCATTGTTGGCTGGCCTGGCGTGGCGCACATTGAAGGTGATGATTTCAGTGAAGTGATCGAATGCGCACTTGCACAAGACGGTTTCCAGCACGATGAAATTGAGCAAATGATCACGGTGGGCTTTGGTCGCAACGCACTCATGCAAGCGGCACCAGCAGTGGTTGAAGAAGTGAAAGCAGGCAACATCAAGCACTTCTTCCTAGTGGGTGGTTGTGACGGTGACAAGTCTGAGCGTAGCTACTACACCGACTTCACAGCGCAAGCTCCAGAAGATAGCGTCATCCTAACCCTTGCTTGTGGTAAATTCCGCTTTAACAAGAATCAATTTGGCGACATCAACGGCATTCCACGTCTTCTAGACGTTGGCCAATGTAACGATGCGTACTCAGCAATTCAGTTGGCACTCGCGCTATCGAAAGAGTTCGACTGTGACATTAACGAGCTGCCGCTTACTCTCGTTCTATCTTGGTTCGAGCAAAAAGCGATTGTTATCCTACTCACACTGTTCGCTCTTGGCGTGAAAGGCATCTACACCGGCCCAACGGCGCCTGCGTTCTTAACCGATAACCTACTCGCCATCATTCAAGAGAAATTCGACATGCGCAGCATTGGCAATGTTGAAGATGATCTAAAAACCATCCTAGCGGCTTAATCGTTCACTATTAGCGCTCAACAAGCAGGTATTCCATCTGTTGTTGGGTGCTTTTGTCTAAGAGAATCAAGATGTTTATTGAATGGCAGAATAACCAGGCAGCTAAAATGCGCTGCAGTGATAAATGGCAAGAAACAGAAGATACGGTAAGTATTACACTCATGGCGGCGGATGGCAGCCACCTGCATTTTAGCAACTTCAAACCGGGTCAATTTGTTTCGCTAGGTTTTGAACTTAATGGAAAAATGGAGTTTCGCGCCTATTCCATCGCTTCTATGCCGGGTGATGACCATTTAAAACTCACGATAAAGAGAGTGGATAACGGCTTAGTATCGAACCACATTATTGACCAATTTAACCCTGGTGACCTCGTCGATGTTTTAGCGCCAACTGGGCCATTTAATAGCGTTGATTGCCAGCCAAAACAGAAAGTCGCCCTGCTCAGCGCGGGCTGTGGTATCACACCAGTTATGTCGATGGCTTCCACGTGGCTGCGCGATAAAACCGACATTGATATTGTCTTTATTCATATGGCCAAAAGTGCGCGTCAAACCATCTACTTCGATCGCTTGGAATCAATGGACGCCACACACGAAAACTTCAACTTGAAGCTGTTACTGAAAGACAATACTGGCACCCGTCATCCTCAAGGACGCTTAGATAAAGGGTGGCTAAGTACACTTTGCCCCGATCTTGCCGAGCGCACCGTTTACCTTTGTGGGCCAACTCTATTCATGCAAGATATGGAGTCCAACTCACTGGCGCTTGGTGTTGAGCAAGAACAATTCCATCAAGAAAGCTTTACTCCGATTGAATCTAAACAAAGTGAAGGCTCAACAGATGTAGTCCAATTTGAAGTCCCGTCTTTTGGCGTTTCTACTCAAGCCGCTCATGGGGCAACGTTAGCAGATGTATTGGAAGAAAACGGCGTCCCCATCATCATCGCCTGTCGCAGTGGTATGTGTGGTTCATGCAAATGTAAGGTAACCAAAGGTGAAGTGTCACAGACCAGCACTGAAACGCTGTCGGAAGACGATCTCGCTAATGGCTACACCCTAGCCTGCTCTAGTCAATTACAAAGCGATGTAGAAGTTGAACTAATGTAATTCGATAAGCGAGAGCAAACTCTCGCTTTTTCTTCTGTGCCTTTCTCTTCTGCAAATAGCAGCTTACCATTACGTTAAATTGAGACCCAGAGAGTAGATAACAAGAAAATAAGTCTCTTCTATGATCGCGAAGCTGAAAAATCAGTACCTATAATTAAACTTGATTGAAGGACTAGCACGATGAAGATATCACGCCTATTTATTCTACCTGCGATACTACTTAGCTACAGCGCTGCGATCAGTGCAGCAGACTGCCCCACACTTCTCGGTGCAAAGCAAAGGCTTCTCAACTCTGATCAAACCATCAATTTATGCGAGCAGTTCAAAGGCAAAACGCTATTGGTTGTGAATACGGCTAGCCAATGCGGTTTTACCTCTCAATATTCGCAGTTAGAACAGCTCCATCAAAAATACAAAGCTAATAACTTTGCCGTGGTGGGTTTCCCATCGAATGACTTCAAACAAGACCGAGGCAGTGAAGAGAATACAGCTAAAGTGTGCTACCTAGATTACGGCGTGACCTTCCCTATGATGGCAAGAAGCTCAGTGAAAGGCCACTCTGCAAATCATGTTTTTACCCAAATAACTCAGCAAGCGGGAGTAGAGCCTAGGTGGAATTTCTACAAGTACTTAATTGACGCCAACGGTCAAGTGGTGGCGACGTTCCCAAGCTCTACATCGCCAATGAACCCAGCATTAATCCAAACAATAGAAAAGCACCTTTAAAAGAGATGGCCCAATAGGTCTACCTCAATTACTGGATGGATTTGAACTGCAACTCCACCAGCCGCTGATAAAGCTCACAGCTTTGCATCAAGTCACTATGACGGCCGACATCAACCAGTCGGCCCTGATCTAACACCGCTATTTGGTCTGCATGCTGAATCGTCGAGAGTCGATGGGCAATAATGATCGTCGTTCTGCCTTTCATTAGCTGCTCCAATGCTTGTTGAACATGGTGCTCACTTTCACTATCGAGCGCACTAGTCGCTTCATCCAGTAACAATATGGCAGGATCCTTTAGAATGGCGCGCGCAATGGCAATACGTTGTTTTTGCCCACCAGATAAACGCACGCCCCGCTCACCTAAGAAGCTCGCATATCCTTCAGGTAGCTTGATAATAAAATCGTGAGCATGCGCTTTCTTTGCTGCTTCTATCACTTGTTCATCTGTCGCTTGGGGGTTGCCATAGCGAATGTTGTGCATTACATCATTGCTAAACAGTGCAGGTTGCTGAGGAACCAAGGCCATTTGCTGACGCAATACGGTTGGATCAAACGCCCGTACATCGACACCACCTAACGTAACCTTTCCCTCACTTGGGTCATAGAAACGCTGGAGCAATTCAAAAAGCGTAGTTTTCCCAGCGCCTGACGGGCCAACTAACGCCAGCACTTTTCCTTCACGTGCTGTCAAATTAAGTTGTTCAATCGCCGCTGAGTGAGGACGAGAGGGATAGTGAAACGTCACCTGCTCAAAGGATACTTCGCTGGCTAATCCATCAGCTGTTTTCTGGTGGTCGGTCGGCGGCGCAATGTGGCTATCCACCTGCAAAATTTCGATCAATCGCTCCGTTGCTCCGGCCGCACGTTGCAGCTCTCCCAGCACTTCGGAAATTGTAGCAACAGAAGAGGCGACCATAATGGCATAAAAGACGAAAGCGCCTAAGTCACCCGCTGACATAGTGCCTTGAATGACATCCGTTCCGCCCACCCACAGCATGCCTGCAATCGCGCTGAACACAATCACAATTACGCCAGAGATCAAAATCGCTCGCTGCTTTACTCGACGTCGACCGATGTCGTAAGCGCGCTCTACTTCCTTAGAAAATGCCGCCTGCTCATGCTGTTCATAACTGTAGCTTTGTACTGTTTTGATATGTTCAATCGCTTCTCCCGCATAACTGCCCACATCCGCCATCGAATCTTGACTCTGACGTGATAAAGCTCGAACCCGTCTACCGTAAAACAGGATCGGCACCAGTACAAAAGGTACGGATGCCAAGACAATTAAGGTCAGTTTCACGTTGGTGGCAAACAGCATGATCACGGCACCAATGCACATCAGTGCGCTGCGCATTGCCATGGAAAACGAAGAGCCAATAATACTTTGCAACAAGGTGGTATCAGTGGTTAAGCGCGACATGATGTCTCCGCTGCCATTGGTTTCAAAGTAGCTGGGATGAAGGCCAATCACATGGTTAAACACTGCCAAGCGGATATCCGCGCTGACTCGTTCTCCGACCGAAGAAACCAAATAGAAACGAAAGAAGGTGCCAATAGAAATCAGCACCGTTATGGTCAAAATAAACTGAATGGCGTTAGTGAGCTGCTCTGTCGATTGCTGGGTAAATCCCTGATCAATAAGAATGCGAACCCCGTAACCAACAGACAAGGTTAGCGACGCTGTAAACACCAATGCTAACAAGGCCGCGGCAACTTTGAGCTTATAAGGTTTAATGAAAGCCAAGAGCTCCAGTAAAATGGCGAGATTCTTAGATTGGCCTTTCGTTTCGGACGGGTCTGGTGTTAAAGGTGCTGATGTGGTTTGGCTTTGCACAGGATTCAACCTCGTTGTTCGGACCTTGTTCTTTACTCAGCTTATCACTTGGCATCACATATCAACAAACCTTGTGAGTGACACCACACGATATCCGCTACAAGCGTATGGTTTACATCACCTCAGCTTGCCGTATCATAGCCAACTTAATTGAGAACGTTGAGAATAAGAATGCCTTCTACATTCACTCCAGTTATCCCTGTTGGGGTTCGCTTCATGCTGCTGTCAGCGCTAGGTTTTGCACTTATGTCAGCCTGCGTAAAATACGTCAGCGTTCACGGTATTCCTCTGTTTGAGATCGTCGCCGCTCGGGCTCTCGTCTCACTTATCATTAGTTACATCGACATCAAACGTAAATGCCTTTCTGTTTGGGGAAACAACAAACCACTACTATTACTGCGCGGTGCAGTTGGCACGCTGGCATTAATGTGTGTCTACTACTCGGTAACAACACTGCCCCTCGCTGAAGCGACCATTTTGCAATACGTACACCCTGTGTTTACTGCGCTACTTGGCTTACTGTTTCTTAAAGAGCGTATTCAGCCTGCAACTCTCATTTGCATTGCACTCTGTTTAGTCGGCTTAGGACTGATGGTACAACCTAGTATGACCGAAAATTCAGCGCATGAGCTGCCATTATTTAGCGTCATGATGGCGCTCGTTGGAGCTCTAGGTAGTTCTATTGCCTATGTTGTTGTGCGTAAACTCAGCCAAACTGAAGACAGCTCAGTGATCATTTTCTATTTCCCAATGATTGCCTTGCCTACCTCTATCGCCTTAATGTGGAACGACTTCGTCATGCCTAACCTGTACATGACAATGATGCTGGTTTTGGTCGGTATTTTTACTCAGATAGGCCAACATGGTTTGACTAAAGCGATGCAGACTCAAGCCGCTGGCCAAGCATCAGCCTACTCTTATGTTCAGATCGTATTTTCAACCTTGATTGGTGTCTGGTTGTTTAACGAGATCCCATCTATTTGGACCTACATGGGCGGTGGACTGATCGTAACAGGGGCGTTAATCAATGTGTTTGGTAAGAGGCTCGTTCCAGCTCGAGCTAAATAGTGCAGAAGTATTGAAGGCCCGCATCAAACGGGCCTTCAATCTTATGACTTATCAAAACCCGAATAGTTGATTCCAGAAAGTTTTGCCATCTCTCTATTCCAAGTCGCTAAATCATTATGATTAAACTGACTCAATGCGGAATGACCACATGCTCTCGACATCACCTGCATTAACTCAACGGAAGCTTCAAAAAAGTTCTTGAGTTGCAATGACGCTTTATCCACATTTAAACGCTGGCGAAGATCCGCTTTTTGGGTTGCGATCCCTGCCGGACAGTTGTTGGTATTACACATTCTTGCCGCAACACAGCCAATCGACTGCATAGCACTGTTTGAAATCGCTACACCATCAGCGCCGAGTGCCATTGCTTTAACAAAGTCCATAGGCACACGTAAGCCACCGGTAATGATTAACGTCACTCGCCCAGATGCCCCCTGCTCATCTAGATAACGACGCGCTCTCGCCAATGCAGGGATAGTTGGCACACTAATGTGGTCACGAAACATAGTGGGCGCCGCTCCAGTACCACCGCCTCTACCGTCTAAAATGATGTAATCCGCGCCAGCATCTAAAGCAAATTGGATGTCCTGTTCGATATGATTGGCACTGAGTTTAAAACCAATAGGAATCCCCCCAGTCACCTCTCTGACACGGTCACCAAAACGTTGAAAGTCCTCGACACTGTTTAAGTCCTTAAAAGTTGGCGGTGAGATAGCCGTTTGGCCTTCCGGAATACCGCGTACCTCCGAAATTTTGCCAATATTCTTGTTGGCAGGAAGGTGACCTCCAGTCCCTGTTTTAGCTCCTTGACCACCTTTAAAATGGAATGCTTGAACGCCTGTAAGCTTATCTTCACTGTAGCCAAACCCTGCACTGGCTAACTCATAAAAGTAGCGTGAATTAGCCGCTTGCTCTTCTGGCAGCATACCGCCCTCTCCGGAGCAAATGCCCGTACCGGCTAGCTCTGCCCCTTTTGCGAGAGAGACTTTCGCCTCTTCTGATAGCGCGCCAAAACTCATGTCAGAGACAAACAGCGGGATTTTCAATGTTAGCGGGCGCTTTGCTTGCGGGCCGATAACAAGCTCTGTCGAGACAGCGACCTCTTCAAGCAGAGGCTTGGTTGCCATTTGAGCGACCATGATTTGAATGTCATCCCAACTCGGCAATTGATTTCGCGGTACACCCATAGCGGCCATAGGGCCATGATGCCCCATCTTGCTAAGACCTTCTCGCGCTAGCTGGTGAATAAACTCAACCGTTGGCTCTTCAGGAGTGACAACGGCTATCGGCATCGCTTCTGAGCGAGCACTAACACCGGGTCCCTCCTTTCCCACTTGCTCTGCAGAAAACTGCTTATGAGTGCCATCACAAAATGGCGCGTTGGCAGTGTGTTTACACTGGCACAAATAACCATCTTCACTTTTATCTGCCACAAAGCTCAATGGTTTAAATGCAGTGCCTGCATGTGAACCATCACAGTATGGTTGTTTTTTCGATTTACCGCATCGACAGAAATAGTACTCTTGCCCTTCTACTAGCTCGACTTTAACAGGCTTGTTGTCCGCTATTATTGGTTTGCTCATAGTGCGTTCCTTAATCATGCCAGACTCTTAGGTCGGTCACTGTTAAGCCTAGAACACCTTGCGCTTGTCGCCATCTCCAACTAAAAACTGTCTTAGAAACGTTTCGTCACAGAATTGCGCCTTCGATACTATTCATTAAACATTCACTTATGGCAGACTAGAAAAACATAACTGAATTTTATAAATCACACTCATGGAAGAGTACGAAACCAAGATTGCTCAGCTTCAGCAAAAAATCACTGAACTAGAACAGACCAATCAGCGTCTCGAAGAGAAGCTCAATGCCGCTTTAGACGGCACTGGTTTATGTCTTTGGGAGCAACATGTCCCAACAGGGAAATTGCGCATTTTCAATATGGAATGGGGAAAGATGCTGGGCTACCAACCTCATGAACTAGAAGCGACAGTGGACGTGTGGAAACGTAAACTTCACCCTGAAGACTACGATCTCGCAGTCGGAGCTTTTGAAGCCCACCTTAAAGGGGAATCAGACGCGTATCAGGTCGTGCATCGTATGTTACACAAAGACGGTAGCCATAGTTGGGTCTCTGATCGAGGTCGAATCGTAGAATACGATGCGAATGGGCAACCACTGAGAATCATGGGTACTCACATTGATATCACCAATGAAAAACGCTATGAAGAAGAGCTGTCTCGCCTGGCCCATGAAGACCCTCTCACCGGACTATTCAATCGACAAGCACTTAAGTCATATTTCGTGGAATATACCAATGCTCATCCATTACGATCTTCAGTATTAGTGTTTATTGATTTAGATAACTTCAAAAACGTCAACGATAACCTTGGTCATAAGGCTGGCGATTTAGTTTTGATTGAGGTTGCCTCTTGGCTGAAACGGTACGCTCCTCGTGATGCGTTTATTTCTCGACTTGGTGGCGATGAGTTTGTGATTCTTTGTCATAATGATGAACCACACTGCTTTAACCAATTCGCCGATAAGTTACTAAGCCAATCTTACCAACCTATTCAACTTGAGAACGGCATTGCAAATATCGGCTTCAGCATTGGGATATGTCAATTTACGCCACAAGGTCATTGCTTCGAGGAGCTCTACGTGGCGTCAGATCAAGCTATGTATAGCGTCAAACAAAATGGCAAAAATGGTGTTGCGAGAATACAGCTGTAATAGCGGTACCCTCGCATATATTTATTGGACTTGCTGTTTAACTCGAATCCTTTCCATCGCTTTCAGCCATTTAGGTAAAAATGCGCACACCACATTGGCCAAAATAATCAAAGCTAAACCCAATAGCTCCCTCCCTTGATAGCTTTCGTTAAAAAATAGGAACTGCCAAAGCGCGGTAAACAGCAAATTTGTATAGATTAATGGCGCTAACTGAGAGTTTGATTCAGCCAACTTATACGCTTTTGAACGAAATACTTGAGTATTAATGATCAGCCCCGCTAACCCAACTAATGCAGCAATTAGAATCAATGGGCTCATCTCATCCATCGCTATCCATTGAGTGTGTTGCAGCGCACTGATTGAAATAAATGGCAATATAACAATGGAGGCAAATAGAAATGTCCAAAAGTTAATCTCAAATGCATTGAGATCCGTTTTACTTGCTCTATACAACGCCAGTTGAGACCCAGCATTAAAGCCCCCCGCGGCTAAGCCAATGAGTAACTCTAATCGGAGCTCAAAACCCGAGACGTCCCCAGCCAACAGCAAAACGCCAGTAAACGTCATCACGCCCCCTAAAATATTTAGCCAACTCACGCGCACTGAAAATATTAACTTTTCTAACAGAGGGATGAACATGGGACCAGTGCTAAATAGCACTACACTCTCGACCAAGGATAAATGCTGAAGCGAGTAAATAAAACAGATCTGACACAAGCCAATACACAAAGCTCGCAACCAAAGTGGCTTCATCAGTCGGCGTTCAGGGATGCGGATTTTAGGCAACAAAACAAAGATAAGAATCAAGCTCATTGGCAAGAAAAACCTAAGTAAGCTCAATAAACTTGGCTCCAAATATTGACTGAGATATTTGGAAAAAAGCCCAGTTAGTGACAAACTGAACGTGGACGATAACATGAATAATATTGGGTACAACTGATTCGGCATAACTCCTCCCGTGTTGGCGCTAAGTCTAGGTCGATCACGGAATAAATAAAAACGAGTATTTGTTACACAACTAGTAAGAAAAACTAACAGATGAAAAAATACGCCCCCCTAAAATCTCTTTACTCTTTTATTGCTGTTGCAGAAACAGGCGGTATGACAGATGCTGCTAAAGTACTCAATGTCAGTCACTCAGCAGTGAGCCAAGCGATCAAGTCGCTCGAAACTCAACTTGGCCAGCCGCTGTTTCAACGTGTAGGTAGGAATGTGGTATTAAATGCCAGTGGGCGAAAATACTATAAGCAAATCGCCCCAGCCCTAGAGCAAATCGTCAACGCGACACAAGAGATGATTGGCGAGCAACAGAGCCATCGCTTAACACTAAATATGGTTAACTCGCTTGCCATGCATTGGTGGATACCAAGAGTAAGCCGGCTCAATGACGTTGCCCCTCAACTCGACATCCGTATTTCAACGTTGACGGGAAGCTTTGCTATGGAGTACGAAGGGGTCGATGTCGCGATCATTCATGGCAAAACGGATGAATGGCAAGACTACTATTGCGAATTGTTGGCGCAAGATGAGCTTGTGATGGTAGCAAGTCCTGATTTGCTCGAAAAAGCAACCACACCTCAAGCTCTTTTAGCCCATTACCCAGCGATTATTGCGGCCAATGAAAGACGAAAATATGATTGGCAAGTTTGGTGTGAACAGCACCAATTACCTATTCCTGACAGCAGTTACAACCTTAGTTTTAATGCATCCGTTCAAGCGGTCCAAGCTACCGTTCGTCGCCTTGGTGTTTTTGTCACACACAGGCAATTCATTCGTGATGAGGTCGAACATGGGTCACTGGTTGAAGTCGGTGAACCGGTATTGAATCCGCACCAAGATTTTTACTTTGCCAGCTCGCCAGACAAACTAAAAAATGAACATGTACTAACACTAAGAAATTGGCTGCGCGAAGAGTTCTCTATATCGTAAGTAGATTAAAGGTTGGCTTCATTAAAATGGAGCACCAATCTTACTCTCCTTGAGTTCAACGGAGTATTCTACTCAGCGATAAAAATAACAACGTCCTTACAGAAACTCTCTATAATTATGCATACAGTTTAATAAAAACAAATCAACGGTATGGGTAGGTTATGAGAAAGCTGATATCGGCATTGTTACCCGACAAGAAAGGGAGCGCTAAGCATTCGGCGGCGGTAAATCTAAAAACAAGTATCCTGGATTTACTCTCTGAAGGGCTTATCATTTTTGATGGTCAAAAAGATTCTCATACGATCTTCTACGCTAACCCCGCTTTCGTTAACTACTACCAAGTAACTCTTAATGACCTAATCGGAGTCCGAGTAACCGATTTCTTCAAACAATTTGCGGAAAGTGATTCTTACAGCCAATTGCTTAACATTGTCGATAAGCCACCCCCATCTCCAATTGAAATGAGTATAGACATCAACGGCGAGTCTAAATGGCTCAGCCTCGCTGTTGAAGTTATGACTCAACAAGACAGCTCTAGTCGCTACTTAGTACTTCGACAAACTGATGTAACGAAAATCCATCAAGTTAGTGAACAGCTCAAGAACTCAAACGAACAGCTCTCTCAGTTGGTATCTTCACAAAATCGCCGACTGGAGCAACATGACAATCAAATAGGGGTATTGTTTGAGCAGTCATTGGATAACATGCTTTTACTCGATCACGACCTAACCTTACTGGATATAAATGATGTCGCGTTGAATCTATTTGGTCTTCAGAAACCACAACTCATTGGTACCCACATCAGCTCTTTACTTCACGACCTCGACAGCAACTTGATTGAAGATGCATTGACAGCCGCTGACATGCACCGAGAGGTGCCGCTTGATATGTTAATTAAGGTTAACAATCACTCAGGGTTGCACTCTTTATCCGGATCAGTTCGCTATATCACTATGCGAGGCCGAAACAAAATCATTGTTACTTTGCGGGATTTACACTCTCAACATTTAGTACAAAAGGAGTTAAGAAGAAGCCAAAATGAGCTCGAAAGCGTACTTCGTAAACTCAATCTAGCAACTCAAGCAGGTGGTATTGGCATTTGGAGCTGGGACTTCACGACTAATGAGCTGTCATGGGACGAGAGAATGTACGAAATGTACGGAGTCGACCCGCAAAACTGTGAAAACAACTACATGATGTGGCAAAACCGAGTACTAGATGAAGACATCTACCCTGCAGAAAAAGCACTCACAGAAGCACGAGAACAGCTCAGTCAGTTCAATTCTGAGTTCCGCATCGAGTTACCCAATGGCCAAATACGATGGATAAAAGCCGCGGCCGACGTTCTATTCGATGAAAGTGGAGAGATCCCAATAGGGATGGGCGGAGTCAATATAGACATCACCAAAGAGAAAAACGCACAAGAGAGTTTCCGTCATGAAAGTGAAATAGCACTCGCTGCCAGCGAAGCAAAATCGATGTTCCTTGCGAACATGAGTCATGAGATTCGTACGCCCATGAACGGTGTGGTGGGGATGTTAAGTTTATTAAGCGAAACTGAGCTGAACAATGAACAGAAAAATATGGTCTCAACCATCAAAGATTCAGCCCTTACTCTGCTGCATATCATCAACGACATTCTCGATTTTTCTAAGATTGAAGCGGGCCAAATGTCGCTTGAAAGCGTTCCTGTGGAGCTACAAAAACTCATTGAGAGAACACTGGATGTATTGTGCCTTCAAGCCAATAACAAAGGAATCGAGTTATACCTCACTTATGACGCAGACTTACCTAAAGTTATCATGAGCGATAGCGTCCGTTTAAGCCAAGTATTACTCAATATCATTGGTAATGCAGTTAAGTTTACTGACAGTACCGATGAGCTCAAAGGCAAGGTTTGGGTCTCTGCGACGTTAAATATGCATGATATAGCGCCGTTTATCGAGATCATCGTAGAGGACAATGGCATCGGAATGACTGAAGAGCAAATGAAGCGATTATTCAGTGCCTTCACTCAAGCTGATACAAGTACAACACGACTTTATGGTGGTACAGGATTAGGCCTATCTATTACCAACTCCCTTCTTGAGCTCATGGGAGGAACAATTCGGGTAGAGAGTCACTATGGTGCAGGGAGCCGATTTTATATCGAGCTACCTTTTATTGCGGCAGAGGACAATCCGCATGACCCCGTACCAAGCTATATAAACGGCTCGCGGTTGTTATTCGTAACCGGAGACGACAACATCGCAACTTTCTGTGATATCAACTTATCGCACTACCAAAGCAAGAGTCGTTTAGTGCCCACAATGCAAAAAGCACTATCGGTTTTGGAATACGCATCAAGAGCAAAAGTCGCTCTCGACGCTGTGATTATAGGGCCAGATCTCTTTCACTTTTTTAATGAGCACCCGATTTCTAAATTTAACTCTCCGTTACTAGACCAACAAAAGTTCATTTATTTAACCCGCGAGCCTAGTGCGGAACTTGGTTTGGTTCGAGACAACAGTTACGTCATGGCTTGCAGCCCATTAAAACCAAGTGAGCTATTTAAAGCAATCGGCGTTATTCGCGGGAAACTAAGCTGTGGTTACAAAGAGTCTGTCGCAGACCCATCGCTCGAAAACAGATCTAAGCAAAAAGAACAAGGCCTTATACTTGTCGTCGATGACCAACCTACGAACCGAGACGTCATTGGACGCCAACTCGATTATCTGGGCTATGATTGCGAGATCGCAATACACGGACAAGAAGCTCTACAAAAATGGAAGGAAGGCAGTTTTGATTTAATCCTAACGGACTGCCATATGCCGGTCATGGATGGTTATGAGTTGTCCAAACAAGTTAGAGCATTCGAAAGGCAAAATAAGAGCCTTGGCCACATTCCGATTATAGCTATCACGGCCAATGCTTTAGTAGAGGCTTCCGAGCAGTGTATTGCGGCTGGTATGGACGACTACCTAACTAAACCCGTAGAACTTAAGACTTTGTCAGACACCATCAAGAAGTGGATGCTGATTTCACCTATACCCACAACTAAACAAAATAATACCGCCAACCTTCCTGTACCAAAACCAACTGAGATCGCTGAACAGCCGGAGCCAATTTCTATTGAAGCTCTGGGACAAATCCTAGGTACGACAGATAAAGGTATCCTTGCTCCCCTTCTGGCAGGCTACTGGGATTCTGTACAAGAAGACATCGCCCTAATCATTACGGCTCACAAAGACCAACGAGCTAAGTCGTTACAACAAGTGGCTCATGCGGCAAAAGGGGCAGCTCGTTCCGCTGGTGCAGAGACACTTGCCCAACATTTTGAGTCGTTACAAAACACGGCTTTAGATGAGAATTGGGAACAATTAAGAAACACAATCAACGAAAGTCGCAAGGAAATCGAGCGTTTAGCTAGCTACCTTGTACATCACTCATATATCGACAATACGGAAGTGACATTATGAGTCAATTTGATCCAACCAACTTTACTATTCTTGTGGTAGAAGATCATAAGTTCTCGCGACAAGCCCTTATTAGCATGCTAGTAAGGAGTGGATACGAGAATCTATTGTCCGCTAAAGATGGCGAAGAAGCGATAATGAAGTGTGATCAAAACAAAATCGATTTAATCATAACTGACATTAACATGCCCAAAGTTAACGGTATCGAGCTTATCAAAGCTGTTCGTATGAACCAAACTAACAGCTCACATCACACCAATATCATTGCCGTAACCACACTGTCCGATACAAATACAATTTCCGCATGTATGACTTTGGAAGTTGACGCATTTCTGGTGAAACCGATCTCGATTAAGTGTGCACAAGAAAAAATACAGGCAGCGGTCAGTGAACTCAAACACCTCTATCAGCAGCATCTATATGAAACCGTGGACACTCAAATTAGTCTGTCTTCTCAGCATGAACCAGACCAAAACGAAGCTAAAATTCGCCAAATCCAAAGCCAAGTGCACGAGTTGTCTGCTTTGTCAGAATTAAGAGCGGGTATGACTCTAGTGCATGATATCAAAGCTCACAATGGAGGGTGCTTGATTAAAGCTGGAACACAATTGAACAAAAAACTTATCAAACGCTTATTCGAATTAAGCTCTATTATCGATATCGACACTATTTATGTACGAGTCGATCAAAAACAAATAGCCGTATAACCCCTTAAGCCACACTCAGAGTGAAACTAAAGGGATTATTTGAACTACTTTATCTCGCGAACTTTGGTAACTACTAAAACCAAAGCGACCATTAATTGCAGCGTGAAACAAAAGACAAATAAAGGCTCGACACCTACTGCAGCGGTAATGTAGCCAGAGCCCGCGAGGCCAATAGGCATGAGTAGTTTAAAAAGTGAACCCGTTAGGCCAGTTACGCGCCCAAGGCAACTCTCGTCAAACGCTTCTTGGCGATAACTCCAAATACAAATGCTGCTATACAAACCAATCGCTGATATCCAAAAAAACGATATCGCTAAGCTTACAACTCCCGGAACGACTAAAGGGAAAACAAAGCCCACGGCTTCGAAGGCAATAGAAACAATCAACAGCCACCCCAGCCCCCATTTTTTTCGCACTTTATCTGCGCTAAACGAGCCGACTAAGCCACCAATACCAGAGGCTGCAATCAAGTAACTGACTTCAACCGCATTGAGAGCGAGTTCTGCTTTGGCGTAGTAAATCGCCTGAATCCAAAACATTGCTCCTGTCATGTTGATCACCATAACGGCTAACGTGATGATCCACATATTTCGCTCAGCTCTAAGAATTTGCCAACCTTCTTTGATTGCTGAAAATACACCCTTTTGACTTATGTTCACCGAGGGTTGATATTGCAACTTATCTAGTTGCCAATAAGCGATCAGCAACATAATTCCAACGCCAATGAATACATTATGAATCGCAGACATCAACATCAAAACGCCAGATAAAACAGGTCCAACCGTTTCCATAAAGCTACTCAGCGAACTCATTCTTGCAATCGCAGTATTTTGTGTCTCTTTTGGTAAAACACTTTTCATCATCGACATTCGGGCATTATGGTAGCCATAGTTACATGCCATCATAAAAAATGCTGAAGGGAACAGCACCCAAAGAGGATTGTCCATCAATTCCACTGCGGTATAGGAGATAAGAACCATAACCGCCTGGCCGCATAACATCACTTGGGACCAACGTTTTTTGTCTACTCGGTCAACCCATACCCCAATAAACAGTGCTAACAGCAAGTTAGGTAAAAATTCTACCGCTCGCATCCAACCCATGACTTCAGAAGACTCAGTCAATTCATACACTAACAATGGCATAGCCAGATTATAAATTTGCGCACTGAAGGCAACAAACAAAGTGCTAGAGAATAGAATTTGAAACGGCCGATTCCGCCAAATTGATCTCTGATGCGTCGCAGTTAACGTATCCATATACATTTCCTTTCTTGTCCACCGGATTACGCTATTATCGACACTAAAAGATGAAGAAAAATAGAAATACCAAAATAGGATTTCACCTTTATGCGCTATTGGAAGGCGCTGGCTTTTTGTCAGCAAAACTTATCCTGTGATGCTTGGAAAGCAGTCTCTTTAGATCAATTTAGCCACGCCCTCGGATGTACTCGGCGAAATTCGCAACTACTCATTAAGCGATTAATAAAAGAAGACATTATCGAGTGGAAGCCAGGAATCGGCCGAGGTAACTTACCGACTTCACGGCGATTAAAGGATGTTAACCAACGGCTCACCCGTCAAGCCGAACACCTAGTGAAACAAGGGCAGGTAGAGAGCGCCTTAAGCCTTATCGACTCATCAAAACGTAATCAGTTTCTGAGCGATTACCTAGAGCAATATCAAACCTCGCAGAAAAAAGCCCATATATTGCAAATTCCTTTTTACCGAGGAACGCATGACTTAGACCCTATTGGTATTAACCGTCGCACCGAGCAGCATATCGCAGACTACCTATACGCAAACCTTCTAAAGGCCAATCCTAATGGACAAGGCTTCCAAGGAGACCTCGCTCAATCTTGGAAACTAGTCGGTAATACACTTAGTATTACTCTTCGTAAATCCCTCTATTTTCATGATGGCAGCCCTTTACATGCGGGAGACGTGAAAGCACATTTTGAACGACTCATGGCCTCTAACTCTGTATCCAAGCAGATGTTTCGCTTCATCGAGCAAGTCATCGTGAAAGATACGTACTCTATTGATTTTGTGAGTTATTCTTTGCCGAACCTAATGCCAAAACTGCTGACAAAAGGAGCTATGGGGATTTGTAAACAAGTTGACGACAAAATCTATGGTAGTGGTTCATTTATTCTCACCGAACAAACGCCTTGGATCACGCGCCTTAAAGCAAATCCTCGCTATCACGGATACCGCCCCTGGATAGATGGCATCGAAATTTGGAATATAGGCGATAAAGCGAAAGAGTTTGAACCCAATAGTGATGTGGTTCATGGCAGTCATTTAAAGCAAAATCGCGAAGGTTTTACTCATTACCACCAATGGGAGCAAGGCTGCGTACACAGCATGTTGAACCCATATCGACATCCATGGATGAACAAACGTTCTCATCGCCACTGGTTACAACGAGTTCTTTGTTCAATGCCTTCCCCACAAGATAGTGACTGCGAAGAAATTACACAGGCTAGTGGAATGATATCGTCCCCCAAGTCATTACGGTTTAAAGAAGCTCAAACGAAGCTCTACGATGTCCAAACAAAACCATCACCCCCTTTAATCGTGATGACTTATCAGCTTGCCACCCACATAGCAGTCAGCCAACAAGTGGTAACCACACTTAAAAATCGAGGAATACCGTGTGAATTTAAAATCTTGCCATACCCTGACTTCAACCAAGAAGAGACGCTGACTAACGCAGATATCATCATCACCGGAGAAGTATTCAGTGAAGATATTGAAATGGCATGGTTAGGCTGGTTCTTATCAACGAACTCGAACGAAGCATGCCTAAATGACAAAGATAAAGCTAAGCGCGATCAGCAAATCATCGACATTATGTCGCGCTCTACGTCACGTGGCAGATTGAGAGGTTTTGAAACACTCGAGAAAAACTGGATAAAAAAGGGAATCTATCAGCCGCTGTATCACGTTAAGCAAGATCTCAACATCTCAGACAAGATCAGTGCTCCCGAACTACTCGCTAACGGCTGGATCGACTTTAACCAGATAACGATGTAGTTCTACTTTGATTGGTTTCGGTAAGTTGCCATCACCGGGCTGTTGGGAGAGTATTCTGCGATTAGCTGCTCTCTCATTCCCGAATCTCTTAGCCGCTGAAAGCTAGTGCGCAGTGCGGCCACAACTTCCGGTGACGTTTTCTTGCCTGTCACTAACCAAAGCTCCTTACACAGTTGACGCACTTTCATCACTTCGACAAAGTTATTGGGGTTAAAGCCATACTGTTCCATTCGATACTGGTAACTCGCGGTTACTAGGGGCGCAAAATCGACTCTGTCAGCCCTTAATAAACGAATCACATCTTTCCCCTGCCCTACAGGAATTTTGTTATTCATGCCGAGTCTACTCAGCAGCTCTTCAAACGAACTGGCAGTCTGAACACCAAAACGGAAATCACGCAGTTCATCCATGTCGAGTGGACGAATATCAGGTCCATCTTTATAACGATATAACGCGACTTCATAAGGAGACACTTCACCTATCCACTGATAATCATCTTCTCGTTCTTCTGTACGCGAAATTGAAAAAAATAGGTTATTTTCGTAGCGCTGAGTCATACGTATAGCACGCTTCCACGGCGTAAAATGAACGTTGGCAACTTCCATCGGTAAGGATTTAGCGGCTTCTTCTACAATCTCATGAACAAACTTGATGACATAACCTTCAGGTTTTTCATTCACTTTGACTTGGAGAGGTGGAAATTCTTGAGTATACAAGTCCAGTTGAATCGGCTTAGCTTGCACCGGTAGCGACAACCCAAAAGCCATAAAAAAGCCACCAAAAAGAAGATGTATAAAACGAGCAAGCAAAATAGACTTCCAGTGCAATTTATAAGATTGTTATCATTGGCACGCGACTATAAATGAGCTAAATGAATATTCCAATTATCAATAGGTCTAACCATTCATCTGGTCACATCAAAATTTTGGAATTTAAGTTGGGATCACTATATAAGCGACTAATTAGGTTGAATAAAACCAAACACCCTGTGAAGTTTGAAGAGTAGACTATATTTAGCTACTCAACTGGCCATACTGTACTAAAACGGTAACTCGATCTGCATCATTACATCACCGTCATATCGATCGTGCCAACGATAGTCGAGTCTCATTCGAGGCTCTCCGGACGATTTGCTACCAAAGCCTAGGCTCAATTGAAGACCATGGCTCATTATCCACTCTTCCGTGTCCATCGAATGTAGACGATTCTCAAGCTCTGACGGGACCCAAACGCCCACCCCAACATAATTAGAAGCGAGACTTTGCGTCAAAATAGGATTGGTCTCGCTCTGCAACACCCAATCTTCCCAATAGCTGGTATAGTCAGGTTTCTTCTCATCGCTGACAAAATCATACAGTTGGTCGATTTTATTGGCAGTGTACTCAATCCCTTCAAGAAGTGAGAAGCAGACACCGCTGGGAGAATGGAAAAGTACCGACTCTTGAGGCGCGTTTGTTTGGTACATCTCACACGCAAACGTGGATGCAGAAAATACACTCAGCAAAGACATCAGTCGCAAACTTCTCATTCACACCTCAAATATATCGTACAACACCCTTAATAGTACGCTTTTTCGGCCAATTTTTGCCACACTTTATTCGTGGTCAATGACGAAATATCGTCACCTTTCTTAAGCCCCGCTCGAATATCCGTACTTCTCACCTTCACCTTTTCAGGGCAAGCCATTACTGTCCAGCGGCTAAGTATTTCATCGGCCTTATAAAACTTAGCAAAACTAAGTAGGTTGTCTGGCCCCATAACAAACGTTAACTCGCAATTTTCATACCGTTCTTCTAAGGCCTGCAAAACCGCGAAAGTCGTCACACTTTCTCCAGGAAGGTATAAGTGCTCTTCAATGTCCGAGCGTTCCACATTATCCATATTTAAGTCTTGAATAAATGCATCGACTAATTCGCAGCGTACAGAGTAATCAAGCATTTCCTTACCCCAAGCATGAGCAATACTAGGTAGTAACAACACTTTATCAAAGTGAGCAAGTGACTCAATCACACTTTTATGACCAAGGCTTGGTGGGTTAAAGGCGCTACCAAAAACTGCAATTTTGCTCATTTTTTCCCTTATTTTATGCCGAAAACTGTGATCACAGTTTTCTATTAGTTGGATTTAGGTATCATGTAACTCTGTCATCTTAAGAGATTACTTTATCAGAAAGGTCATCTCTTAAGGTGACTCAGTATCATGACAAATTTTAACTTTATTGCTTGCAGGAAGGAAACAGAATGGAACAGTTGATTCGCGACGAGATGCGCGTACTGCCATCGATTGACCCTCACTTCGAAATTACCCGTCGTGTCGACTTTATCAAACGCAAATTGCAGGAAGCAGGATGCAAAGCACTTGTTCTTGGCATCAGTGGCGGCGTCGACTCGACTACTTGCGGTCGTTTGGCTCAGCTTGCTGTAGATCAGTTGAATGAAGAAACGACTGGAGGCTACCAGTTTATCGCGGTTCGTCTACCTTATGGTGAGCAGAAAGATGAAGACGAAGCACAACTTGCTTTAGGCTTTATCCAGCCAACACACTCAGTGTCTGTTAATATCAAATCAGGTGTTGACGGTATCCATGCCGCAACAAACACTGCACTTGAAGGTACTGGTTTGGTTCCAGAAGATGCTGCTAAAATCGATTTTGTAAAAGGTAATGTAAAAGCCCGTGCCCGCATGGTTGCACAATACGAAATCGCTGGCTACGTCGGTGGCCTAGTATTAGGAACAGACCATTCAGCAGAGAACATCACTGGCTTCTACACCAAGTTTGGTGACGGTGCATGCGATTTAGCGCCGCTTTTCGGCCTAAGTAAACGTCAAGTTCGCGAAGTTGCCGCCACGCTAGGTGCTCCAGAGTTACTGGTCAAGAAAGTACCAACAGCAGACCTTGAAGAGCTTGATCCTCAAAAAGCTGATGAAGACGCGCTAAACCTCACTTATGATCAAATTGATGACTTCCTAGAAGGTAAGCCTGTATCTGCAGAAGTAACTGAGCGATTGGTTCACATCTATAAAGTGACTCAACACAAACGCCAACCAATCCCAACTATCTACGATTAATTCATATAAAGCTCGCGGTATAACCTGCGAGCTTTTTTCTTGAGAATAGCCTCGTTCGATGCCAACGTTATACTAAGCCGTCACAATCTAACCATTTCTTGACCAATTATATCTAGCTACTTTTATTCGTTTTCTCTAAAATACGCTTCAGGAACATCGTTCCGCATCAATTCATCCTTGTGTAAAAGAATAACCTTACTGCTATAACGCTTGACTTAGTCTTTTGGTTTTTGACAGTAATAAGTGTATTGGTATATGGATCAAGATAAGTTCACGAATATTTATCGCTTGCCAACTGCGATCCAAATTCGCATTGGAAAGTGGCAGCAAACATTTAATGGCACATCCGATTTGGTTATGCATGAAGCCATTGATGTTCGTAACAAACAGTTTAAAAAGCCTAATTACTTTCCAAGTGGTTGGTGTGTAAAACTGTTTGATAAAGACGATATTTCGGTTACCAACCACGGTAAATACATTCAAACAGCGATGCGCACAATGCTCGATCGCAAAGTATCATACAAGCGCATTTACTTATCTCGCTTACCTTTGGAAGTCGCTGAACCTGGATTGGTCGCCTTCAAACAAGAGTGGATTGCCAAGCACAACCGAGTCGCTCGCAAATATAATCAAATCAAGAAGAAGCAGTTCATCCGCATGGCTTTGGAAGAACAAGAAACGCTCTATCCTTCGCTGGAAAAGGGCGAGTTTGACAAAGTATTGTGGAACAAGCTTGTTGTCTCAGAGCTAGGTAGCCCAAAGAAGTTTGATAACCCATACTTTGTAAAAAAAGCTAAAGTGTAATCGACAAGAGCAGCAGAAGCTGCTCTTTTAGTATTTGGAGAGAATTTCTTCGTAGAGCGTTTGCCCTGATTCACCTTTGGTGGATTTTAACAAATCTAATCCGCGCTGTAGCTTTTCGATTACGGTGGAATCCGTCAGCTTATTGAACGCGAAATAGACATCACCTTCACGGACCAAATAGACGGGCTGAAAAAGATCTGGATCCAATCCTGCTTGTTTAGACCACCAGTAAGCCGCACGCTGTGAATAGACGAGCAAATCGATTCTCTTCTTCATTAATTGCTCGGCAAGAACCGTAACGTAATTTGCCTCTTGCATTGAGTTCCTCGGGATTCCAAGCTCAAGGAGGCTCTGCTCACCGATGTCATCGCGGATTACGCCTATCCGATAGTTGGCCATATCCATTGGCCGCGTAATTTCAATTCCCGAGTCTTTGCGAGCCAGCACCACCACTTTAATTTCGGCGATAGGTCCGACCCATTTGAACAGGTTTTCTCTATGTTCTGAGCGAGTAGTTGAAAAAAGGACGGAGTTTTGTTCGGTTAACACCGTACGATATGAGCGAGCCCAAGGTTGTAGCGTGAGCTGTTCTAGGTCAACAGGCTCGCCCACAATCTCACTCGCAGCTAGCAAGATATCGACAGAGTAGCCAGTAATCTTATCGTCAACTAAAAAGTTGGCTGGAGGGTAAGTTTCAGTGAAAAACGATAACTCTCTTAGATCGTTTTTCTCCTGAGTTAACGCAGTTGTTGAAAAGATCAAAGCTAGCAACACCAGCAGTTGACGGCAGGCCCACACATTATCCATAACCTATTCTCCCTCAATACGCCTTTTATAAACGTAGTTCAATAGGAGCAAGTTCTAAAGAAAGTGTGAGGAATATCTCGCTTCAAACAAGCGCAGCGTTAGTGAACAACCTATGATGTCACCAATAAGCCGTTTTTTTGCATTGCGCGCCTAACACTAGAGCACATCTTGCCGAATCGTCGAATCTCATCAAATTGAGGGGTTAGTCCTCGCTCTATCGCTGATTCCCAATACGTCAATTCAGAGTCGACCATTTCAAGTAACTTTTTCGGACATCCCATGCAATTACCCTTTGATCCGCAGATAAAGGTTTCTGGTTCGTAAAGAGGTAACGTTGATTTGACCTGTTCGATGATTGAACGCATCGCTGTGATTCTGTCAGGCTTAGGAATTGTTGCACTCATGCAAAACGTCAGAGTAAAAAATAGAGAAGCGCATTATAGGTATTGGCCCCAAAAAGCCAATACCTATTGAGAGTATAAATTCAGTCAGGAATCAACTAAATCGAGTAGAGTCGCTTAGTAGTATTCAATACCTTCACCTTGAGTGATCAAAGTGCCCGCTTGTTTACTTATAACCTTGTCTAATTCAAACAAAGAACCAATCGCTGCTTCACCACGACCGGATTCAACAAACTTACATACCGCATCAACTTTTGGCCCCATTGAACCTGCAGGGAAAGAAAACTCTGCGAGCCCTTGCGGCGTTGCCACTTTCATTTCAGCTTGATCTTCTTTGCCATAGTTTCGGTAAATAGAACCATCGGTCAGAATGACAAACAGGTCTGCACCAATTTTTTCAGCCAATAGCTCAGCCGTCAGATCTTTATCAATCACGCACTCGACACCAACACTATGGCCTTCTTCAATTGCTACAGGTACGCCACCACCACCACAAGCAATAACCACATTCCCCGCACTTAATAAGGTTTCGATCTGGTCGACTTCGACAATGTCTTTCGGCATAGGAGATGGAACTACGCGACGATAGTACTCTCCGTCAGCCTTAAACTGCTTATCACTGCACGCCATCATTTCTTTAGCTTTCGCTTCGCTGTAGACCGGACCAACAAATTTGGTGGGATTTGAGAATGCAGGATCTTGCTTGCTGACTTGAGTTTGCGTCAACAAGGTCGCAATGTTGAGCTTATTATCGCAGTTACGCAATTCTTGCTGCAGCATATACCCAACCATACCGCAAGTTTGAGAGCCTAACACATCCATTGGGTAAGGCGTCGTTTGTGGGGAATATTCTTGATAGGCTGCATTCTGCTCCATCAACAAACCCACTTGCGGACCGTTGCCATGCACAATGACCACTTGATGCTCTCCAGCTATATCAGAAATATTCTTTGCTGCTTTTTGGATGTTTTCTCTTTGATTCTCAGCGGTCAAAGCTTGACCTCTAGCAAGTAATGCATTGCCACCTAATGCTAATACGATACGCATAAACCTACCCTCCAGAGTCGGCAAAAATGTAAAATAGAAATATGTATTTATTGTTCGAGTGAGAGGTTAAATAAATATTGAACTGTAATTCGTGACAACCATCTATTTAATAGGCGATGAATAATACCGGATAATAATCCAGATAAATCCACAATGAATATAGTTTCGTTTTTTAATTCAAAACTGCCTTAATTATTTATTAAATAGTCTTGAGCATTGAATAGATAGCTGGAAAATTTTCCTTAGACTCAGCAGTTTTTTGTTTCGGTTCTTAAACTCCATCACATTATGGTTTATTGTTGTCAGTGCTCAGAGATAAATATCCAGCATTTATTCAGTATGGGAGACAATATGGACAATGTAATCACACCTGAAGACGTTCTAAAGTTCTGGTTTGAGGAACTTGAACCCAAAGATTGGTTTGTGAGCGATAGTGATATCGACAATCTTATCAAAACACGCTTTCAAGCAGTGCTAGAAAGTGCATCAAAATCAGAACTTTATTCATGGAGAACCACAAGTAAAGGAAGACTCGCAGAAATCATTGTTCTCGATCAGTTTTCCAGAAATGTCTATCGAGGCACCCCTAACGCTTTCACCCAAGACGCTTTAGCATTAGCCCTTGCGCAAGAAGCAATTGCACAACAGTGTGACCAAACCTTATCGACCATTGAGAAATCCTTTTTATACATGCCATTTATGCATAGTGAATCAAAGATTATTCATGAAAGAGCCGTGGAACTATTCAATCAATCAGGCTTAGAGAATAATTATGACTTTGAAATAAAGCACAAAGTTATCATCGATAGGTTTGGTCGGTATCCACATAGAAATGCCATTTTAGGGCGAAAAAGTTCCGAAGAAGAAATAGAGTTCCTAAGTCAGCCAAACTCAAGTTTTTAATCGAATAACGTCAGTTGAATATAAGGAAGTACCATTGAAAATAGCGATTTTAGATGACTACCAAGACCAAGTGCGACACTTAAGTTGTTTTGATGCTGTCAGCGGCCACGACGTTACGGTATTTAACGACACCATAAGTGACTTAAACAAATTGGCGACTAGACTAAAGCCGTTTGAAGCGATCGTCTTAATCCGAGAACGTACAGAGATCTCTAGTGATCTGTTAGCCCAACTGCCAAATCTTAAGTTGATAAGTCAAACTGGTAAGGTCAGTAACCACATAAGCTTGGACGATTGCACTGCGCACAATGTCGCCGTAGCGGAAGGTGTTGGCTCTCCGATTGCTCCTTCAGAACTTGCATGGGCTTTAATCATGGCGGCGTCTCGCCACTTACCTAGCTACATACAAAACTTGCAGCAAGGAAGTTGGCAGCAATCAGGATCACTTGGATTAGGTTCTACCTTGCATGGGCGAACACTCGGTATCTGGGGGTTTGGTAAAATAGGCCAGCGTTTATCAGCCTTTGCCGAAGTTTTCGGAATGAAGGTCATGGTTTGGGGCAGTGAAAATTCAAGATCTAAAGCAGTGCAAGCTGGCCATCAAGCGGCAACAAGCAAACAAGAATTCTTTAGCCACTGTGACATCATCTCACTCAACCTGCGCCTAAATGAAGCGACTCGCTATATCGTCACAAAGCAAGATCTCGATAGAATGAAAGACGGCTCACTACTGGTCAATATCAGTCGCGCAGAGCTCATCGAACCCCATGCGCTCTATCAAACCTTAGTAGAGAACCCTGCCAAGTTCGCTGCGGTCGATGTATTCGAACAAGAGCCAGCAGACAAGCAAAACCAGCCGCTACTCAATTTAAACAACGTTGTCGCAACACCGCACCTTGGATACGTTGAAAAAAACAGCTATGAGTTGTACTTTAAATGGGCACTAGAAAACGTCGCTAAATTTGCAGAGGGTCAGCCGGAAAACATCGCCAACCCACAAGCTCTGCGCTAAGCACAACACGCCCTAGTAGCTTCGACTTACAAACTCCACTTCCTGTACCCGCTGCACTCGGTTGGTATAGGAAGCGAGTGCATACATCACGTTTGCAATCAAATTAGCGTAACGAAATAGAATTGGATCTGGCGTTCGCTTACCTGAGTGCTGCACAGCAACCAGTGCTCGCACAACTTTTTTCGCTTGGGTTCGACAAAGATGAAGCTCTGATGCCACGCGATGACCACCAGGTAAAACAAACCCCTTAAAACCACCATCTAGTTTATCTCTGAGGCAATTATAATCTTGATACAGCTCTTGCAGCTGACTTTCCTCAACCGCAAGCTTGCCTCTGACAGACCCATTTAAGTGATATACATTGGGCTGAAGACGACAAAGTATGTCACGACTCAGCTCGTCAAGCTCTAAGCTTAAAACGAGTCCGATACGACTACATAGCTCATCACTCGCAATTTCAAAATCACATACTGGACTCTCTTCATAGATAAAGGGATAACAGATTTCTCCGTGGTCTTTACTTACAGGCTTCAACGTATTCTCCTTAGATCAAAAAAGGGGCATCAAGCCCCTTCTGTACAGATTCTAACACAGCCTAAAACTGTGCAAGAAATCTAAGCGTTAGACACCTTTTTATGGCCTTCTTGCAGATGCACGAAATCGACTAAATCATCGCCAGAGACTTGGTAAGCCTGACCGAACCCTTTAACGAATAAACCTTTTTCTGGTTTCATATTGAACAGCACGAAATCTTGTAGCTGACTCAAGCCATCAATGATCTCACCAAAGCGCTCTTTCATCTGCTCGATCACAACTTGCCACTGCTCTGATTCGCGATCAACCACACTTGCCGCAGCATCAAAAGTTAGACGCTTACGGGCAAAGAGCTGCTTTGAGCTCTCCTCATCTTCAATCATCATGATAGAAACATTTGGATTCGCTTGAAGATTACGTGCATGGCGTGCAATTTCTGAAATAAGCACAAAGTAACCGTCCTGGTTTTGAACAAAAGGCGCATAACTTACATTTGGACGACCTTCTTCATCAACAGTCGCTAGCTGCAGCGTACGACGCTCTTGACGAAACTCTTGAATTTCTGGCCCCAAACGACCTTGCAGACGCTCTTGCTTTACTTGTTGATCCATTGTTGACTCCTGACTTTCTTTATCACTGGCAACGCGTTGAGACACATCACCAGCAGTTCTAATACTATTATGGTTATTTCTTAAATTCTTGTTGCCACTGCTTGAACTGTTCTACTTGCTCAGTAATCAGTTCACGCTTTTCATTTCGACCTAAGTAGATCTTAAAAATATTGCCACCTTCTTCGCTGAAGAAACCAAAGTAGTGACTTTCGCGGCCCATAAATGGTTTACTGACTAGGGCAATGTTTTTTACGTTATCTAGCTTTAAGTGTCCGTGCAGTTCACCCTCGCGCCCCATTAGGTTGTAGTAACCTCGCGCAACTTTTCCTTTAGGAAATGGCGCTTTTACTTCAAAAATTGAGCCAAATGAATGAACGATCGTGGTCACTGGTCCGAAGCCAACTAACTGCTCTAAAATAGCCTGAGCTTGCTCACCCGGCACTAGCGCTACCATCTCTTCTGGCAGCGCTGAAACTGCTTCAAACTCTGAGATATCAAGGCGCTCAGCAATTGCTGCTGGCAGTAAGGTAGGTTCTTGCTCAATCAATTGTGCGACTTGCTGTTGTAATGTTTCCATATTTTCCACTTATAACGATACTGCTGTTTCTAAAGCAGTCTGTTGTCGATAGGTTTGTTGTAATACTTGAATAGTCGACTGCGCTAACGAGACTGCCCAAAAACGGCCTGCGAGTGTCAGAACGAGATAGTTTTCATCAACAGTGACTAAACCACGCTGTTGCCACAACTCAAATAAGGGCATTAAAAACTCGAAGCTTGCTTGGCCACTGAAAGTCGGAAGCTTCTCTCGACTCACAAAACCATGATCAAACCCAGACTTTAACGCAGCGAATAACGGCTCTAACGCATGTTGCTTAGTCATCATCGCGACCGTTGAGTCACCCGACTTAATGGCATTCATATAACTTTCAAGCGTGCGATGGTTCATCATTCCGTAACCGCCAATATTGCCGCCAGCACCACAACCGATTGGTAATACTTCTGCATAGGTTTTGGCTAAGCTGTTGTATTGACTACGCTCACGATTGTCTCTCGCCCAGTGATTTACACTCAAACGATTCAGGTGGTGCCTGTCCATAAATTGACTACCAATTTCGTACATAGTCGCTTTATCTACCGTTGACGCTGGCGCAGGTATTTTTCCCTTTTCCACAAGGTTAATCATAGGAGCCCCACCGCCGACTACCAGTTGGTAGAGATCTAACCCGTGGGCTCCTGTCGCCATAAAATCAATCAAATCCTGCTCAAACACCTCGGCAGTTTGATATGGCAGTCCATAAAGCAAATCGACAATGATTGGCGCTTCACCTGTTGCACTCAAAGATGCGACTCGTTCCATCACGTCTTCACGATCATCCAATCGCTTCGCGCTACGACGAACCTGTGTGTTAAAACTCTGAATACCAAAAGAAAAGCGGTTGAAACCACCATCTAATGAACGTTCAAACATTTCGTCGCTAAACCGGTTGATGCGGCCTTCAAGCGTGATTTCGCAGTCCGTCGCCAGTGGGAAAGAGCTGCGAATTGCATTTCCTAACCGCTCGACTTGTTCAGCCGAAAGATCTGTTGGCGTGCCTCCACCAATGTAAACCGCATGGAATAATCCTGTCTGGGTCCATGGTTGAGCGGACTTTTGCGCTATTTCGATCATTAATGCTTCAAAATAATCATCGACAAGCTTTCTGCTTGCCGCATTTTGAAAGAAGTTACAAAAGGTACAGCGGACGCGACAAAAAGGGATATGAATATACAGGCACCGTTTGTCGCTTTTCTGACCTTGCTGATTGTACAAACGCTCTAGTATTTCAATCTTTTGCTCTGGCGGAATTGGAGATGCCATTCCCCCAGCATGTGGCGACAATTTTTTCGGGAACGCGTAACGAAGAGGATCAGGGGAATCAGCCCCCAAAATAGATTCATCAAATTTATAAATATCTAGCATCTTATTACTCTCTCAACGCTTGTCGTCCCTAGCTTCGCGTCAATAATCAAAAAATCTGTCAGCATCTTAAAATGACGCAAATGATAATGCAATTGATAATTGATCTTATTTGTATTGTGAGTAATAATCCTCTTCCATTTTTAGTAATTAACCCTTTGTGAGGACAACGTGAATCTGAAGCGATATTCAATTGCAGGAGGCGTATCTTTAGCAATACATGCCGCTTTCCTCTTTGTCGCCCATGAACCCAAGTCCCATGCAGCGCCATCTGGTGCAGACACACCTACGGTTTCGATAAAGTTTGCCCCAATGCCTAGCAAAAAAGTGGAACAGGCTACTGAAGCGCAAGAGCCTGTGCCACAAGAGACACCAGCTTTAGAACAAGAAGTAGTGCCACCGACACCTGAGCCTGTTGTGCCGCCGACTGTCAAGAAGGAAGTAAAAAAGGCACCGGCTAAAACGCCCAAAAAAGTAGTGAAACAAGAAAAACCTAAACCGGTTAAGAAAAAACCAGAGGTAAAAAAGGTCGAAAAGAAAAAATCAGTACCTGCTGAGAAACAGACATCAAAACCGAAAAAGCCCACCACTAAACCTGTGGTTGAAGACAAAGTGGTAAAAAAAGTCGAGCCCAACAAGCAAGAGAGTGAAGAGGTCAAAAGCGAGCCTGCCGCTCGTGCGGGGGCAGTCAACACTCCAGTCTTGGTTGAACGCCCCTCATTTCTGACTAAGCCACGTCAACCAAAGTACCCGAGAATCGCTCAGAAACGGGGGATTGAAGGGGTAGTCGAGTATGAAGTTTGGTTGGATGAAAACGGCAAACAAGTTAAGCAAGTTCTGATTACGTCGTCTGGCGCCAAAATGCTCGATAAATCGGCACTTGATGCAATTAAAAAGTGGAAATTTTCCCCACACTCGGTAAACGGAAAAAATGTCGCGCACCGAGTCAAAATCCCAGTACGTTTTAAGTTGGATTAACCATGGAACAATTACAAGATATACAACAGCAACTCGGCTTGATGGCATGGCCACTTATTGTTTGCTCTGCGCTGACCGTCATGATTATTACCGAACGACTATTCCAAGTTGTCATCAGTTTAGGGGTGGGGAAACGCGCAATTCGCACAGAGCTGAAAAACATCTCTCCTACGAACAGTCACCAAATTGAAGAGCTAGCAGAGAAGCTCTCTCCAAAGCGTCCCTTGCTGTACAAAGGCGTTGCTATGTTACTGGCACATCATTCGTTCCCAAAAGCACTGCGTGAAGATGCGGCGGGTATGTGGCTCCAGGAAAAGCGTCATCAGCTCAATTCGGGGCTACGTCTACTCACTCTGATTGGCGTCATAAGCCCGCTCATTGGTTTATTAGGTACCGTATTGGGCTTGATCGAAATGTTTAAAGGCGTTGCCGCTTCTACGGGCAACATTACTCCGAATGACCTAGCAGACGGATTAGGACTCGCAATGCGCACAACGGCAGCGGGCTTATTGATTGCACTTCCTGCAATTGCAGGTGCCCAGCTACTTGGATTATGGGCGGATAAAGTCATGGCTAAGCTCGAGCACACTCTAAACTATGTCAACTTATGGTTAGAAGGAATCAGCTTGCAGCATGTCTCCCCTGAGCGTTCACTACCGAGCAACGCTAAGAATTCAGACTCGCAGCCGCTTGAGGCTCAAGCATGATCAAAATCAAACAGGACGAAAATCGATTCGGCCTTACCCCAGATTTAACGCCTCTGCTCGACATTATCTTCATTGTTATGGTGTTTCTAATGTTGACGGCTGCGGTAAAACTGGATTCATTGGAAGTTGATCTGCCAACCACAGATTCACAAGCCGTTTCTGAAGTCGACACGAAATCATTGACCGTCAATATCCTTGCCGAGGAGCCTTATTGGGCGATTGATAGTAAAGAGTACATTGACTGGGAAAACTTCAAGCTTGCTTTGCTGGAACAACACAAATCAGACAAAAAGCCTATTGTCATAGGCGCAGAAAAAACAGCAGATGTGCAGCACCTCGTTAAACTGCTGGCTTTCCTACAAGAGAATGGGATCCAGGCTACGCAATTACTTACCGAACAACCGGGAAAATAGAGTTCATGATGAAAAATACTATGATCAAAACCGTAGCCACATTGGCGCTTATTTTTAGCACAAGCTACACACATGCAAGCGAGCGCATCATTAGTGCTGGCAGTGCTGTCACCGAACTCATTTTCGCACTCGACCAACAAGATAAATTGGTCGCTGTCGATGTAACCAGTGAGCTTCCTAAAGAGCTCGGCTTACCAAAAATTGGCTATCATCGCCGACTATCTGCAGAGGGTCTACTGGCCCTTGGTGCAAACCGACTAATTGGCTCAGATGAAATGGGGCCAGAAACGACGCTATCCCAACTTAAATCAGCAGGCGTGAAAGTGGATATCGTGAATACAAAGCCAACTCCTGAAGGTTTGCTTGAACGTATCGATGAAATTGCAGAAATCACGGGAGCAGAGCAGCAAGCTGAAAACCTGAAGGTGACGGTTAATAAGCAGATTGCCGCTTTAGCGAATAATCAAACTGATAGCGCGAAAAAAGTACTGTTTTTGCTAATACACGAAGGCCGACCAGCCAACGTAGCAGGTAAAGACACCACTCCAAATGCAATCATTGAGCTAGCGGGTGGCGTCAACCCAGCCGCGGAGCAACTGACCTCTTACAAACCTCTCTCAACAGAAGCCATGGTTCAGATGCAACCAGATGTGATTCTAGTGAGCGGACGTAGCTACGATAAAATGGGCGGCGCCGATCAAATTCTAAGCAAAATGCCCCTATTGGCAGCGACGCCAGCGGGACAAAACAAACGTATTATCAAAGTCGATGGCCATGCACTTGTTGGCGGCTTGGGTCTTAAAAGCCTTTCAGAAGCTGAACGCTTAAGTCAGCTACTTAAATAGAGCAAATCGGATATGTTGTTACGTCGTCTTCCTCTTTCCGCTAGCTTAATTCTGTTCGCGGTAGCGCTTGGTGCTACCGCCATTGGTTCTATTTCTGTAGGACCGATGAAAATTGGTTTTATCGACAGCATGGTTGGGCTCTTCTCACGTTCTAATGAGCTTGCACCACATATCAACCTAGTCATCCATGAGATTCGTTTTCCTCGAACCCTACTCTGTATGCTAGTCGGCGCAATCCTTGCGGTATGTGGTACCGTGATGCAAGGACTATTTCGCAACCCTCTTGCTGAACCAGGGATCATAGGTGTGTCTGCCGGCGCCTCATTAGGGGCCGCTCTAGCCATTGTCATGTTCGCAGAATTAGGCGCTCGATACCCGCAATTTATGGCCTTTGCCGCCGTTCCATTGTTTGCTTTTCTAGGCGGGTCGTTGACTACTCTTTTGGTCTACAAGTTAGGTACGAGTAAAATGGGGACATCAGTCACTATTATGCTGCTCGCAGGTGTGGCCATAAGTGCTCTGTCGGGGGCTGGTATTGGCTATATGAGCTTTATCGCCAATGATCAAATGCTGCGAGACCTAAGCCTATGGTCAATGGGGTCGTTAGCCGGCGCAAACTGGACTAGTATCATTCTTTGTGGCGTTACCCTAGTCTTACTGATGGCTGTATTTATGCGTAAAGCCATGGCCCTAAATGCTTTACTGCTTGGCGAGTCTGAAGCCAACCATTTAGGCATCCCTGTTCAATCTCTAAAACGACAACTTATCTTACTCACCGCTATCGGCGTTGGTGTCACTGTGAGCGTGTCAGGTATGATTGGCTTTATTGGATTAGTCATTCCCCATTTAGGACGCATGCTCGCCGGTCCAGATCACCGCACCCTACTCCCTATTTCCGCATTGATGGGCGCGTTATTGCTTACTCTGGCAGATATGTATTCGCGTGTCGCTGTCTCCCCAGCTGAGTTACCAGTAGGTATTGTGACTGCAATTATCGGCGCTCCATTCTTCATCTACCTGCTGTTCAAACAAAAAGGGAAGATCCTTTGATGAAAGATATCGTTCTCTCTGGCCGTAATATTTCAATTCGATTTGGTCAACGTACTGTACTTGATGATATCGATATTGATATTCACGCAGGTGAAGTGACCGCACTTCTCGGTCCCAATGGGGCAGGGAAAAGTACCTTACTTAAGCTACTGTGTGGTGAAATTCCATCTTCAAATCACATCGAATATTTTGGGACACCGAAAAGCGACTGGAAGCCTGCCCAGCTAGCTAAACATCTCGGCATGCTCCCCCAGCACAGTACGTTGAGCTTTCCTTTTTTGGCGCATGAAGTCGTCGAGCTTGGAGCGATTCCTTTGAATCTTCCAAATCAACAAACCCAAGCTCTTGCAAAAACGTATATGGCAATGACCGATGTGACACACTTGTCCGATCGGCTTTACCCTTCACTTTCTGGAGGAGAAAAACAACGTTTGCATTTAGCGCGAGTGTTAGTTCAACTCGATCAGGCGAAGGGAAAAAAAATATTGATGTTAGATGAACCCACATCGGCATTAGATCTCGCCCATCAGCACAATACGCTTAAGATAGCTCGTCAACTCGCTGATGAAGAGAATACGGCAGTCGTTGTCGTTCTGCATGATCTCAACTTGGCCGCCCAATACTCAGATCGAATGGTGCTATTGCATGATGGTAAGTTAGTCACTGACGCAACACCATGGAAAGCGCTCCAGCCAGACATCATAGAGCAAGTCTATGGTTATCAATCCTTGGTAGCGAAACACCCCGTGCTAGACTTTCCTGTCGTTTACCCTGCACATTAAGTAGCGCACTCGTTTAGGTGGCTTTATGAGCCACCTTCTGGACGAGGTCCAACGCTTGTCTATACTCAAAGATAAGTCGAAATAAGGCGTCGTTCACTATGAAAAAAGGTCGGCATTACGCTTTTATCATATTATTGATTAGCACTGTATTTCCCGCTTTCGCTCATATAAATGGAGCAGAGTCTCACCTTCATGTGTGCGGTGACGCTATTGATTGGCCTCCGTATACCTACATAGATGGCAACGAAGTCAAAGGTGAGGATATTGATATATTAGGAGATCTGTTACCCAAGCTTGGTTACAGCTTTGATATAACAATGACCTCGTGGACTCGATGTTTACGAGGGACTAAAACTGGCGACTTCCAACTTGCGGTTAGCGCTTCATTTAATACCGAACGGGAAAAGCACTACCTCTACACGACTTGGTATTATGAAATTACCCCGTACTACGTTTACTCGAGCAAGCGATTTCCTCAAGGTTTGACGATAAACGAAGTGTCGGACTTAGAACAGTACAAAGTATGTGGTATTCACGGCTACAACTACAGCGACTTTCAGCTGAACAACGTCGATCAGTATACCGTGAATACTTTTGAATCAATCACCGAACTGAAAAAACAACACTGTGATGTATTTCTATCTTGGGATGAAATCCTATCGGGGATAAAACGCGTTTGGGGGATTGACTACATTCAGGGAAATATCGTAGCCAAACCCATACCCAACATGCAAAAACACAAATTCTATATGCTCATATCAAAGCAGTTCCCTCAAGCCCAAGCATTGCAAACTGCATTGAATGATGCGTTGTCCAAACATCGAAATACTTTGGATTAAAGTAACCTTCTTCTTAATCCAGCCTTCTCCAAAATGCGTGTTGAGATTTCTTCAACAGAAAGAGAGCTGGTATTAATATATGGGATTGCTTCGCGCCTAAACAAAGCTTCGACACTCGCTAGCTCAGACAGACACTGCTCGGTACTCGCATACTCACTACCAGCTAAACGATTTTCACGGATCTCCGTGAGACGTTCAGGATCAATTGTTAATCCAAAAAGTTTATGGCGATGAATTTCAAATTCAGGCAGCAACCTTAAGCGCTTGATGTCCTCTTCAATGAACGGGTAGTTCACCACTCTGAGACCAAACTGCATCGCCATATAAAGACTGGTTGGCGTCTTGCCACTGCGAGATACGCCTAGCAGTATAATATCAGCTTGTTCTAGCCCTTTTAGTGTGATGCCATCGTCATGCGCCAATGTGTATTCAATCGCAGCGATACGATCAAAGTAAGTGTCTGAATCCTTACCGACACTCCGAGATCGCTGTAACTTAGGTTTTGGCTGTAACTGAATATCGTCTTGAACTTTTTGCACAATGCTCTCAAGCACATCATAGCAGTACGCCGGGGCATCCAATAACGTTTGGCGAATCTCAGGGATGACGATGGAAAAAAACACCAAAGGTTTAATGCCGTTTTCGCGGTAGGATGTATCGATCTCTTTCAGTAAGTCCGCTAATTTGTCCTCACTTTCGACAAAAGGAAAGGTTTTTTCATTGGCTTGAAAAGGAAATTGACCCAGAACAACATGCCCTAAGGTTTCACATGTTATGGCCGTACCATCAGAAACATAGAATACATCACGACTTTGAATATCAATTTGCATGTTTTATTTAAACTTTAAAATTCTTTTGAGTAGGATGGTACCCATAATATCGATAATAAAACCCGGCTGACTATTACGTCCCCCACAGCTTTGAAATTTTGTTCGCAATTTTTTTCAGCTAATACGTAATCGTTTGCCTTTTCCCTACAAGCTGCAATGTTTCTGGAGAAATACATGCAAAAGAACACCCTCTGGTTCAATAGCCTATCCATGGATGATGTTGATAAGGTTGGCGGAAAAAATGCTTCACTTGGAGAGATGGTTTCTAATCTTTCCAACGCGGGAGTTTCCGTACCAAACGGCTTTGCCACTACATCATTTGCTTTCAATCAGTTTCTTGATTTTGAAGGCTTGGATGAGCGAATCCATCAATTGCTCGATGAACTGGACGTTGATGATGTTGAAGCCCTGCGTAAGACAGGCGCCACCATTCGTCAATGGGTTTTAGAAGCTCCCTTCCCTGCTGAACTTGAGCAGGATATTCGTAACAACTACCAAGAACTCATTGAAGGTAATAGTGAACTGTCTGTTGCGGTTCGCTCTTCTGCTACTGCTGAAGATTTGCCTGACGCTTCATTTGCAGGACAACAAGAAACTTTCTTAAACGTGAAAGGTATCGATGCCGTTCTTGAAGCAACCAAACATGTATACGCGTCACTGTTCAACGATCGCGCTATTTCCTATCGTGTCCACCAAGGGTTTGATCACCGCGGTATTTCTTTGTCCGCAGGTATTCAACGTATGGTGCGCTCGGATAAAGCCTCTTCAGGCGTAATGTTTACCCTCGATACAGAGTCTGGCTTTGACCAAGTCGTATTTATTACCTCTTCATGGGGCTTAGGCGAAATGGTCGTGCAAGGCGCGGTAAACCCTGATGAGTTTTATGTCCACAAGCCAATGCTTGAAGCAGGTAGTCACCCAATCGTTAAAAAGACATTTGGCTCAAAATTGATCAAAATGATCTACTCAAACAGCCAAGAGATCGGTAAGCAAGTTGACATCATCGATACATCAAGTGAAGAGCGTAATGCTTTCTCTCTTAACGATGAAGAGATCAAAGAGCTTGCGAAACAAGCGATGATCATCGAGAAACACTACCAGCGCCCGATGGACATTGAGTGGGCTAAAGATGGTATTGATGGCAAATTATACATCGTACAAGCTCGCCCAGAAACCGTATGTTCTCAAAGCGAACAAAACGTGATTGAACGCTACGAGCTGAACAATAAGGCAGACGTTCTCGTTGAAGGCCGAGCAATTGGTCAACGCATTGGTAAAGGCCCTGTACGTTTAGTTGACTCTCTTGACCAAATGTCTTTGGTACAAGATGGCGATGTTCTTGTGACAGACATGACTGACCCTGATTGGGAACCAGTAATGAAAAAAGCTTCTGCCATTGTCACTAACCGTGGCGGTCGTACTTGTCATGCAGCGATCATTGCCCGCGAACTTGGCATACCTGCTATCGTTGGTTGTGGAGATGCAACAAGCAAACTGACTGATGGCGACATTGTCACGGTATCATGTTCAGAAGGTGAGACTGGTAATGTTTACGCTGGAGAACTTGAATTTGAAATCAAGCGTTCAGCCGTTGATGAGCTTCCGCTGCTGCCAACCAAAGTAATGATGAACGTCGGCAACCCTGACCGTGCATTTGATTTCGCCCAGATACCAAACGAAGGCGTGGGTCTAGCTCGCCTTGAGTTCATCATCAATAAGATGATTGGCATTCACCCGAAAGCTCTACTGAACTTCGATGGTCAATCTGACGAACTTAAAGCCGAAATCACTGAACGCATTCGTGGTTACGACAATCCAATCGATTTCTATGTAAGCAAGTTGACTGAAGGCATTTCAACAATTGCCGCTGCGTTCTGGCCGAAACGTGTGATAGTACGTATGTCTGACTTTAAGTCTAATGAGTACAGTAACTTAGTTGGTGGTAAAGGCTACGAACCACACGAAGAAAACCCAATGCTGGGCTTCCGAGGTGCTTCTCGTTACATTTCACCAGTATTTGAAGATTGTTTTGAGTTAGAAACCCAAGCAATCAAGCGCGTCCGCAATGAAATGGGATTAAAAAACGTTGAAGTTATGATTCCTTTCGTACGCACGCCTAGCGAAGCGGCTTCAGTGATCGATCTACTGGCTAAGTTTGATCTCCGTCGTGGCGACCAAGGCCTGAAAGTGATCATGATGTGCGAACTGCCATCGAACGCGGTACTGGCGGATGAGTTCTTGAAGTACTTTGACGGCTTCTCCATCGGCTCAAACGATATGACCCAGCTAACCCTGGGCCTTGACCGAGATTCAGGCGACGTAGCCCACCTATTTGATGAACGTAACCCAGCAGTTAAAGCCATGCTGAAGATGGCGATTGACGCAGCGACTAAAGCTGGTAAATACGTGGGTATCTGTGGCCAAGGCCCTTCAGATCACGAAGACTTGGCAGAGTGGTTGATGGATCAAGGGATCAGCTCTGTATCACTAAACCCTGATACGGTAATAGATACTTGGCTTAAGCTTGGCAACGTCAGCAAATAAACTCTAAATATAAAGGCGGCTCACTGGCCGCCTTTTTAATATCCACACGTTGAGCTGAATCACTAACTAGCAGAGTCTGTATTGCCTTGGTTCGCTAACTTCATCTCTTGCTTCTTCAACATCGCATTCAATTCATCACGACGCTGTTTAAACGCCGTCATTTCACTCTTTGGTACAGAGTTTGCCATAGGAATATTCGCTTTCATTGCATTAACCGCACGTCCACGATCTAACAACTCATAATGGATATGAGGTCCTGTCACGCGTCCCGTCGAGCCAGATAATCCGATGCGCTGACCACGTGATACTTTCTGCCCCTTACGGACTAGGATTTTACTTAGATGCAAATAGCGTGTTTTGTAACGGCTACCGTGCTGGATAACTACGTAGTTACCAGCGTATGGGTGTTTTCGCGTCAACACAACGACACCATCACCAGTAGATACAATCGGCGTACCTGTTGGCGTTGCCCAGTCCGTCCCGTTGTGTGGCGAAACACGGCCCGTTACAGGATGCTTACGATGCGGATTGAAATGAGAGCTCAGACGATAATTGCCATTAACTGGCTTGCGTTGGAAAGCACGCTGTAAACTTTCACCATTTTTATCATAATATTGGCCATCACTGTGAAGATAAGCCGTTAGCTCTCGACCACGATTGATAATTTTAACCGCTTGCAGTTCGCGATTTCCGGTTAATATGCCATCAACGAACTGACGAGATTGCACAACCTCAAATTTATCCCCAGCGCGCAGGTCTCTTGCGAAATTGATCTTCTCTTTCAGAAGACCAACAATCTGATTAATTTCATTGGTGCCCAAACCTAACGCGTGTACAGATTTTGAAAAGCTCCCATTGATCTCACCAACCAAAGCGAATGAATTCCACTCTCCTGGGATCTTCACATCTTCAAAAGTGTAACTACCATCATCCAGACGTGTATAAACAGCACTTTCAACTAGACTAAATTCCAGCTCCATCTTCTCTAAGACTGACTCCTGATCTCCTTTCCAGAAGCGCAACACGTTTCCTGGCTTAAGTGTATCTAAGGCGAGATAGTTTAAGTCAGTGGCCATAACACTCATTAATTCGCTATAACCGAAGCCTAATTGCTCGAAAATAGAGCTCAGATTGTCACCTGATTGAATAACATACTCATAATCAGGCATATCAACAGCTTCATAGCCGGTCTGAAGAATATTTGAAACGATTTGTGATTCAGGAATAGAGAGGTCGATGGTGCGAGTTAAGGAGCCACTATTGTTCATTGAAGAAAAAGCCACTACAGCCAATATTGGCAAGCTCAACAGAGACAACTTTTTTCGTTTTGAAAGCTCACTTAGGCGAGTATTGATGGTTTTCACACCCACAGCTTTACCCTTTAGTACTGAATTAAAGCGCTAAGAGTACGAATTTATGCAAGTCTTGTCACCCACCGAATGTCAAAGTTAGATCAATAAGAGGTGCATTGTAGCACCTCTTAAACTCATTTCATCAAATAGGTTACTGATATGTGGTAATTAATCCATTATCCTCACCAAAGCCGTTTGGCTTAAATTGATCCGCATGGGGATCATTCACCCATTTTTCATTATCGACTAGATAACGAAACTCAAATTCACTGCCTTTTGGCAATCGAGTTTTGAACTTGTAGGACTTAGACTTTACAACTTTTTTCATTTCAGCAGGCTGCCAGTCTAAAAAGTCCGCCACAATCGAAGCTGTCTTACCGACTTCCGCAGCTGGCAACTCAAATGTGACTTCAACTTCATCCTTAGTTTTGAAATAGCGCTTATTGATCATTTTTCACTCCCTTAACAACAAACAATAAAAATAAAGGCTATTTCAAACAATAAGCAACCTTGGTCATATTTACAACTCGATTTTATTCGGCCGCCTGTAATCTACCTTGTTGAGAGAGGATAAAGTTACGAATCTGTTTTTGAGTTGGTACAGAGCTCATTGCGTCATTTTTGTCATGAGCTAGATATTCAAAGCGAATTTGATCTCCCTCTAAACTCAGCAACGTCAAGGAAATGCGGTCTCCCAAGAATTCGCTCTCTTTTAGGACCATGCGCTTCAATGCTTGGTCGTAATAAAAATGAGCCGCATAATAAAACTCCCCACTACCTTGATTAGACACCGCGAGAGTCGACACATAATCATTCTCTGTTACTTGAGTAAGCCATTGGGTATTGATAAGTACAGAGCCACGCTCGGCACCTGCATCATAACGTCCAGAAGCAATCTGTTTATCGGCATCGAACTGGTTGATAAAACTGAAAGCACGCACCTCAGGTACTTCTATCGTCCAAGGGTTTGGTGAAGAAATACTAAACACCGATTTCAGCACAGGATCCATTTGTTGCTGCTGACTCGGAAACTTAGCCATGATTTCTTCATCACTTAAACTAAAGCGGTATACACCCGCAACGGTGACAACAACTAGCATCACAATAGGAATCAACAAGATAAGGGGGATTGGTAGAATACGCTTCTTCATTTGTTTCTCGATCAGCTCTCAAAGGTGAGTCATGTTACAATACTCGCCCGATTCATTTGACTGATTCTAACCTACTGACCTAAAAATAGTGACATAGGCTAGAGAAACAGACGCAGTGAGGACGTTTATGAAGCTTGATCACGTTGTACGAACAGCAGAATGCAGTTGCGGCCAGGTATCTTTAAGCTGTGTAGGTGAACCAGAAAGAACCGCGATCTGTCATTGTTTCGAGTGCCAAAAGCGAACCGGCAGCGTATTTGGTGTGCAAGCTCGGTTCAAGAAGGAGCAAGTAAAGTTAAATGGAGAATTGGTCAGCTATACTCGAATCGCCGACTCAGGTAATCAAGTGACCTATCAGTTTTGTCCCAATTGCAGCACTACTATGCTGCTCGCTGTTGCCGCTTTTCCCCAAGTGTTAGTCATTCCCATTGGCGTCTTTCATCAACAAGATTTACCTGAACCTAGCTTTTCAGTCTACGAAGAAAGGAAACATCACTGGGTTAAGTTTGAATGTCAAATGGAGCACTTTAATTAACAAAGAGGCCTGCTAACGTAAAGCATCTTATCTTGCTTAAGATCAACCGATTTAGCTGTTTATGGTTACGTTCTAGATCTATAATCTGCCCTTAGTTTAAAGAGGCATCACTGTGATTTCTAGGTTACCAAAATGGGTAGAATATGGAGCGTTTCTACTTGCACTACTAGCAGGCGTCGTCAACGCAATCGGACTGCTTGGATTCCAACATCAGGCAGTTTCCCACATTTCAGGAACCGTCACTCTACTCGGCACGAGTATCGAGGCTTTTGACCAACAAACTTTCCACCTTTTCATGGTATTACTTAGCTTCTTGCTCGGCGCAACCTTAAGCGGCCTTTTTATTGAATCTACAGCACTCAGGCTGGGGCGCCGCTATGGTGTTGCTCTTTGTATTGAGAGTGCGATGCTATTTATTGCCTACTTGATGCTCAAAGAAGATCACATTACCGGCCAATACTTCGCGTCTGCAGCATGTGGCCTCCAGAATGCAATGATTACCACCTTTAGCGGTGCTGTGGTGAGAACAACACATATGACCGGGATTATTACCGACCTAGGTATAATGATCGGAGCTCGCTTGCGCGGGGAACGCTTTGATTATCGTAAAGCTAAGTTGTTCCTCTTTATATTTACGGGGTTCCTATTAGGAGGCGTGACTGGAGCCAAATTATTCAACATCTATGCACTGTCTTCCCTTTTGGCCCCAATCGGATTAGCACTTACGCTAGCGCTGAGTTACTGGTGCTATTTATGGGTAAAACGTAGCAGCCAACCAGACTCAGATCACAAATAACAGGAACATCCAAAAAATTTAACATACACATTACAAAAATCGGTTAGTATCCTCCATAGCAAAACTATAAGTTGAATATTTAGCGATATTTAATGAATAGTATTGCAAGGATTATTAAAAGGCGCTACTCTTGCGCTCAATTGACCGAATATGGATGTTTAGTGAATATATATGCCAGACTGCTGGCTATACTATTGACTAGTAGTAACTCGAGAAATGTAATGTCAGATAATACTCAAACCATTAATCAGCCTAAATCTAAAGGCAACTTTTGGATGTTTTTCATCCCTTCAATGCTGGGGTTATTCCTCTTTATGGCTCCAATCAGCTACCAAGGTGATATCACTATCCCTGTTGCTGTATTGGCGAAATCAATCCAAGCTCTATTTGGTGATTACCTAGTTGGCGCAATCACTAGCATCATTGCTTTTATGGCTGCCGCTTCCGTACTTTGCCGCATTAAAACTCCAGCATTTATCGCTAACAACGAATTTTTAAACGGATTGTTCAATCCTACTCCTCTTTGGTTAGCGGTACGTGTTATTGGTGGTCTAGCTGTAGCAATGACCTACTTTCAACTCGGCCCTAAAGCTATCTGGGAAGAAAACACAGGTGGATTAGTGCTGGAAGGTTTACTCCCGACACTCTTCTCTGTCTTCATTTTCGCAGGTTTACTGCTCCCGCTGCTGCTTAACTTTGGCTTACTAGAGCTGTTTGGTACGCTCTTAAGCAAAGTAATGCGTCCCGTCTTTAATCTACCAGGCCGCAGTGCAATCGACTGTATGGCATCTTGGCTAGGTGATGGCTCAGTAGGTATTTTGCTAACGAGTAAGCAATACGAAAATAAGTTTTACACTCAACGTGAAGCTGCGGTTGTAGGTACTACGTTCTCTGCGGTTTCTATTACTTTCAGCTTAGTGGTTATCGCGCAAGTTGAGCTAGAGCACCTATTTTTACCATTCTATGGTGCAATCTGTTTAGCGGGCTTTGTTGCAGCGGTTGTCATTCCAAGACTACCACCTTTGAGCCGCAAGAAAGATACATTTATCGACGGGACTAAACCAAACTCTGATGCCGATGCAATCCCTGCAGGACACTCAACGTTTTCTTGGGGTATGGAACTAGCACTTAAGAAATCTAGCCAAGTAACATCAATTAAGAGCGTTTTTGGTGAAGGCGTGCGTAACGCCGTGGATATGGTCTTTGGTGTGCTACCTGTGGTTATGGGCTTAGGTACGATCGCTCTAGTTATTGCGGAATACACATCTGTATTCGCATTTCTGGGTCAGCCATTCGTTCCATTCTTAGAACTTCTGCAAATTCCTGAAGCGGCAGCCGCATCGGAAACAATTGTAGTGGGTTTCGCTGACATGTTTATTCCGGCGATTCTAGCAGCATCAATTGATAACGAAATGACTCGCTTTGTGATTGCCGCAATGTCAGTGACGCAGCTAATTTACATGTCTGAAGTTGGTGCTCTACTACTGGGTAGTAAGATTCCCGTCAATATCTTCGAGCTGTTCGCTATCTTTATCTTGCGTACTTTAATCACTCTACCTGTGATTGCAGGCGTAGCGCACATAATCTTTTAAGTGATCGATTCTGCGATTGTACAAAGCCCCTCTTCTGGGGCTTTTTTGTTGCAAAAATAAAACAAATTTCAAGAGTTCTTTCACAAGCGCGAAGAATTTGCGAGTAACGATAAAAAGCGCACATCGCCTATTAACTCGACATATACTTAGTGATATAAAGATAATTAACTAAAGGACATCTCACCCGGAGGGACTATGGGTAAGCTGTTAAGCTATTTATTTCTGCTAACGAGCTTTCAAGCAGTGGGTTCTCAGCTTGTTATTCGCATGCAAGATCAGGCGCCTATTACGTTGACTCATCAACAAATTGTATCTCAACTCGAAGCAAAAACCTTTGAGACACAATTACCATGGATTGACGGCAGCAAAGCATTTACTGGTTTTACCGCCTCTTCATTACTTGACCACTTTAAAATAAGTGATGCGTTTTCTCTATCATTTATAGCACTAAATGACTATGCCGCATCTACACGGATAGAAGATATCTTGCAATACAACCCCATCATTGCGTATGAAATGGAGGGTGAAAAAATGAAAGTGCGTAACAAAGGCCCCTACTGGTTGATATTTAATTTGACTAAATATCCGGAAATTGACAACGCAACTTATCACTCACAAATGGTATGGCAAATCGACGAAATCATGATTCATAGACGAAGTGATGGCAAATAAGAAAAAACGCTCGAATCTATCCCCCATTCTCTCAAGAGCCAAGTTTCTCCTCTTGGTGATGTCGGTCATTTTGATTGTTGCCAACTTGTATTTGCTTTCAGCAACACGTCACTTAGCAGATTCATATTCAGCTCGTCAAAACCAAGCAACATGGTTCCTGTTTCAGTTAACGAAAGAGTTTTCAGAGCTCAGTGCGATTGTCCCCTTTTCAGCGAAAAGCGAAGCCTATCGAAATCAAACCTTGTTGAAGTACGAACTCACTTGGAGCCGATTCGACTTACTCCTCAACAGCCGAGAGGCTGACACATTTATCCGCCTCCCCGGAGCTAAAACCTTTTTCGAAACGCTGTTTAATAACTTCAAACAACTCGAACATGAACTCGAGTTATTGGAGCAACCCTACTACGCCGATAACGTAAGCAAGCGGGTTTCAAGTCTCTATATGGCAATGATCCAGTACATAAACACCAACTTCCGAATTCAAAGCCCTCTCTATAGAGAACAAATGAAACAAGCGGAAATGCTGCACAGTGCCCAGATAGCGTTACTGGTGCTTCTCGCTATATCTGCGAGCCTAGCAGGCTATATCATTCATCTAGAAGCCAAGCATCATAGAGTTCTTTCGCTTACCGACTCATTGACTAAAATCCGTAACCGCCTCGCACTGTTCAATGATTTAAACAAGCACCTATTAGAACAAAAGCCTTTTACTATATATTTACTCGACTTAAATGGCTTTAAACAGATAAATGACAAACACGGCCACCAAGCCGGCGACAAGGCCCTGAAAGAGATAGCCAAGCGCCTAAGCACTGTCGGGCTGCCCTGCTATCGAATAGGTGGGGATGAATTTGCTTTAATTGAATTTAAGGGGGCAAGTAGAGACATGGTTTGCGCTCAGATCAATCATTGTTTTATAGAGCGAATTCAAATTGACCGGGAGCAGTTTGCAACCCTCGCTACCAGTATTGGCGTCGCGAGTTACCCAAAAGATGCACTTCAAATAAGCCAATTGATATCTATCGCAGATGGCGAAATGTACAGAATGAAGTTTGGTTCCAAAAATGACGCTTCCTTCACTCAAAGAAAACCAGTGAGTTAAGCTAGTCTCTTTGACCAACTAAGTACTGCTTTTTCAATTGTGTTATAACAACGAATAAAGATATCCATATCTCTACCTATAGGGTCTTCAATGTCACCAATTCCAATCCATTGGCCAAGCAGTAAGGTTTTCGCCCTTGCTCCGCCAGTAATATTCGCAACCTGATCAATATGATCATGCGTCATTACTAAAATCAAATCACAGCCGTCAATTAATTCTTTTGTCAGCTGTTTTGCGCTGTGCTGGGATAGATCTAGACCATTCTCGTATGCCAGCTTTGTTGAGTTTTCAACTGCAGGATGACCGGTCAGTTGATGCTGTTCAACCACTACTCCGGCTGAATCGACCTCTACTTGAGGAAGCATTTTGTCCAACAATACCTGAGCTAAAGGAGAACGGCAGATATTTCCAGAGCACACAACTATTATTCGCTTAAACATCGGATATGACCTTTGATGTATTTTCAGCAGAGGAAGGCTTTCGCATTTCAGTCTGTAAACTCCCGAAAGCCGGTAACACTGCAGTCGCATTAGCAAGAAAAAGAATCATAATAAAAGTCGCTGCATTCGCCATTGGTTGCAAATTGAAGTCCACACTAATGTGAACCAACATCCCTATAATCGCCATCAGACAGCCAAGGGCAACCCCCTTCATTGTTTTGCTATTTCGAGTTCGGATGGTTTTGAAAGTTCGCCACAATGAAAACAGTACGATGGAACCTAAAAGCAGAGTGGCTGGGATTCCCGCTTCAACCATAAATTGAACGTAATCATTGTGGGCATGATCGTAAAAACCAATGTCTGCTTTCGAGTACATTGGGAATATCGTATAGAAGCTTGCCATACCTGTACCGGTAAACGGAAAGTCGCGGATAATATCCAATGACCATATGACTACCTGGTCACGCGATTCGGCATCGAGTGAAGTTTCAACTAATCGTTGCTTCACTTTATCCAATCCAAACAACGCACCAACGACGATTGTATCGATAGCAATCACGCTCCCAACCAAAGCAACAAGCGCTTTGGGTTTATGTTTATAGAACAATAAAGCAATCACGCCGCCAATTGTCGTTGCAGCAAAAAAGGCGGTATTTCCCATTCGAGAACGAGTCATCACCAAAGCGATAACCATAATAACAAGGCACAAACGAAGCAGCATTTTATGACTAAGTAAGCCTTCAATTAGACGCTTAATAAATACAAACTTTGAGCCAGATTCAGAAGTATGAAGCTGTGAGATAATCAGCCCTAACCCGAGGCACAGAGACATCATCAAATAATTTGCTAAGTGATTTTTGTAGACAAACGAACCCGTGGCGATTCCTTTTTCTGGGTAGCCGAATACAGGGCTTTCAGTTACGTTAAGCAAAACCATCATTGCAGCATAGAATGCTTGGAGAGTACCGCTAATGACTATAGCAACGACAACTGTTTTTAGCCTTCGACTAGAGTTAACCAAAAATATGGCATTTAACACCAACAACGTGTAGGCAAGCCCTTTAAACAAAGAGACAAGTGACATTCTCGAATCTAACGAAATGAAGCCCTCAGGAGCTCCAACCAACTTATAAATCTCAGCGCTCTTACTGCTCAGTAATTCGAGAAGCCCCCATGGTAAAACCAAAGTCTGGATTAATACCCAGCACTGAAACAGCGCAAGCCCCCCAAGCAGTACCTTATAACGATTGACCATCTCAAATGGTAACTGCCCTCGATAAGCGATGGCTAATAAGAGACATTGAAACGCTACCCACATTTCAGCTATGGACCAGGCCCACATCCGGTTACTACCTAATGGAATAGGCAGCCAAATAATAAGGGCAAGAAACGAGTAAAACGCGATTTTTTCTATACGATTCATAACGATAAACAACTAAAGCCCGGGAGAGTCCGGGCTTTTATAGAGTAGGCTGTTAGCGATTAATTTGGAGAGACTACGCCTACACCACCACCACCATTACTTCCAACCGCCAATACTGAAGGTGGAGCGATAGCTGATGCTGTGTTCGCCGTAGCAATACCCGCAGCGGTTGCTTCTGCAACTTGCGTTGGATCGAGACCAGCTAAAAGTGCAGCTGTGGTAATGATTTCGTTACTCACACCAGCTTCACGAGCGATTTGAGCGATCTCATCAGTTTTCTCCGGGGCGATAGTTAGTGCCTCAATAATCGCGACTTGAGGATCCACTGTTGGATCTTTTAAAAGAAGAGAAAGAACTTCCAGCACTTCTGCTGAATTAGCCTGATAAACCGATTGAATTTGTTGCTCAGTTGGAGAAACACCAAGCTCTGCTAATAAGCGTTCGGCGCCCGCTTCATTTGCAAAGCTAGATGTAGTTGCAAGTAACGCGGCCAGGCTCAAAATAGATGCACGAGCAATCATAATTTTTCCTTAAATTGATTATTCATTAGTTGATTTCTTGGAAACAACAATTAAACAAAGAGCATAACTTACAGTTTAACTAAATATGCTGTCTCATTTCTTAGAAAGAACGATAGATTATTTACAAGCCTCAACGCTCAAACGGTTGAATTTTAGTAGGTTGCAGATTCTCTGCTTACCAGAAGAATATTGGATCATTTGATTGAGTGCAGAGCGATGTTTCCATGTTTGCGCAAACTTCAATAAGCTCTGGCTCGCAGCAATTTTTTTAGAGTTAGTCTGATTCACCCAGTCACTAAAAACAACGTCGATACTCAATAATTTGGAAGCAGGGTAATAAGGGCCAAATTTAACCGCAAACTTTAAGTTTTGCTTAAGTTTTAGGTAATCATTTTGGGTCCGAGCTATTTTGGCAAGCTCGACATATGAATTTGGCCAAGTTGGTCGAAACTGAGAGCTAAAATTATAATAGTTCTCGCTCAAGCTTATATTTTTGGTGGAGTTCCGCCAATAATCTAACCAACTATATGCATTAGCAATTATTTCATAATCGTACCCATCTAAAAAATGACTATCGATAATACTGTCCATCACATACTTAGTGGACTCAATTGTAATTTCTTCGCCATCGAGAGAACTAAATCGATTGAGAGAAACTTCCAGACCACTAACCCAAATACTCTTCATTAATTGATTTTGTGCAGAAAAAATTACAGCAGTGGAGAATACAACAACAACAAAGGTAAGACTCAATGATTTATTTGCTCTCATTCCACCCTCTAAACTAAAGGTAAACACGGTTCAGTTTTTCCAATATCCGCCCAATCAGAAACTCCGCTTCATTCTGACTGTTAGACTCAACATAGCATCTTAGTTCCGGTGCATTTCCTGATAGGCGAAAATGAATGACTAAACCGCTGCTCATTGTCATTCTTAAGCCATCGGTTTTATCAATGGACACAACATTTTCAGACACGAGGTCTGCTAGATTTAAAAATTTGCACAGATTATTCTCAGCCAGCTCAATAATTGCAGCACTACGCGCTTTTGAGAAGTCTCGTAACCTATCGCTAGCTGTGAAGCTCTTAGGGAGCTTAGACACCAAATTAGATATTGTATTGTTACCTGCGTAAGCGAGTACAATTAGCATCGCATCTCTTGTTGGCAACGCTTTGAGTAAACAGTTATCAAATTGGAGAAAACTCCCCAATAAGAAACCACCGTTAGATTCAAAACTAGCGACTCTTTGATACTTGGACAACAAGTTTTCAAATGTATCAATAACGTATGGGGAACCAATTTTTTACGTAAAACCAAGTTGAACAACTGAGATGTCTCATGCAATGGTCAACTAAAATTTGCCACGGTTTTATAAGTTGGCCAGTAAAGCCGTTCCGACTCATTTGGTGAGAGAACGACATGTAGAATCCTTTACTGAGTAATGACCAGTGTCATTATCAGCATGACGGATTACTTTGGAATAATGTCGAGAATTAGACGCTTACCAAATAAGGGCACAGCCATGAGGTAGCGCCCTAGAATAAAGAGAGTCAGTTTAGTTATACAACTTCCACATCATCAACAAGTAGCGTGTATTCGCTTCCATCAATATTCGCGGTAATCACCTCGAAATCAGTAGCGTCGAAACCGAGACTATCCAAATAAGCACCTTGCGCTGCATCAACAGTACCGATATTCGTTGCAGCAAACTCAAAATCTACGTCAAACCCTGAAACGACTAATACACCTTCAGCGGTAGAATTGTTGATCACTTCATCTTCATCAAGAGACAAAACACCTCCAGCGGTGCCCGACTCTAAAACTTCAAAGCCGTCAAACTCAAGAGCAGCATCTTCATTAAATATCAGCACATCAAGCCCTTCGCCACCGGTAACAGAACGATCAGCCCAAGCGCCTTTGGCGTTATTAATCCCTGAAATATCTACAATATCGTTATCAGCACCGACGTCAATATTGAACACTGTGTGTGAGGATTTTGCAATGTCACTTGATAGAGTAACTACGTCATCACCAGAACCTGTGTTTAAAGAAAGTTGGTTGACGGTACTAGAACCACCATTAGTAAAGACGGAGATATCCAGAACATCGTCTGTACCAACACCAGTGTCGATATCGGCTCTTTTGACATTATCCACTTTAATGAAAGATGAACCCTTGTCAGACTGGTTGTTAATATTGACATCTACAAAGTTGTTAATATATACAAGCTCATTACTAGTTTCTTCTAACTTTATTTCTTTGTAGCCGCGAGTATTCCAATCTTCAGCCATTGCCACAGTTGTACTAAAACCTAGAAATTCAGAATGACCTAACAAAACGTTGGCGTCTTTATCTACATAAGCATCTAGTTCACCGCCTTCAAAAATCTCAGTGCTGTTCGTTGCATTAAGGTTAGCAGCCAAATCTGCGATGTCACCGCCTTGGTTCGTACCCACATAGATTGTCATAATATTGCTCCTTGCAAGCTTTTATATATTCGTGTTTATAAATAGGACTCAACCTAAAGTTGCATTTAGAGGCACCATATATCTACTATTTAGCAACAATTGTATCCGAGCTAAGTCTCGGTCAAAATCTAACCTAATTGGTGCTAATATGCGATGTAAATTTGATGTAAAAAGACCGAATGTCCACTTATTATGACAACAGTGAGTCTCAATAATATCACACAATTAATTTAGTTAACTTATAGAAACATAAGTTGGAAAACTCTTATATATAAGAATGTATTTATGTCTCACGAAATGCTTTCAACATACCAACTGACAGTGGCTCTAATAAGTAATCCATCAAGGTTCTTTTCTTCAAAGTCACATACACTTCAGCTGGCATTCCTGGATATAAAGATAGCTGAGGATGTTCATTCAATGACTCTCGATATATTTCAACTTTGATCTTATATCCTGAGTTTCCACTCTCATCTTCTACTTCATGAATCCTATCTGCAGCTATATTTATTACTTTCCCGCGTAACAGAGGCGTTGTGCGAAAATTATATGAACCAAGCCTGATAAGAGCCTCTTGCCCATGGGTTACGTCATCAATATCTTGTGGGTGCAAAAATGCCTCTACGATCAACATATCATTCACAGGCACAACTTCTAACAATTTTTCCGCAGGCGCGACAACTTCACCCTCGCTATGAACATTGAGCCCAATAACTTTTCCATCTCTAGGGCTTCGAACTTCCACTCGACTCAGTACGTCTGTCGCTTTCTTCAACTCTTCCGAAAGTTCTTCAATAGACCGAGAGAGTTCCTGGTGTTCACGATCAATTTCAGTAATATACTGGTTCGTTTTATTGGCTTTCTGTTCGTTTACTTCAGCAACAGCCAAATCTAAATTGTCTAAGCTTCCTGTGAGCGCGACAATATCAGAGAGGAGCATGGCACCGCTTCGCTGCAATTCGATAGAGCGTAGTTTTGAGCTATATCCATCCTCAATAAGTTTATCGTGCATATTCTGCTCTTCTTTAAGCAATCTATAAGCCCGATTTTGTTGCTCTAACTTTCTTGACATCGCGCCTTTTTCGCCCCAGATACGTTTTAGACGGGCATCTAAAACAGCAAGTTCACTACGCTGAAGCTGCCTTCTGCTAAAAAACAAACTTGTTTGTCTCGCGACCAAATTGACGACTTCCGCTTGGATGAGCATTGCATCCGTAACAAGATCACTGAATACTGGTTTTTCAAGCCCTAAACGTTCACTTTCCAATCGGTCTCTTTGAGCGACAGCGTTGATTAGGCGGGAGGTAATCTGATTAAAGTTCCCTTTTGCTGTAATGTCGGATAGTTTCACAAGAAGTTGCCCTTTAGTCACCTCTTGCCCTTCTTGAACATATATATCTTCTATAATACCACCTTCAAGGTGCTCTATTGATTTCCGATTTGATTCAACTGCTATCACTCCCGGAGCTATCGCTGCGGCATCCAACTTGACATCCGAAGACCACAAATAGAGAACCACTACACCTATTAGAGAGACAATCGTTCCAAAGGCACCATAGTATTTCAACTGGTTGTTCAGTTTGCGTTTAGCTGCAGTCATTATTAGTTTCCTCTAATAGGAGAAACGTTCTGGTTCTCACCTTTGAGGCGTGCTGCTTTTACAATTTTTCCTTTTTCCAGAAGTATCATCCAATCTGCCAACTGTTCCAATTTGACTTCATTGCTAACCAAAAGAAGCGATTTCCCTGAATCATGCAACTCAGAAAAAATCGTTTTCAAGCGCTCTATGTCTGTTGACGCAAGGTGTAACTCAGGTTCATCGAGGAGATATATAGGGGGGTTACGATAAAAAGCCCGGGCAATACCAATCAGCTTAATCGTCCCTGAAGACAGAGCTACTCCGGTCATCCCGATCTCGGTATCGTAAGATTGAGGTAGCCCATTTATTAAACTATCAAGACCCAATCGGCGACAGATATCGATGCACTTTATCCGAACATTATCGGATGGCTCTGCCCCCGTGATATTATAAATTACCGTTCCTTCAACGATCTTTGGCGAAGGAGGAACATAACCAAACACTTCAGCCCTTTGATCCACTGACATTTCTGCAACAACGATGTTATTGATCTTAACTTGTCCAGCTACTTGCTTATGTACGTTAACGATATTTTCAAGTAGTAAGCTTTTCCCGGCTCCCATAGCCCCTTTGATTAAAAGACATTGACCTTGTTTTAACTCAAATTGAATATTTTGCAATAGAACTCGCGAAAAGCAGTCTCTCATTGAAAATGCTTCAAAAGTGAGTGACGCTCCTTTGGAAACATCCATGGCTCCTTGTCCTAAAGCGCTGCTTTTAACAAACAATTCACGAATCACCGAAATGGAGTTTGTACTATGTGACCAACTTTCCCACTGATTAATACCCTGCTCAATTGGCGCGAGAACTCTACCAAGCAAAATAGACCCAGCCAAAAGCACGCCTGGTATCGCTTGGTCGCTAATTACCAACCAGGCTCCTAGGGCTAAAACTCCAACTTGCATGACCTGACGCACAACTTTCGTCATAGACTGGAAACTAGTTTGTAACAGTGAATAGCGATCTTGTTCAAGATTCAGTTGCTCAGCATTTTCCCCCCAGTCCACACTAGTTTTTTCTGACCACCCATTGAACGTAACTTCTCTAGCCGTTATCAATAGAGCTTGCAAACCTCTGCGGTGCTTAGCTGTGTTGTCCAACAATGTTTTCTGTTTCTTTGAAACAAGGAAAGTATTCAACGCTCCTAAGAAAGCCAATATCACTACACAACTTAGCGCATAAACCCCTAATAACGGTTCAATAAGATACACCACAAACACAAAAAATGGTGTCCACGGCAAATCAAACAACACTAGGATAAAATGCGAAGAATAACCGGAGCGAGCCTCATTCATTTGGTTCATTAAGCTTTGTCCAGATCTTAGTGTTGTCGCTTCCAAAAGAAAGCTATTAGCCACTATGGTTTTTAACAAATATGAATCAAATGCATTAGCAATGAAGCTCAACATCCTTCTTCGAATGAACTCCAAAACCGATTGAAAAATCAACAGAAAGACCGCTATAGTAGTAAGTAGAATGAGCGTTTCTTCGCTTCTTGAAGAGAGAACCCTACTAAACACCTGCAAGCTGTAGATTGGTAAAACAAGCATTAGAATATTAACAAATATTGAAAATATGCCAATATTTCTCAAGCATTTGCGACGGTATAAGTCGAAGTGTTGCAAACTCATGCTTTTTGCTTCCATGCCACTATTACCTTTTAATTTGGCTATAAATTTTCATTTCTACATCAAAACAACGTGTCAAACCTATGCCTCAGTTTTTTACATCTATACCTTAAGCGACTTCAAAATAGAGCAAACTATAATTGGATAAGTTTGTTCAAACCGCGTTTAGACAAGACAAATATTAAACCTACTATAATTGCGGTCGCTAGCGAAAAAAAACCAGTGTCCTGTATAGCAGAATAGTAACTAGTCACAGAGTTTGATACTTCGCTCACCAAAAACAGATTCAAGTAAGGTACTAGAACCAGCGAGAAGAGCACATACGTACGCCCTCCAAACTTACTTTTGAATATGTGTTTGTGTAGCACATAGAAGCACTGTAAAAAGTTGGTAAGAAATGATATGCAAAGAAGAAAACAAAGAACTCTAACATCTAGTAACCAAACTCCCAACACGATGGCAGACACATTCATTACTGAAGAAAAAACGCCGCACTTAAACATTTCTCTTGTTGCCCCAAACGCTTGGAAAACTCCTCCGGAGCTGCTCAAAACCATCTGTAAAGCAATAGTTACTGCCAGTATTCTTAAGATATCTGCAGTGTCATTCCATTGAGGTCCAAACAAGATAAATACAACTTCATCAGCTTTCCAAAACAGCACTATAGATGAAAAAATACCGATTAAAACAAGATTGAAAACTATACGATAATATTCACTCTCTATTATTTGAGGGCTATGCTTATATTTAGTGAAAACGGGCTGAAGTGCAGGGGTTATCGCAAATGTAAAAAGCTGCAACGGATATCTCATGAGTTGATAGGATTTCTCATAAACTCCAGTTAAGTGAACACCGAAAAATTTTGATATTAGCAATGTATCTAAGTTTCTAGAGAAAAAATTCAGTACATTGAATCCCATCTGGTATTTAGCGACTGCAAACAGCTTATAAGTTTGCTTTATATCCTTGCCAAACTTAGGTCGTCCGATAGAGGTACTTGCGCTTGCATGGTAATACATCACAAATCTCATCAGGGGAACAATCATTAGTTTGCTTGCAAGTGCTTCTAAACGCAGTCCAATATAATAGAGCGCTACACACCCCACAAAGGACAACAACTCTGCAATGATCTCAGCACGAGCGACAACGAGAAACTTTGTGTCTTTTTGCAACGAAGCCATAGGCAGCATCGACAATGATGAAAAAAGAACGTTGAAAGCCAGCACCCAAGATAAAGAACTAGCGTCTTCAATGCCCAACCAGTTCGCTATTGAGGGAGTGATCAAATAGAATATTAAGGAACCTGTAAAACCGACACATAGAGAGAATGAAAAGATGCCATTTCTCTGATGTGCTGTGATGGTTTCTTCATAGACTACAGCTGACGTCAAACTTGATGTAGCAAGCATCTGAAAAAAAAGAATGAACACCTGAAACGCGGCAACCACACCAAACACCTCAGGAGAAAACAATCGAGATATAATAGCTAAAGACAACAACTGAAAAATATACAACGCATATTTTCCAGTTAGACTTGTCAATAACGCAGCGTTTATTTCTTTAGCTAGCTTCAAGGCTCTTACCTATAAACGCATAGTACAATTGCTCGTACTTGTTGGTGTCAAACGCTTCTTCGCCACTCTTTGAATCAAGCAATATTCTCTCAAAATCTGAGCTCAAGCTCTTTAAATCAGCATAAGCTCTATCTGGAAAACCAATACAATCAAAAAAGGATGAAACCTTATTATCCCAAGACACGGCATATGTCGGGATGCTTAAGCTGTGGGCAATAATGTTCGCATGAAGTCGATACGCAGCAACCAAAGAGTACCTCTTTATAACCCTAACCAGTTGTTCTGGAGTGTTACTCTTTGGCGCAACTAAATAGTTCAAGTTATGAGAGTCCAAAATAGGTATTAAGGTTTCATTTAAATAATGCTCATCTTCAATAGCGCCATTCGTAAACAGCTCGACACTATACCCTTGACGATTGGCAGCCAATATAATGTCAACAAAAAGCTCACTGCAGTTTAGTTCACCAGAATTAACAATATCAGATGAATAGTTTAATCCTTCAATATCTGCAACGCCTATACCCACCTTAGGCTCAACACTGCTGCCCGCATCAAAGTCATCATATTTAGACAAGATACTTGAAAGAAGTGCGGGGTCTGGTAGAAGCTCGACTGAAACCACGTTAAACTGCTCAAGCAAGTGCTTACGAGAGAGAGAATCACGAACAGAAATAAGCTTAACCATCGGTGAACAGACAACCCTCGACATAAGCTTCCGCCCCAGCCAACTCCATTTGTTTGCCACCCCAACCGATATGATACTTACAGGTATGCCTCTCTTCTCTGCTTCTTTTACCAGAAAAAACAGCTTTAAAGGAAAATTAGCGTCCACGTCACAAATTAACTGTCCGCCGCCTATGAAAATACATTTCACACTATTTAGCTTTCCATCATAATAACTTCGGCCTTGACGAAAATACTTCAGACTAAAAAATGAAACAACGACCAGCTGACGAACTAAAAGCGGGAGCTTCATAAAAATAGAGAGCTTATCCTCCTTAGATTTTAATACACTTACTTTTTCACGATAACTTATATCACAAACTTCGACATCCACATCATAATTTCTCAAAATAGCGCCAGTGATATTGTCTGATATAACGCCGTCACCAAGGTTGTCAGAATATGGGACCGCAGCAACTACAACCTTTTTTTTACTCATCAAAAAACACCGCTTTCATTTTATTTGCCAAATCATAATTAACAAGATCAACTTCTTCTTTTGGAGTATTCTGGTGCAACTTAACAAAATCCCTCATACGAGCAACGATTTCGTCTTCATCGAGTTCATCATCAACCATAAAAATCAGTGGGTTATCTTGAACCTCACGCGCAATCTGTAGCTGATGATCATCAGAAAACTCATCGTACTTTTCCAAGCGAGGTATAATTACCGTAGGTGTATTATATTGCAATGAATTGTAGATACTACCAATCCCACAGTGGCTAAATATTATTCGCGCATTTTTATACGACTCCTCTGACTGCTTTCTAGAGATAAATTTGCCACTATCAACTTTGAATTTCATTGGTCGTTCATCTGAAGAACCATGCTGTAAAAATAATTGATATTCGCCTTCGATTACTCCTAAACATATATCAACAATGTCCAACATACGATTAAATTTGTATTGATTAGTCCCTGTGGTTACATATATTAAATGTTTTTCCATAGTATTTCATTCTCGGATATTGCTTAGAAACAGTTTCCCACTGGCAAAACATTTCTGTCGCCAATCGGTATTTATATAAAAACCTTGCAGTGTTAGACGGCTCTACTACTCTAGATAACGTATCTAAATAAACAAATTTAATACCTAAAACCTTGGCTGCAATAGCGAATGGGATACATATAGGACCACCAGTACTAAAGACAGCTTTTGGTTTAATGCGTCGAATTATACTTAACGCAATAAATACATTTTTGAAGTGTTTAAATGCATTAAACTGAGTACTCTCAATAATCGTTACTGAACGAGCACCGAACGTTTCTCCCACATTAACAGAAGTCACCAAATGAAACTCGTTAATGGCCTTCATCATACACATCGCTTGTGTCAAGTGACCACCTGCATTAACAACAGTTAACACGCTACTCTTTGTGCTCATCGTCTCTCCTATTTTTGATTATTCGAGCAGGAACACCAGCCACCACCGAGTACTCGGGTACGTCACTCGTTACAACTGCGCCAGCTGCCACGATTGATCCTTTGCCTATTGTGACACCCGGCATCACCACAACATTACGACCGATCCATACATCATCATTGACTGTAATTGGCTTTTCAGGTTGATACCCTTGAAGCGACATAGGTATGTCCGTCCTAGCGTGACTATGCATTCTGCTAAGCAAAGTAACGTTTGGGGCAATCATGACATCATCACCTATATATGCACATTCAAGATAGACGCCTTCATTGATTCTGCATCCACTACCAAACTTAACGCGCTTGCCATTTGCAATGTAAACATTCTTACTCACCATAGAAGGGTTTCGACCCGCCTTCATGATCTTTAGAACTCGTTCGAAGTACCAAACTCTAGCCTTGGAATAGATACTTCCAAACCTTGGTGTCGGTAGCTTTGAAAAAACGACATAGTAGACAAGAACCTTAAACATAATTTTCATCCGTTACTGTCGAAAGGTACAAGCTTGATACTGACTTGCCTTCAAACCGGTTTATATAGCCACTATCGGCCAACAAAGAAACGTTATTGGAGTAATACTCATAATTGTTTTCTATCTTCTGCAATGCCTGTTGTATATGTGCAGAAGACTGACTACGAAGACCAACACCAATTTCTTTACCTTCAAAGAAACCATCAATCCCCGTCCCCTTCATATAGATAACAGGTGCACCGCAAGCGAGCGCTTCGATATAAGCCATGCCAAAGGTTTCATTTAAAGCGGGTAAAACTAACCCACGGCTCCCCTGAAGTAAGTTAATTAGCTTAAAATGTTCTAGCTTGCCTAGGATATTGACCGAGTCGTTCAAGCCAAGCGCTATGATTTTGCCTTCTATAACTTCACGAATATCGTGGTTTCCCCCACCAACAATGTCCAACTCAATAGAAATTCCTTGCTTCTTAAGTTCTGCGATAGCTTCCAATGTAGGAATAATGCCTTTTCTAATATATTGGTGAAAACTTAATACTATGGTGTACCGTTTTCTATTTCGGACAGTTGTTCTTGAGTCCAGACGGAACTCACAAATATTAGGGAAACTTATGGTATCTCTGCGATAAGCGTTAAGCTTTTTCTCTATATTCGCCTTAGCCCAAGGGCTAACCATAAACACTGCTCGAGCATTAGAGTAAATGTCTCTAAACAATTTATGACAATCTGGCAGGCGTTCAATATTCCTAAGATCACTTCCTCCACGAATAGATATATAGTATGGAAGAGACAATGAACGCGACAAGTAATGGGCGAATACCCCTTCAGACGTCAGCTTATGGCCATGAATTACATCAAACTCACCTTGTCTTAGGGCCTTAGATAGGATCCAACTCCAAAGAAACACCGAGCATCTAAAGAGAATTGGGATAGGTAAGGACCAATACACTACCGACATTCCTTGTTCAAAGCTTTTGAAACGCACCTTGAACGGGTTACTGGTTCTATTAATAGACAAAACGAAGTGCTCAACGCGACAATCTAGTTTCCAAGAGTGTTCAATCAAACTAGCCACAGCTCGCGTAAAAGGACGAGGCAAGCCATCGGGGTAATCTTGATGAATATGTAAGATTTTCACTTCGCCTCCATGTCAGTCAAAAGAGTTAACTAAATCCGCAATAGAACGTTTGAATTTCTCTACCGAAAAGTTTTCTGCATTTTCTCTACATTTTTCAGGCAAGAAGCTATCGTAACTATTTTCCATTTCGCGAATTGCACTAACCAAAGACTCGACCTTCTGCTCGGCAAAATGGATACCCGTTTCGTTATTTTTAACCGTCTCTAGACATCCTCCTTTCCCCAGAGCAATTACGGGTGTTCCGCAAGCTTGCGCTTCTACCGGAATAATTCCAAAATCTTCCTCTGCGGCGAAAACAAAGCCCTTAGCTCTTTGCATATGGCTTACCATATTCTCATCAGACTGAAATCCCAGAATTTCTATGTTCGACGAAGTACTGGCTAAGTCTTGAATTTTCTTCATTTCAGGCCCATCACCTATAACTTTAAGTTTCAGATGAGGCAACTTTGAAAAAGCTTCAACCACCAGATCGATTCGTTTATATGGAACAAGCCTAGAAGCGGTAAGATAGAAGTCTTCTTTATCTGTACTTAAAGTAAACCGTGATATGTCAACAGGTGGATAAATGACTTCCGACTTTCTTCGGTAACACTTATAGATTCGCTTCGCTATAAAATTAGAGTTCGCTACATACTTATCGACACCCAGAGATGAGCGCACATCCCAGATTCTAAATTTGTGCAAGAAATATCTCGCGAGAATAGATTTCCCCCCCTTTTCCAGCCCACTCTCTTTCAAATACTGAGCTTGTAAATCCCAAGCATACCTAGCTGGAGAGTGGCAATAGGAAATATGAGTTTGATCTGGTCCAGTAATTACTCCTTTAGCTACAGCATAGCTAGAAGATATAACCAAATCATACTTGGACAAATCAAACTGCTCGATAGCGATCGGAAACAAAGGTAAGTAGCTACGGTAACTATTTTTTGCTTTTGGAAGCCTTTGAATGAAAGAGGGAAACACTTTACTCTTTCCCAGCCACCCCCTTTTTTCGGTAGGTAGAAAATCAACCAATGTATATATATCACTATCTGGATATATATCAAGCAGTCCTTCTAGAACCTTTTCAGCGCCACCATTAACGACTAACCAATCGTGTACTAAAGCAACCTTCATTTCAACTTCCTTAGATTTTTTTACTTTTTAACGAATCACGAAAATAAATTAAGACGAATATGATCACCAAGATAAGGATAAACCCCAACACCTCGTATAGAGGGGCTTGATTATTGAATAACACCAAAGAAATAGGAGTTCCGAGAAATAAGCAATAATGTAAAACATAAGCTAACAGTGAGTTTCTACCGATTAGACCCAAAGATAACTCAATTAACCTAGTATTTTTAATAAACTCAAATGCAGTAATCAAGATGATATTAACAAAAATAGTTATTCCAACATAAGTGAATATGTAAATTGGATGAGGCGGGCTCTTATATTTTGCTTTTGCTAAATCATATATAGGTTGGCTAGAAGAAAAGAGTAGACATAACAATCCAATAACTATAAAAAGAACTGCCAGCATACCAAAGCACTCTAACTTTTTATTGTCTGTTGCTATGTTTATATATAGCTTAGCTAAAAGCATACCAAACGCAGAAAGACAAAACATTGGGAAAAAAGGATACACATCATAAAAAAACAATCTAAATAAATTATTACCACCTAAATCTATGAATTCGGAGCCTATAAAATAACTAATAGAATATGCAGAAAAAAGACCAAGTGAGAATGCTATCGATGAAATTCGATTCATTAATACTACAAAAAATGGAGCACAGATCATAGCAAAAAAGTAGAATGTCAAAATCTCCCCAGTAGGAGATAATTGCTGGTATGTCAATATTTCAAATAAGTTATCTGAAATGCTCTCAAAACGTTGGGAGTTAATCAAAACTATTACTTGTCTACCAAGTATCACATATAGCAGTTTCCTCCTCATTCGGAACACAGTATTTAAGGCATCACGAACAAAAAATATCCTATTTTTTTGAGTGATGAAATATGTAAATCCGAAAATGAGAATAAAGTAAGGCGTGGCAACTCTCAAAAAAGACTGAATAACGAGAAGTTGCTCGTTGCTTATAATATTCCTTGATTCAAGAGCACCTACATAGTGCACCGCAATTAGCAGTAAAATTGCTAAACCTCGGCTAGAATCTATCCAATTGATACGTTTACTTTTCATTTAAAATCTTTATGTCTAATAAGCAAGAAAGGGAAACCGAAAATAAAAATGCAAGCCAAATAATAGAACTGTCTTTCAACATAGATGTTTCAGTAATGTTATGAATAATTGGAATACTCATCGAAGCGAGCAAGAAACGGTGCTTTAGGCGAGAGGCCATAATAAAATATAGGACAGCTAGGAATGAGGTGAGTACTATACCTAGTTGCATTATATGATCAATGTATCCATTATGGGCTGAAGTTATAAAACGAGTAAAACTATAAGGGTCATCAAAAAAGTATGGAATGGTCGGTGTACCAAAGTATGCACCATAGCCATAACCTATTAGTGACTGATTAAAAAAATGCAAGTCGTAATAAAGCAAGTCCCATATATATCCTCGACCTGTAAGAAAGTCTTCATCTATTATGTCTAAGATTGTATAGTTATAGCCAAAATAACTATTAGATGGATAAAACATACAGAATAAAAAAATGAAAGCAATGTATGTTACAGATAAAAGGTATCTATTTAATTGTATCGGTATTTTAGTTGACAAATAAAATAGGGTAATTATTGCTAGATTAGTTTTACTCTGCGTTAAAAAAACCAAGGTTACTAGTAGCGAAATATGTAACTTATAGTTTGATAAGACGACTAAATTACAGTTTTTTAGCGTTATCATAAAAACTATTATGATAATTAATGATGCAGCAAACTGATTCTTGTTCTTAGCAAAAGAGGCAAGCGTTCCATTCACAGAAAATCCATACCCCATTATAATCGATAAAAAAGTGAGGGCATAGATAGCATATACAGAAAATATTACACATTTACCAAGGGTTCCTTGCTGGAATGCATAATAAATTGAGAAGAAAACAGTACCACAAAAAGCAAATTGGAAAATACTTCGTTTAATTGTCAAAGAAGGGAACGCTGACCATAGTGCGCTAGTGCTTATTGTAATACAAATCAAAATTAACAATAAAAGTGTAATGTTAATCGATCGTGAAAAAAACCTAAGTTCTTTGGAAGTGATGACATTGAAGACATAATACACGAATAACCCTAACCAAAACGTTTGTTTAAAAATTGCACTTCCAGATTTAGCAGAAATAATTGAGTCTAAATCATTAGAAAGGAGTGAAGACTTAGGGTAAAAAGCAGGTGAAAGAGCTCCTATGCAATATAATATTACAAGGAAAAATCCATACCGCCTTAATAATTTGTCTACTTTAGAAACTAGATTAGCAGGCATAAATTACTTATACAATTCTATTGTTTGGTTGCCAAATAAAACACTTACTTTCCCTGCAATATCACATAGTTTGAGCCAGTACTTAAAATAACGATGTTTACCTAGGGGAAAAGTGATCATACATAAGATCGAGGCAAAAATAGCTTTTGGAATAAGTGGAGTAAAGTACTTTACCTTATTTATCCAGGTCGAGGTGTTAGGCAAACGATACGAAGTAAAAGACTGACCAACTCTAAACGCCCGTTTTGTTAGAAAATTTGAGTTGAGTCGATGAGGTTCAACCGTTTCTTCCACAAATGCCTCTTTACAGTATGACAACTTATAACCAAGATTGTAAATTCGATGAAATAATTCCGCATCTTCACCTCCACTTAAACCATAAACCTTGTTAAAGCTCAAACTGTGCTCTCGTAATACTTTTACATTTGTAATAGTACAACCAGCGCCACCACTTGTTAAACTTGTGCCGGTCTTATAATCTTTCCGGACAAAATACTTTCCGGCTTCTATCCAATTAGGAACTGAATCAGGAAAAACGGGCTTAACAGAGCCAAATACAACCTGAGAATCATATCTCTTCGCTGTATCTAATAAGTAAAGCAGCCAATTTTTGTCAGCTACTTCATCGTCATCTATGGAGGCTATCCAACTTCCTTTTGCAGCCGTTAAGTATGCATTTCTAGCGATTGAAATGTTTTTCCTAGTTTCAAGTATGTAACGACATGGAAAACGAGACCTAGCCGCATGCCTGTCAAAAATTGTTCTTCCAGATTGCGCTTCGTCGTTATCAACTACAATTATTTCAATTGTCGCATTTTCAGGTAGATTCAACGCCTCTATGCTATTTAAAGTTCTTTCAAGGTGTACTCTTTTGTAAGTACACATACACACAGAAATAAGCATTTCAGTCCCTTCGATTAGTCTGCGCTTCGCGCATATTGAGCATACGCAGAGTAAGTATGTGAGCCCTTTTTGGGAGACGGAACCTGATTTAACACGACACCGTCAATCGTTATTTGGTGTTTGGCAAGTAGCGTCATAGAGTGTTTGTAAACCGATTTCGTAGTACTATTCGCTTTAAGGACTAGCAAGATACCTTTTGTTAACTTTCCGACTATAAACGCATCTTTAACCGGTAAAATCGGAGGTGTGTCAAGAATAATACGGTCATATTTACTTTCGAGATATACCAATAATTTTTCAAAAGCCTTGCTGCTTAATAATTCTTGAGGGTTAGGCGCTAGCATACCTGCACTCAACACATCTAGGTTTGATTCACCAAACGTCGCTAGGCAATCTCGAAGTGGTGTATTCATCAATAAAACATTAGTCAAGCCTGGTTGACTAGATGACAGTCCAAAACGCTCCGCAACAGATGGTTTTCTCAAATCACAGTCAATTAACAATACTTTCTCTAACTTGGCGAATGACATCGCAAGGTTAACAGAAGTAGTCGTTTTGCCCTCTCCAGGTACTGATGAAGAAATAGCCAACATTTTCCGCTCAGAATTATGTAGGCTTAAATAAAGAGAAGTACGCACTGAATCAACCGACTCTTGAAAAAAACCAAATTTTTCATTGTTGAACATTTTAGAGTCAATAGGTGATTTTTTGTATCGCTTATCTTTCACCATGGGCAGCGTGCCTGTTGGAAGTAATCCAAGTTTGTTTTCGAAATCACGTGCCGAGTCAATTGTACTATTGAACGCATCTAAACAGACAACAAGTACAACGGCAAACCCGAGACTAGCTGCAAACGCTAACACCACAATCAACTTCTTATTGGGCTTATTTGGGTATTCAGGTATAAGCGCGTAATCGCTAAAACGAGCATTTGCTGCGCTAAAGTCGCTCGTAGCTGTTGTTTCTTTCTGACGAGTTAAAAACAAATCATAAAGCTTAGCATTTGTATCTACTTCACGTTTTAACGCGTCATACTCACGCTTGATGACACTAAGAGACTGAAACTCTTCTTTTTTGTTCAATAGCTCGTTTTTTAGTAATGCTTCTTGATTTTTGGCACTCGCTAACTCTTTTTCAATACCATTGATGAGCTTATTCACAACTTTTGCAGCACGTTTTTGAATGGATTTTAATTGAGCATTAGCTTGAATCATTTTGTCATGTTTTGGGCCATAACGTTTAGAAAGCTCACTTACTTCTTTTTCAGCATTTGATTCAGCCAAACGAATGTCGCGAATTTGAGGGTGGTTAGATATTAAAGAAATAGACGCGAGCGTCGTCACATCAGTAGTAGCATTGCTTTTTAGTGCATGATACAGCGCTTGAGTTTCAATACGTTTATCCGTCGCTTTCGCAATTCGATCTGTCAAATTTGAAAGTTCAGAACTAGTAAGAGCTATAATTCCACTATCGTCTATTAATTCTTGCTGTTGTAAAAACCGTAGTAGTGCCTGCTCTGATTCATCTAACTGTTGCTTTAGCTCTGCTAATCGCTGATTGATCCAACCTGTAGCTTGCTCTGTCGCAAGTAATTTAGATTCCAGGTTATTTTCGATGAATGCTAAGCCTACCTCATTCGCAATTTCTGCTGCCAAATCTGGGTCTTGGGCTTCGAAAGAAATATTAACTAACTGAGTTTTACGAATTGGTGAGATAGTTAATTTAGATTTAAATGATTTCAGTATGTTTCTGTTGATTGACGCGTTTGCTGCAACAAGATCCGCTTCTACTATGTTCTTCTCTGGAAAATAGGCCGCAATGACAGGTTGAGAGCGTATCTGCTGTTTAATGTTGTCGAGCATACTTGGCTTCGAATCTACTATACTCGGATTGAACTCTGCAACTTGCGACAAGTTTAGCTTATCGATGACACGCTGTGCCACTTGATTTGACTTCAATATTTCAAACTGAGTGAGATAATATTCTTTGGCGCTGGTATCAATACCAACAACTTCTTCAATTGAAATAGCCTTTTTTTGTGTCGACTCAATTAGCAAAGTAGCCGTTGCTTTATACGTAGGTGTAATTGACAATACAACTAATGCAGCAATTATTGTACATAAAAAGGTAAAGAATGAGATAGATAGCCAACGTGATTTAATCAAGTGTATATAGTACCCAATGTCAATCAGTGGCTCCTGTTGAGAAGAGTCAATTTGCGTGTGATTAAGCATACTCACGTCCAGAATTTGATTTAGATAATTATGGTGATTAAAATTAAAAAAAGCTTTGATCTATGATGATAATGTCACCGGGCATGACTTTATTTGAGAGTTTCACTTTACTTTTGGATTCTTCCGAACCTGATTGCGCTATATACACTTTACTTCTTGCAGCACGGTCAGTAAAACCACCAGCCAATGCGATGGCTTTATCAACTGTCAGTCCTGGTTGATATTCATATCCACCTGGTTTTTTTACCTCACCATTAACGTAAATACTGCGAAATCCAACCACACTAACACGAACTTTAGGGTCAATCAGATAATCACCTTTTAGGCCTTTAACTATCTCTTTACGAAGCTGCTCTGGTGTTTTATTTAGAGCGTGTAGCTGCCCCAAATATGGATATTCAAACCTTCCACCATTACTTATATAGAGTTCATCTATTGATAAATCTTCTTCACCATAAACCGAAATCTGAAGCTTATCACCAGCTCCAATTTTATAGGTATCTTCGAAGGCCTTAGCGCTTACTTCAGAGAGCAATGAAAGGCTGAATACAAGAACTGTCAATAATTTATTCATTATCTAGTGCCTACTAAAAAATTAGATTTGCCGAGACGTAATAAACATTTTGATTATATTTATTGTCATCTACCGACGAATCGTTATTTTCAGTTCTCCAGCCTGTGCTTAATTCAACAAAATCGCGGATTTCGTAACCTAAACCTACTCCTAGGCGATAAAAATCTTCAACCCGCGTTGACTCTGAGTAATCATCTTTTACATATAAGAAAGAAACATCAGTAAACAGATTAGACATCCAGTAGTGCTTCCAGTTAGTATCAAAACTTCGCTCATCGACGTAGTTCGAACCTTGCTCTGGATCTTTAGCGCGCTGTGCCGCAGAAACAAGTACGGTTGAATAAGATAGAGGTTTCCACTCTAGGTCAAGATCCCAACTTAAACCGTTAAAATCCACTCTACTCGCTTCTGTATAAGATTTGTTTTGTAAACCGAGTCTAAGCTTACCTGTCGTTTTACCCGTGATATCCCAAGTCGCACCAGTTAGGAAAAATCTGTCTACACTATCCTGCGAAGTCGTCGTATCGAGACCGTCATATTTGTATTCTCGGTTATTGATATCTACTTCAGCTAGTAGCCTTGTTGCCGGCATTGCACGATAATAAAAAGCCATAGCAGCACCAAACTCGAAGTAATCTTTGAACTTGGTACTATATGGCGCAAACTCAGGATCTTTAATGTTTCGATAATTCTGGTAGTTTTTGTCTTCAATTCGAAGAGTAGATTCTATTCTTCCCGCTGCATTATCTGAGCCATAAGTATGAGTCAAACTTGCTTTATGCACTGAAAACTCTACAGGACCTTTTGCTGCTAAAGAAAAATTATCACCAGCAAGAATACCTGTACCACGCTCTTCATGTTGATATAAAAACGCATAGTTGATCGACAATGAGTTTCTACGATTAAGTGAGATAAAGTTCTCTGTTGCAAAACGGTGATCAATATAATTATCATCACGACTATCAAGATAATTGCCTGATGACAGCTGATACAATACTTGATATTTGCTTTCCCCTCGCTCTGCCTGTAAAGCCACGCCAGGTTCAACAACTATCAGAGATGAAGACTCTGGATTCTCTTGTTTAGAATATCGACCTATATTGTCATTGTACTCATACGCACTGTCGAAAAGCGGGATTACTTTGATTCCAGATTCAGTAATATATCCATTCCCTTCGAGCGCAGCAAAAGCATTACTCGCGAATAGAGAAACAGTAAGCACTGACAGTGGTTTAGTTAATGTCTTCATGAATAATCCTTTAATAAGCTGTTTTGCCTGTAAAACCTTTGAAAATAGTGAGGTAGACAATTTTGATATCTAGCCACAACGTCCAATTCTGTATATAAGTCAAATCGTACTCGACACGCTTTTCCATCTTATCTAACGTATCCGTCTCGCCACGATAACCATTTATTTGAGCCCAACCAGTAATCCCCGGTTTTACGTGGTGACGAAGCATGTACTTATCTATTAACCCGCGATATTCTTCATTGTGCGCAACGGCATGAGGTCTGGGTCCAACTATTGACATTTGTCCGGTCAATACATTGAAGAATTGGGGAAGTTCGTCTAGAGAAGTGCGTCGGATAAATGCTCCAAATTTTGTAACTCGAGGATCACCTTTAGTCGCTTGCTTCACAACTGCACCATTATCTGTTGAACGCATCGAGCGGAACTTCCAGACTTTAATTGAGCGTCCATCAAGACCATAGCGGTCCTGCTTAAATATAATTGGACCAGGTGAAGAAAGTTTTACGCCTATCGCTACAATCAATAAAATTGGACTAATAAGCAGAATTATCAGAAGCGAAAGTATTACATCCTCGAATCGCTTAATAATCGAAGAAAAACCCCGAAAAGGAGTATCATGAACACTAAGCGTGACGACATGGCCTACATTTTTCCAGCGAGAATGAATTAAATCAAAAGTAAAGAAATCAGGAACAATATGTACATGCGCATTTGAGTCTGAGAAAGCGTTCAAGATTTGCTTTATTCGTTTCGCAGCTTCCATTGGCAGCGCTACATAGACATTTTTTACACTTCGGTGTTTCGCTAGTAAGAGTGCATCATCGATGTTACCCAGCATTTTGATGTTTGGTTTAATTGAACCTAGACTTTGTTCGATCCTGTCAGATGTTCTATCATCGTAAAATCCAATTAGTTTTTCATCAATGTGCTTATTATTTTCTAATTCATTTGCGAGTAAAAAACCTGCTCGCGTCGCACCAATAATGATCGACTTATTTCGGTAACAATCATCTGGACGTAAGCTGTGAGGCAATACAAACACTGCCCAGCGCCATGCCATAAGAAGAACAGGTGTCGACAAAAACCAAACACCCAGAACAAATCTAGAGTAAGATTCTGACACCTTAAAAAAGAACCCAATGACAAGCGATAATGCAATACAGATAAACCATGAGGTTAAAACGGTTAAAAGGACTTGTTTTAGAGAGGTTCGTTTATGAGTCTGATAAACACCTGATATTTCGGCTGCGAAAAAGAAAGCAATAACAACCACACAAAGTATCAGCTTATAAAGAGAAGAGAACTCTTCAACATACAAAAGAGTAGTAACGATAAGAACAGAGCAAATTAAAAATATATCGATAAAACGATACACTAATACTGACTCTTCTCCATGCTGCTTTATCGGGTATCCAGTTTCCATATAACATACCAGGCAAAATTTGGTTTATCTAACGCTACCGCCCTTAGGTCTAGTTCCTAAAGTACTGCGCTAATTCAATTTAATGCTATTCGTTTGATGAATTAATCTAGCTTCGATAGCCCATATAGTCTGAATATTTTTCTTCGAAAAACAAATACCCTTTACAACCTTATTACTAGAGATCTTTAATTTGAGAGTGAAACTTTGTCAAAATTGAGAAATTCAGTTCATTGAGTTAAGTTAATCGAAACTTTGGGTTGAACTACATAAAAATAACCTGTAAGTACCATGATAATTTTTGTTGATTGTAATAGATTAGATAATATGCAGGCATACAGATGAACTTATGAACTAGTACTGTTACGTATTCCTGACAATATTCAGCATTGCGTTGCAATTGATAAAAAGAACATATAAAAAAGCCCCTCCGAAGAGGGGCAAAAGTACCATCGCTTATAGTTATAGTGATAATGCCAGTAAAAATGTTACTCAATTAGCCGAAGTCACCATTGACGTAACCTTTTGTGCGGTCATCTTTTGGTGCATTGAATATATTCTGAGTTTCATCGTGCTCGACTAGTTCTCCCATCAAGAAAAACGCTGTCCGATCAGATATACGTCTCGCTTGCTGCATTGAGTGAGTGACAATCACAATGGTGTAGTTCTTCTTTAACTCTTCCATGAGCTCTTCAATTTTATGTGTTGCAATCGGGTCTAGTGCTGATGTCGGCTCATCCATCAAAATCACGTCTGGCTCCATTGCTATTGTACGTGCAATACATAAACGCTGCTGCTGACCACCAGACAAACCAAACGCGTGTGACTTTAGTCGGTCTTTGACTTCATCCCAAAGTGCGGCTCCTCGCAAAGATTGTTCTACAACCTCATCTATATGCTTTTTATCCTTGATGCCCTGCGCTCGTAGGCCATATGCCACATTCTCGTAAATGCTCATTGGGAATGGATTAGGCTTCTGGAACACCATTCCTACTTTGATACGCAGGTCTGCAACATCAATGTTTCCATAGATATTGGTGCCATCCATATCCAACTTACCAGTGATCTTCACCCCTTCAATCAAATCATTCATGCGGTTAAGGCAACGAAGTAATGTCGACTTTCCGCACCCAGAAGGACCAATTAGTGCGGTGACTTGACGTGTTGGAATCGGCAGGTTAATTGATTTTAGAGCTTGGTTTTCGCCGTAAAAAAGGTCTAGGTTTTCAATATCAAACTTGTTCATGTTCTTAATCTCTTAGAATTCTTTAAATCGTGTCCAAATACTGCATTGCTTAGTAGGTCGCTTTGTTAAAGCGGCTTGCAATGAACTTTGTCGTCATATTGATCAATAGGACCACGACAATCAGTACTGTTGCTGTACCGTAAGCTTGATTCCATTCTTCAATGGTAAATAACTCTGTGGTTAGCTTGTATAGATGAACTGTCAGCGTTCGACCCGAGTCGAGCAGCGAATCTGGGACTCTTGCGACCATACCCGCGGTTAAGAAAACAGGTGCCGACTCACCAATTACACGACCAATACTTAGAATGACCGAAGTTAAGATACCTGGCGTAGCACTTGGCAAGATCAAGCGCCAGATAGTGTAAATTTTCGAAGACCCAAGGGCATATGACCCTTCACGGTAGGTCTGTGGTACCGCCATCAAAGCTTCTTCAGTAGTACGGATGATTACCGGTAGAATGAGGATACTTAAGGTTAATGCTCCCGACAGGATCGAGAAGCCAAGACCAAGAATAGCGACAAAAAAAGTCATACCAAACAGGCCAAAGATGATCGATGGAATACCTGCTAATGATTCAGTACAGAAACGGATAACTTTTACTAATCGACTACCCACTTTCGCGTACTCAGTGAGGTAAATAGCCGTCATAATCCCTAGGGGAGCAGCAACAGCTATCGACGCTATAACCATGTAAATGGTCGCCACGATCATAGGGAATATCCCTTTCTCTTCTCCTGTCGCAGTGTAGTTATCGGTAATAAAAGCCCAATCAACATGCTTTAAGCCGTTTGATAGGATGTACCAGATAATCCAAAATAAAAAGCCAACCGTTAGCGCTGCGGCAGCCCAAATAAAGCCATTCAGGACTTTATCCTTAAACTCTCGAGATTGTTTTAGTTTTGCGCGGTCCATAATCACACCTATCGCTTATTTCGCTTTTTCGCGATTAAGATAAAGAAGAGCAGCGTTAAGCATCATGATGAAGACAAGAAGTACAACACCTGTTGCGTAGAGTGCGTTTGCATGCACGCCACTTGCGTAAGACATTTCAATGGCTATATTGGCAGTCAAAGTTCGAGCAGAGTCTAAGATTCCTTGTGGCATAGCAGGTGCATTACCCATTACCATGATGATAGCCATTGTCTCGCCTAACGCACGTCCAATACCCAAGATCACACCAGTCATAATACCGCTACGCGCAGCAGGGACTAACAGTTTGAAAATGGTATAGATCTTAGAGGCCCCTAAAGCCAGTGAACCTTCCTTGTACGTTCTTGGGACAGCGCGAATTGAGGTTTCTGATACCGTAATTACGGTCGGTAGAATCATCACACCTAAAACGATGATACCCGCTAGAACGGTGTTGCCTGCAGGCACTTGAAAAACATTTTGAATCAATGGAACAATGATTACCAAACCGAAGAAGCCGTATACAACTGATGGTATCCCTGCCAGCAGTTCAACAGCCGGGCGAATAACATCGGCGACACGTTTTGGCGCAATTTCAGCGATGAAGATCGCGGTCAATACACCAACGGGAACGCCCACGATAACAGCACCAAATGTTGAAACAACAGAGGCCACAATCATGGTTGCAACGCCGTACAGCGCCGGTGGCAGCCAGTCTTGGCCAAGTACAATGCCCGACACTCCTGCTTCTTGGAATGCAGGGATAGATTCTTTAACAATGAAGTAAGCAATAATTGCCAGAGAGACAATGCCTATTACGGCACTTGCTAAAAATAAGCCATGGAAGATGCGCTCTTTCCAGTCTACGCGTTTACGCTCACGTAATGCTGGCTTAGATACTTGAGTCGCTTCAGTATTCATAAGCTTTTCACTATTGGTTGCGATGGTCATAAAACTCTTACCTAGATAACGAGAATAATCGTTTCAGAGTGAGAAAAGGCTCAGCCCAAAATAGGCTGAGCAATTAATAAATGTTACCGAGATTAGTTAACTGAGATGTAACCTTTATTGTCCACAAGATTCTGCGCTTCAGGTGTTACCATCCAATCTAAGAACTTTTGAGTTTCTGCAGAAGGTTTGCCTTCTTTGTACAGAACTAGGAAAGGACGAGCCACTTTGTAAGAGCCATTTTTTACGTTATCAACCGAAGCCGGTGTGCCGTCAATCGATAATGCGTTAACTGAATTATCTACTGTACCAAGTGAGATGTAGCCAATAGCGTATGGGTTCGATGCGACCATTGTTTTCAAAGCACCGTTACCGTTTGCAACTTGAGCGCGCTGAGAGATAGCAGAAACTTTTTTACCTGAGATTTTCTTTTTCAGCTTCATGATGTCTTCGAATGCACCACGTGTACCTGATGCTGTATCACGAGTGATAGCAACAATAGGCTTGTCTGCTCCACCAACATCTTTCCAGTTAGTAATTTCGCCTTTGTAGATTGCTGTTACTTGCTCAGCAGTTAGACCGTTTAGATCATTTTTCGGGTTAACAACAACCGCAATTCCATCCAATGCAACAGTCAGTTCTTTTAGTGCTGGCTCTTTCTCAGAATCCTTTAGGTTACGAGACGACATACCCAAATCTGCGCTGCCGTTCTTTGCTGCTTTTACACCAGCAGATGAACCTGGACCTTGAACTTCAATAAATACGTTTGAGTGAGTCTTCATGTATGTTTCAGAGAAAACTTCCATCAGTGGAGTTACGCTGCTAGAGCCCACTGCAGAGATCGTTTCTTTAGCAGAAACTGAAGTCACTGCCATTGCGCCTAGAAGTGCGATTGCACCGATTACTGTCTTTTTCATCACAATATCCTTAATTGGCTTGATTGCCGTTGTGTTTCACTTGAACGGTGCTCACTTTAGGGCTCGAATATGACAGTTGTGTTTCACTTAGTTGAAGCCTCTATGACAGATGATTTACACAAATCAATAATCAACCAAATGAATATTAGCTTCAGATTATTGTGAGAAACTATGTCAACAGAATTGAATACCAAGATGCAATCTGTTACATAAACTTATGAAAATTAAGTAAATTAAGTTGCATAACGTCCTTTCAAAAATTGCACACAACTCTAAATTTGTGAGTTGAATTCTGCACTCAGGTAATTAGAATCATTCTCGCAATTGATAAAAATAATAATTTTTTTACATTTCTTTTTTATGAAGAGGACAATTCATGCGCCAGCTACTCAGTGGCTTGTCTATTAAGCTCCAGGTGGTTGTGCCTGTTATCTTTACTTTGCTACTACTCGTTGCAGGTATCAGCTACAGCACATCAAATCTGAAAAACGTATTTAATCAAGTCACTGTCTCTACGGAAGGCTTAATTACTCACAAGGACGAACTAACCAAAATCATCGACAACACATACGGAATGCGTATTAAAGCGATTTACAGCCTATTCCGAGCCGATGATGTTGCTCAACTTGCAACGACACTAAAGTCAAAACAACAAACCAACTTCCAACTGCTTGATTCATTAAACCAAATAGATGGTCTCCAAAACGAAGTTAAGGCGATGAAGGTCGCGATCGATGATTATGTAAACTACTCTATCGAGACAATGACTCCTTTGCTGAAAACCAAACACTCGAGTCAATCACTGTCTTCATCATTTGAATTGCAGTACGAGCAAGCTTCTGGCGTTTATCGCGATAAAGGTAAAGCGATGATTAACGCCATTGATCAACTTTCAATCAAACTTAACGATCTTGCTTTGAAGGAAGTGGCTAAAAATCAGTCCATTCATTCTGATGTAATGCTGAACGCGATCCTTGGTTTGCTAGCGGTCCTTGCTGCTGCTCTTGTAATCAGCTGGATGTTAGCGGGTATCATTGTGACGCCTATTAAGGCTCTGCAAAGTGCGATGAAAGAACTAGCTCAAGGCAATTTAAAAACTAATGTCGCTGTACACGGAAATAACGAAATCACAGCGCTATCTCAAGACTTCAATTCAACGGTTTCTCAGCTACAAGGTACGGTTGATGCCCTTGTTCGCATCAGCGTCGATGTTGCATCAGCGTCCACTGAACTGGCCGCAGTTATGACACAATCCACTGCGAATTCAGATCAAGAAAAGAATGAAGTAGAACATGTCGCTGCTGCAATCAATCAAATGGAAAGCACAGCCTCAGAAGTCACTGAAAATGCAAACAAAGCTGACTCTGCTTCTACACATGCGGATAAATTAGCTAGAGAAAGCTTAGCCGTGTTCGAACAAAACACTCGTTCGAGCGAAAAAATGGCACTTCAATTATCAGAAGCTGCTAACGTCGTAAACTCTTTAAAAGAGCAATCAGAACAAATTGGTAAGGTGATTGAAGTAATTGAGAGTATTTCAGAACAAACCAACTTACTCGCTCTAAATGCCGCCATTGAAGCGGCTCGTGCTGGCGAGAGTGGTCGTGGATTCGCCGTCGTTGCTGACGAAGTTCGAATGCTCGCCGCGCGTACTCAAGAGTCGACTAAAGAAATCCAAGTAATCATTGAAGAGCTGCAACGCCAATCTGGCAGCGCAAATGAAAGTATGAACTCAAGCTTAGAGCTGCTTAGTCATAACCAAGAACAAGCAAGTAAAGTACGAGAATCCCTTGGCAATATCACAGCTTCCATTTCAGAGCTCACCACGATCAATGCTCAAGTAGCCGTTGCATCGGAAGAACAGGGACAAGTTACTTCTGACGTTAACAACAACCTGAGCAACATTTATGAGCTAGTAAGCCAAAATGTTACAGGCATTACTCAAGCCGCTGCCGCTAGCCAAGAGCTATCTAATCTGGCTGAAAACCAAAAACAGCAACTTGGCTTCTTTAAAGTCTGAGCACATTTCGCGCTAAACAAAAAGGGTTGCCACAATGGCAACCCTTTTTTAATACTCTCAGTATTACTCGTCGTCAGACTTTGGCGCGACTTTCTTCTTGGGAATAAACACTGTATCGCCAACCGCCACGTTTTGATGGAAGCTCTTATCGCGTTTAACAGGCTTCTTAGGCGTCTTTTTCGCTTGAGGTTTTGCTTTCTTTGCCGTATTTCCTTTACCACGAAAGTCCGGCTTACGAGGTTTAAGACCTTTAAATTTGCCTTTCAGGCCTTCAAGAACCGAGAAAGACAAGTCTTGCTGTAAGTACGCCTCAACACGCTTAAAGCTGTCCCAATCTTTTGGACCAACTAAAGAAATAGCGTCACCCTTGTTACCCGCACGTCCAGTACGTCCCACTCGGTGAACATACTCTTCTGTATGTTTTGGCATATCGAAGTTAACAACGTGCGTCACATTGGCAATATCTAGCCCGCGAGACGCGACGTCTGTCGTCACAAGGATTTTGAACACAGCACGTTCAAACTGGCTCATGATGGTATTGCGTTGCGTTTGATTTAGCCCGCCACTCAGTGCAACTGCTTTTAGCTTCTTCTCGTTTAGCTTCTGCGTTAGACGCTCAGTGTCGACACGAGTCGCCGTAAAGATGATCAACTGCTTGTATTGCGCTTCTTCTAAAATGCGCTCAAGGATTGCCTCTTTGTGGTCTAAATGATCACAGAGATAGAATTTTTGCGTGATGTCTTTGTGCTCTTCAGTCGCGGCACCAATAGCAATACGCTTAGGTGCATCCAACATTTCAAAAGCAATATCATTGACTTCAGCGTGGTCAAGGGTTGCAGAAAACATCAGAGTTTGACGACGACGATGTTTCGCTGCGTTATGAATACGACGTAGCTCTGGAGCAAAACCAAGATCTAACATACGGTCAGCTTCATCAAGCACTAACGTTTCCAGACCATCTAAGAATAGAGAGCGATGGTCCAAATGGTCAGCTAAACGTCCAGGAGTCGCGACAATAAACTTTGGGTATTTACGTAGTGCTTTAACTTGGTCATTAAAGTTTTCGCCACCAACAATTAATGTCGCATCGTAAGACAAACCGCCTAACATAGAACGCAGTTCGCCATATACTTGCTTCGCCAACTCTCGAGTCGGCGCTAAAATTACTGCACGAGGATCTTTTGCAGAGAACGCTTTATTTTTCAGTGATTTATGCAAAATAGGCAGAACGAATGCTAGCGTTTTACCAGAACCCGTTTTTGAGGATGCCAACAAGTCTTTTCCAGCAATCGCTACTGGAATCGCTCTCTGTTGAATCTCTGTTGCTTTCTTAAAATCGAAGTGTTTCAAATTCTTAAGTAAGCGATTGTCTAAGCCTAAATCTTTAAAATGCAAAGTATTCTCCACCTGAACTGCAAATATATCCAACATCATCTATATAATGTGCTGAATCAAAAAATCGTAAAAACAGGCTATGATACTCGCATTTTTTCAAAGTAGATAGTGATCACAGAAAATATAACTAGACCATCTTTTATAATGTCTTTTTCCTCTTCAAACAGATGCAATCATCACTCTCACCAATGAGACACAGGTCAACTTATTCGATAATTACTTAAATTCTTGGGTTTTTTTGACTTTACGGATCTTTTGGAAGGATAGAATTAGCACTACACTATTCTCGTCACTATACGCAATAGAAGGTATAGGACAAACTTATTGATACTTATATATGCAAGGAGTTCGATTATGAACAAAATGTTGATCGCAGCTGCAGCGTCTTCTGTACTTCTACTAGCTGGTTGTGCATCTGGTCCAGATGAAGCAACTACAGCTAAAATGGATGAGCTAAGCAACCAAGTTAGCCAACTAAGCCAAGACGTTCAAGCTCTTCAATCTGAAGTTCGTAAGTCTGGTGACGCTGCAATGTCTGCTCAAGAAGAAGCTGCACGCGCTAACGAGCGTATCGACAACATTGCTCAGTCTTACACTAAGTAATTACGTCTTTTTAAAGAAAGGGTCTGCAAATGCAGACCCTTTCTTATTTCAGCTTCTCTGAACTTAAATACTAGTTAATGAACGTTGGCGCCACTATCTCAATTGGCACTCCGTTTTGAGCCAAAATGGCAGCTTTGGCTTTCACATCTGAATGTTCAAACTCTTCCAACCACCAGCCTAACTCTTGGGGCATTTCTAGATTTTTCTTAGAACCATCGCTGCGAGTTAGAGGTTCATGCGCTTCAATAAACACGCTACGATCGGGCTCTAGCGATACTTTAATCGGCTCGTTAATTACTCGAACTTGGTCTCCCAGTGATACTTTGGGAAATAGCCAATCTATATCTTTTGGATCCATACGAATACAACCCGAACTCACTCGAAGCCCGATACCAAAATCTTTATTGGTGCCATGAATCAGGTAATCACCTGCACCATACGCCAAACGAAGCGCGTATTCTCCCAGTGGATTATCCGGCCCAGCGGGTACTACCGTAGGTAACTCTATCCCTTTAGCTTTATATTCTTTGCGAATAGAAGCAGGCGGAGTCCAAGTTGGGTTTGGTCGCTTCTGACTAATGGTTGTTGTCATCTCAGGCGTATCTCTACCTACCCGGCCAATACCTACTGGGAAAATGTGAACCAAATTTGTATTAGGCTCAAAATAGTAAAGACGCAGCTCAGCTAAGTTAATCACTACCCCTTTACGTTCTACGTGAGGAAGGATTATCTGAGTAGGAATAGTGAGTACATATCCAGCCTGGGGTAAAAAAGGATCAACACCTTTATTCGCTGCCATCAATGATAAAAAACCCACATCATACTGCTTCGCTATTTCAGCAAGTGTTTCCCCTTCATCGACTTGGTGATACTGCGTACGACCAACAATATTGCTGCCTTCTACAGGCAATTCGTAGCTCGCAGCAAAAACTTGGAAAGACAAACAGCAACCAAGTGCAATGAGTTTACGTAGCATTAAAAACGTCCTTAGCATTCTTGTAGTTTGCTAAGGTTATCTCTCTTTGAACCTTGTGATCAACTATTGGTGTAGGATATGACAGCGCTTTTACACTATCCCACTTCCAGGGTTGGTGGACGTATTTATCAGGCACTTCAGCCAATTCAGGAATCCAACGACGAACGAAAACTCCTGTAGGGTCAAACTTCTCCCCCTGAGTAATAGGATTAAAAATGCGGAAGTAAGGCTGCCCATCGCATCCCGTTGACGCGCACCATTGCCATCCACCATTATTTGCTGCGTAATCGCCGTCAACCAAGTGGTTCATAAAATATGCCTCGCCGATCCGCCAATCGACGAGTAAATCTTTTACCAAGAAACTGGCTACGATCATTCTTAGTCGATTGTGCAACCAGCCTGTTTGGTTAAGTTGCCTCATTGCGGCATCAACTATCGGATACCCGGTAAGACCATTTTTCCATGCTTCGATATATTTTGTTTCGTTAGACCAAATTAAGTAACTGCCCCACTCAGAAAAGCTTTCACCGCAACTCAGTTTTGGCTCGAAATGAAGAAGGTGTTGGTAGAACTCTCGCCAAATCAGTTCGCTCTGCCAAGTTTCTCGTCCTTCAGAAAGCGGCAAAGCTTGTTGAAAAGCTAATCGAGCGAAACATTGACGAACAGAAAGAGCCCCAATCGCTAAGTAAGGAGATAAACCACTTGTTCCATCTTGCGAGGGAAAATCTCGTTGCTTCTTGTAATCATCCATATCATCACGCTCAAACAGCCTCAATTTGGCGAGGATTGATTCGTCATCGATGTCATATAAGGAACTCGACACCCTGGGATAAGAAAAAGAGGACGACTCTTGAAGCAGATCTTTTTCAAAATCATCAAAATTATCGGCAGAGACGCATGCACTCGGTTTACTGACTTGCCAATGAGTAGTAGAGAGTTTGCTTAGGTACGCTCTCTTAAACGGCGTAAAGACCTTGAAGTATTCATTCTGCTTATTTAATACCGCTCCTGGTGCAAGAAGGCACTTATCGTCAAACGAAGTACAATCTATTCCGTTTTGAGATAACTCTCGCTTAACGGCTTTATCACGCCTCGATTCATTAATTTCGTACTCCTTATTCCAACAGATACCAGCGACACCATAACGCGACGACCACTCCTGCAGTTGCGCGATAGATTGCTCAAATGTACCTACCTCTGCGTAGAGCAAAGGTACATTTAATTTCTGTAATTGAACTCGAAGCTCGAATAAGCGTCGATAGATCAAATCAGCTTGAATCGGAGCTAGATTGTGCTCAGCCCATGTCTCGGGAGTGGCTATGTAGGCAGCCACGACACGCTCTTCTGAGTTAAGCGCCTCAATCAACGCAGTGTTGTCGATAGAACGGAGATCGCGCCGAAGCCAGACTAGCTTCATACCCCACCTTCCGTTTGTTGAAGAAGCTCAGAATAAACAATAGGTAATTCACATTGCTCACGGAAACCAACTAAACCTTTAAGTTGTTGTGATGTAAGAGGACGCACGCTAAAGAGCGCAATCTGTTTGTAGGCCTCTGCAAGAGGATAACTACCGAGTCCAGACACCTCTTCAATGTCGTCTAAAATCGTCATATTCCAGCCTTGCTCTGATAACTCAGCGGACCAAACTCGGCTTTGTAGATCACGACTTCCTAGATTGATTAACAGACACTTTCCTAGTTGAGATGCTTTGTTCTCTGCTTCAACAACGCTCTCTAACTTGCTGGTTAATAGGCCGTTGAATAATGATAGTTGAGAAACTCGAAGAGCTTTTTTGACCGCGCTTAAAGAGACAGTAGTCGGCTGGATAAATTGTCTAATCACTGTATCCAGCGGATACTCTTTTACTACTTGATGGATGATAGACTCCGTTTTCGTAACGTGTAAGCTCGACAACGCAGCGATTACCGCATCGACTTCGTCCAACGCGGTTGCCTCATCTGTCGGCATTTCGTCTGATGAAACCTGACGTTCAATCAGACTCTTAACTTTGCCAATAGAGACGCCTTTGCTCAGCCACATCTGTACCGCTTGGATTAATGCGATGTCTTCGTCACTATACAACCGATGACCTTTGCTAGTACGAATAGGCTGAATAAGATTGTAACGACGCTGCCAAGCCCTAAGTGTTACGGGCTTCACACCTGTTATCTCTGATACTTCTCTGATCGCGTAAAGCTTCTTCTCACAATCCATAACGTAAACGTAACTCCTGAGGATAAGGGTTCAAAAATTTCTGATTCAGCAAATACTCATCTGGATGATGAGTCAGATAGTGTTTAATAAGAGTGAGAGGGGCGAGTAAAGGAAGTAAACCCACACGGTAATCGTCAATCACCTGACGTAACTCAGATTTACTCGCTTTATCGAGATCTCGTTTAAAATAACCTTGTAAATGCATTAGCACGTTAGTGTTGTTCTTTCTGCTAGCACGACTCGCGAGCGCTTGCATCAACTCAAGGCGGTATTTGAAATAGAAGTCATCAATATCGTAGTTTGCAATATCTGCCACCAGACGTCCCAAATCTTTATATGCCATTGGATTGTGAGCCATTAAAGTCAACTTGTATCTGGAATGGAACTTGACCAATGCGCCACGTGTTGGAGTTGGTCCAATCGATTCGTAGAAATCATGCAGGGTAAAAACGCGTGTGATGAAGTTTTCTTTAAGAACGGGATCATTCAGGCGTCCGTCTTCCTCAATAGGCAACCAAGGCATTTGCTTCATCAACTCCGCCGTATACAACCCTACCCCGACGTTCTCCGCACCTGCCTTTTTATACACTTTGACTCGTTCCATGCCACACGTTGGCGACTTAGCGCAAACTATATAACCGCAAAGCTGCTCGCTGCCAAGCTGCTCAACTCTAGTTCGCGAATAACTCAACATTGCCTCAGTATGTTTAATCTCATTGTTTTTTGTCTCTACGAGTTCTATGCGCTCTTCATTGGACATAAGACGAATGGTCGGCCTTGGCACAGGCATTCCCATTCCGACTTCAGGACAGACGGAGACAAAGTTAAAATACGGAGATAACTCTTTCGTCACAAAGTTGCTGATTTTATGTCCAGTATCAAAACGAACTTTCTCGCCAAGTAAACACGAACTGATACCAATATTTATTGAAGCTGCCATTTTAATTCCCTCACCTTAAGGTGTACAAATTAATTTCTTGTATAAGTTTTAGCATGACTCTCGCATGCTGTACAAAATATTTTTTTGTACAATATAGCTTTGGTACGGATCGTTTACGCTTTTGGATCAGCTAAAAATAAGCAATCGTTTTTCCGAATCGATTGCATTACCAATTTCAACAGAAAAAGTTATCAATCACCAAATTTACCGTGCAACACCCGACTTTTGTGACATACTTCTCATGGACCATTAGCTTATCTAGCTAGTATTGCCTCAACAGATTAAACAGAATCAACAAAATTGGTAATCAGGAAACTGATTGACTAATAAACTTGGAGTATCAACTATGGCAACCCCACACATTAACGCTCAACCAGGTGATTTTGCAGAAACAGTACTTATGCCGGGTGACCCACTACGCGCTAAATACATCGCAGAAACATTCCTAGAAGATGTAAAGCAAGTATGTGACGTACGTAACATGTTCGGTTTTACAGGTACTTACAAAGGCAAAAAAGTATCAGTAATGGGCCACGGTATGGGTATCCCATCATGCTGTATCTACGTTCACGAACTTATCGCTGAGTACGGCGTAAAAAATGTTATTCGTGTAGGTAGCTGTGGTGCGGTACGTGACGACGTAAACCTAATGGACGTTGTTATCGGTATGGGCGCATCTACTGACTCTAAAGTTAACCGTATCCGTTTCAATAACCACGACTTCGCTGCAATCGCTGATTACGGCCTTCTAGAAGAAGCGGTAAATCAAGCTCGTGCTCAAGAAGTACCAGTAAAAGTTGGTAACGTATTCTCTGCAGACCTTTTCTACACTCCTGAAGCTGACATCTTTGAGAAGATGGAAAAACTAGGCATCCTTGGTGTAGATATGGAAGCAGCTGGTATCTACGGTGTTGCTGCAGACCTAGGTGCTAAAGCACTAACAATTCTAACAGTATCTGACCACATCATCCGTGGTGAGAAACTAAGTTCAGAAGAGCGTCAAAAGTCATTCAACGACATGATGAAAGTTGCTCTAGAAACTGCAATTAACATTTAATTTATTCCTTTTGCCACCAGGCTTAGCTTGGTGGCCCGAATAATCCCGAGGGGGAGATAGTGACTACTGGCAAACTGCCACAGGAAGCAGACGGTTTACAGCTCAACTTTTGTAAAACATTGGCGTGTGACAACTTTGGATTGAGTGATGCACATCGTTACGTTGTGCAGCATGCGAACCCTAAACGACCTGCGATGGTTTGTCGGGAGTGCGGTGCTTTCCCCCCCTTACTTAATAACCAAGAAGTTCTTAATGAGCTTCATCGGTTAAGGCACCTTCATAGTGATGGTCTCCCTGCGTGTCGTAACGACGACTGCGAAAATTTTGGGCTATCAGTACACACTCATAAACACCTCTACCACGCCTTCGGTTATAGTGGCGATCGCCAACGCTACCGCTGTAAAAATTGCCAAACCACATTTGTCGACAAATGGTCAGGCGCAAACAAGAAACTCCAATTCCAAGAAAACCTACTTGGCTTGCTCTTTATGGGTTATTCGGTGAGAGAAATCTGCCGCAAGCTAGAGATCAATCCAAAGACGTTTTATGATCATCTCGATCATATTGCGAGCCGATGCCGTCGCAAGCTCGCGATGTTCGATGCACGCTGGGTAAACCACGCGCAAAAATACGAGTTTGCCTCCCACTACGTTTCACTGCAGCCTAAAAGCAATAATGGGGTACTGTGGATGGCGACAGGGGAAGCCCAAAGTGGCTACATCCTTTGTCAGCACGTTAACTATTCGGCTAATGAAGAGCCTATTGGTGGCCTAGATCATGATCCGTATTCGACACCCTCTCGGTTTGTTTCAAGAGAACACTCTTCAGAAGCGAACATGCCTGTTCCGCCTCCTTCACCTGTTTTGAAAGAGAGGATTGATCAGCAATATCAAACCATATTGGCACGCGGCAACGTTGAAGATCCCATGGGCAACCTTTCAGTGTTTAATTACCCGTCCAAAGGGGCGTTAATTCGACCACCTTATACCTCTTATGCGCATTTTCTTCACGTGCTCGATATGTGTCAGGAGGAGAGCCAGGTATCCATCTATCTACCTCAAGATCCCGTACTACGCTCTGCGGCACTTAGCGTATGTTTACCGCGTATTAAGCGCCAAAATATCGACTTAATGTATGTTGAGGAAGATAAAGGTTGGCATACTGACAATGAAATCAACAAGATTGATATTGTGCATATGGGATGGTGGCGAGATCGCTGGGCCATAAGCACTGTCGCTCAACATTCCAAAGGTATTTGCTACCTAGCGGGTGAACACAATCAGCCTGAGCATTGGCTGCACAAGGCTTCGATTAAGAAGACGGAATTCTATCAGCAGCGTTTTCAAACATTGTTTGAAAGCTTTATTAATGAACCTCGTCGAAAACTTCGCCCCGGTGGCCTATTACCCATGTTAGATATCTTCCGAGCATGGCACAATTTGTGCTACCAAGATAAATGTGGGAATACGGCGGCGCAAAACCTCGAGTTAACCCAATCACCACTGACATTAAGAGAGTTGCTTTCATAATTGTCAGTAATGTGACGAGCCCCGTTAAACCGCCTGAGTTTTAGTACTTTTAGTAGAGTTAAGTAACCTGCTATTCTTATAATGTTAGCAAGGTTATATATCTACACGCGGTAAGGGATTGATTCATTGGATAAAAGCCAAAGACTATTAGAGATAGAGATAGATCAACTAAAGGCTCGGATTGAATCCGAACCTGATAAAGTGAGAGCTATCGCGGAGCAGTGCGCCTTTCGTTCTGCTCAAATACTCTATCCTGAAGGTGAAATTCAATGCTTGGTAATCATGTCTCGCTGCGCGTGGAATACCATGGACTACCGCAAGGGGCTTAAATATATCAAGGAAGCCCAGAGCAAACTGAGCGCCTTAGACACCGATGACCTTCTCCCTGAAATTCTCCATATTCATGCTCTCCACTATTGGGGACAAGCGAAATACTACTCCGCACAGCAGTACTGGATTAACGCTTTAGAACAATCAGCGCTTGTCGATGAAGTTGAAGTTCAGCTAGAAGCCCTGATCGGTCTAGGTAATGTTTGGCGGATTACAAACGAATATCAACTGGCTAAAACCACCCATGAGCTGGCAGTGACAGTTGCAAACAACGCGCGCGTAAGTTGGCTGGAAGGAAAGGCGCGGATCTTACTCGCTTGGGACCACTACCTTCTTAACAATTATGTTGAGATGCTATCGGTCCTAGATGGTGCCGCTGAAGCCTTGAAAGATCACTACGACAATACATGGCAAGCGGAAATCTGGGACTTCCGAGGATTAGCACTATTAGGGTTAGAGCGCTTAGAAGATGCCGAAGAAGCGACGAACAAAGCCCATTCATTAGCCGTGAAACATGACTTAGTATGGATGAAAGCTCATTCATATATTAGTCGCGCGCGGTTAGAACTGTTACGTAAAAACCCTCAAAAAGCTTCCGAGTTATTGAAGAATGCGGAGCAATCTGCAACGTCGTTTGATAATGGCGAGCTGCTGTCACAAATCTGCTTTCAACAATCTCGAGTCGCTGAAGAATGCGGCGAATTCAAAATTGCTCTGCAAGCTTTCAAAAAGTATCGAAAGCACTCAACCGATATGCTGCGCGAGCAAACAGCTCGTGTCAGTAATGACAAAGCACGAGCCTCCAAACGCCAATTAGAGCAACGCGCTCGAAAACTCATCAACCGCATTCGTGGGCAACACGAGTTTGATCCTGAGAAACACCTCAGTCAGATGGTGTCAGAAATTTATTGGTGGGAACAATTGGTACTGTTTAAGACCGAGTTAAAGCGTTCTAACCACGCCGTCATCATGATTCAGCATTCCGATTCAGGCTACCTGGATGTCTGTGCCGAACTCGCGCATTCACTATGCAACAAGCAAGACCTGCTGTCTCGACTGAGTAGTGAACGACTTGGCCTTCTACTTGCGGATAAAGGTGATGAAGCACTTAATGTCTTTCATGTACTAGCGAAAATGATTGAAATTTACCCTTGGCATCGAAAAGGGCTCGACAAGCCACTTCCGAAAGTAGTCTTCCAAGATATCCTTTCATTCCCATTTACTTTAGAGCAGTTAGAAGAACACCTGCGACAGGAAGAACAAAATGGAAGTGTTACTGAATAAAATTTCAGACTCTGGTTTAGATGCTTCTTCCGTAACTGGCGAGGAAGCACTGATCTTTTGGAGCCATGTTCGTCAACATGTCGCTTCAACTGCTCAAGAAAAAGCACAGTGCTTAATTATAAGTGCTGAGTTTCGTAGTGAGTTAAAACAACCATTAACCAGTATTGAAGAGTTAAGAGAAGCTCTTAATCTGCTTTCTCTGCCGGAAGATGCCGAGCTCATCTTGGAGGTAAAAAACAGCCTCGCCGATAGATTAGTTGAAGGCGGCGATTACAGTGGTGCTTTGAATGAGTACATCACAGCGTCCACAATCGCTGTAGACAACAGCTTTATTGATGAGTATGTACTTGCAGTACTCGGAATGGGTAATCTTTGTGACGCTTATGGCGACCATAACCGAGCTCTTCGCTACTATCAAAAAATCGACAGTATAGACCATGCAATTAGCAGTCGCTCACTTCGCTTACGCTACAAACTTTACATGCTTGCTTGTTATATCGAACTGAATCGATTTACCGCTGCACAAGACCTAATTAAGGAGTGTGAAGAGCTCAGTATCTTAGTAAGTGATAAAGTTTTGGCAGGACAAATTTTGCTGTATCAAGCAAAACTGTACCGTCAAGAAAAGCGCACCGACCTTGCAATGGCTTGTTTAGGCAACGTTCAATACACTTCTGGCAATATCCATTCGGTTTGGCTATCCAATATGATTCGTCTCGAACTCGCTTATTGTTTGAATGAGTATGGAAAGTCGCATTGGGCCAACATGATTTTGGAAGCAGCGCATAAACGGATTCAGCAGTACGCATCTCCAATTTTAAACCTGCAGCTATGTAATTCCCTTGGGGAAATCTACGAGCAGCAAAAAGACTATGCCCGATCTCTGGACTATCAGAAACGAGCTTTTCGTATTGAAAGCGACTTGATGAAGCAAATCCCTATCGGAGAGCTCGGCGCCAGCCAACTTCGCCGCCTTTCTCGTTTCGAGCTACAACTGAAGTTGATCCTTTCAGAGCTAGAAAACCGCGAGTTGAAAGAGACAACGGAGAGCCAAAAGCACACCGTGGCTCAGTTACAACAAGACGTATTTACAGACCCTCTGACCAAGCTACATAACCGTCGCTGGCTGGACGTAAAACTTAAAGATCTCCTGCTCCATGACGTTCCTTTCGCCTTGATGGTGATTGATATCGACCACTTTAAGTCAATAAATGATGAACTTAGTCACTTGGTGGGCGATAAAGCTATCGTCAATGTATCAGCCGAACTAGCATCATACTTCAAGTTCCGAGGAGCATCCTGTGTTCGCTTTGGGGGAGAAGAGTTCTTGGTTATTCTAGAGCGTTCAACCATTGAGCAAGCAGAAATGCATGCTCAAACTTATCGAGAACGAATTTTCAATTTTGGCTGGCAGGATATATTGGGTGAGCGAGGGCTTACAGTCAGTGTCGGTATCACGCTTCATCGTGAAGGTGAAAACACCCAACGAACCTTCTATCGCGCAGATAAGGCGCTATACCGAGCTAAAGCAAATGGACGTAACCAAGTCTGCACTGAGTAAGCGCACTTACTGAATAAAAAATAGAGAAATCCCACCAAGTGCAGCCAAAGTGCCTAGCACACTTTGGCGCGTTACTTTCTTCCCTTTAACAACATAGATAATCAACATAAATAGTGGGCTGGTCGCAATTAAGGTTTGAGCAACAGCCGGATTGGCATGTTTTAATGCTACTTGCTGTAACCATAGCGCTAGAAATGTCCCGACAAAAATCGCCCCTAACAACCATAAAAAAGCGTTATGAGATAATGATTTCAGGTGGCACTTAATATCGCTAAAAGGTGTTTTTTCTATCAATTTGATCACCATTACTACTGACATTACACCCACAGCTAAACGAACTAAGGCACCGAGTAGTGGGGGGAGATCTCCGGCAACTAAAGCATAATGAGAGATCACAACGCCTGAAGCCTGACATACACTCGCCAACAAGCCGAACACAATCCCACTGAAACTGATCGGTTTAGCCGACTCTTCTGGTTGGAAAATAACAAAAGTCACTGCCAACGTCGTGATAACAACACCCAGCCAGCTTTGTAAAGATAGCACTGACCCTAAGGCAACTAAGGCCAGCACACCGGACAATGGAGGTGCGAGCGATTCGAGTAACAGGGTTTTATTGGCTCCAATCCTTTTCAACGAAGCAAAGTAGGCACTATCACCTATCGCAATTCCGATAACTCCAGAAACCGCAAGGATGAGAAGATGAGTAGACTCCAGAGGCTGTTCAGGCAACGCGTTAAATGGAAGCACTAGCAACATCATGGCAGAAGCAATAGTTCCTTTCACGATGTTGAGCTGCAGAGCGGTAAAATGATGGCTAAACTGGCTATAAATCCAGGTCGCGACTGCCCAGACTATTGCAGCAGCTATGGCTGCAGCCTCTCCTTGATATTCCATATCACCCTACGTAATTGTTAAAAGAGTTAATTGAGAAGTGTAACCAAAAAATCTCTAATTTGTTGTTTTTATTTCTATACTTTATTTCTCTACCACCGTACGATTTAACTTTGTATGTTAAAAAACAAGGATGTTGTTATGTTTTTAGATTACTTCGCCCTAGGCCTTTTGGTCTTTGTCGCGCTGGTTATCTTTTACGGTATCATTGTCATCCATGATATCCCTTATGAGATAGCCAAGGAGCGCGAGCACCCGCATCAAGATGCCATTCATTACGCAGGTTGGGTTAGTTTGTTTACCTTGCACGCGATATGGCCTTTCCTTTGGATTTGGGCCACATTGTGGCGTAAAGAGCGGGGCTGGGGCTTTCAAAAGCTCGAGGCTGAACAGCACGATATTCATCACCGAGTTGATGCCCTCATTGACCAAGTCAATCAATTACAAAAAGAAGTAACCGCTCTGAAAGCAGAAACCAAAACGAGGTCAGCGCCTTCCGTTCATGTCGACCGTCACGAGGAGGAGCAGTAATGGATTTACTTTTAATTCTGACGTATGCCGCTCTTTGCATCACCATCTTCAAAGTATTCAATATCCCCTTAAATAAGTGGACCGTCCCAACCGCTGTGCTTGGTGGCGTAGTGCTGATCGGAACGTTGATTCTGTTGATGAACTACAACCACCCATTTACTCAAATGGGTAATCAGGTGTTCTCATCAACTCCGATCGTTTCAGGGGTAAGAGGAAAAGTGATTGAAGTACCAGTGGAACCGAACAAGCCTTTGCAACAAGGGGACGTACTTTTCAAAATCGATCCGATTCCTTACGAAGCTGAAATAGCTAAGCTAAAAGCACAAATCAAGGAAGCCAGCCAAGGTGCATTAGGTCTTGAATCTCAACTTCAAGCTGCTAAAGCTGGAGAAGTGAAAGCCATTGCCGAAAGGGACAAAGCGCAACGTGAGTTTTCGCGATACCAACGAGGCTATGACAAAGGTGCATTCACTGAGCAGCAATTGGATACTCGTCGCCAAGCATACAAGGCTGCTGAAGCCGCTCTTGAATCAGCAAAAGCAGGCGTAGAGCAAGCCGAGCTTGCACTGGACTCTGAAATTGGCGGAGAAAACACGACAGTTGCTCGACTCCTCGCTGAGTTGCGTAAAGCGGAGTTCGATTTAGATCAAACGGTTGTACGCGCACCAACTGATGGCTTTGCAACTCAACTTGCATTACGCCCTGGAGTAATGGCGGTACCTTTGCCATTGGCGCCTGTCATGACTTTTGTTCACACCGAAGAAAAAATCTACACCGCAGCGTTTAGACAAAACTCACTTCAACGCCTTAAACCAGGCTATGAAGCTGAATTCCTGTTCCGCGCACTGCCAGGCAAAGTATTTAAAGGTGAAGTGATTGATGTTCTTCCTGCCATTGGCGAAAGCCAGTTCCAAGCCCGAGGGACATTACTTGGAACAGAAGCACTTCGCACTAGTGGCCGTGTATTTGTCACTCTAAAGATTACCGACGATTTATCCGATTACCATCTGCCGATGGGTACAGCCGTTGAAGTAGCTGTCTACTCAGATAAATTCACCCACGTATCTATCATGCGAAAAGTACTGATTCGTATGAAGAGTTGGCAAAACTTCTTATATTTAGATCACTAACCACCACCAACCAACGGGCTTCTATTGAAGCCCGTATTTTGTTCTCTCACAGTCATTGCAAGTGGCAACTAATTCGTACAACTTCCCATAGCCATCTAGATAGTTAGCTTTCCAACTGATACCTCAGCAGGTATAATCTGCGCCTTATTCTCATGGGTGTACAAAATTCAATCAAAATAATCACCTATGGTTATGTTCTTTAAAGATTTTATTGCCACTTCAATCAGCAGTTAACACGTACTAAAACTGGACTGAAGTGAACATACTACAAAGGGTTATCTATGAATCTTTCTGCAAAAACCGTGGTCGTTATTGCAATTGGCGCTGCACTGTACGGAATTGGCGGTCTACCTATGTTTGGTATTCCTGTTTTTGCCAACACCACTCTTAAACCAGCAATGGCGGTTTTAGCACTGTTCTCCGTGTTGTTTGGGCCAATTGTAGGCTTCTTGGTTGGCTTTATTGGTCACTGGGTTACCGATTTGTTTGCCGGCTGGGGAGTATGGATTACTTGGGTTCTAGGCTCTGGTATCGTTGGTTTGATTCTAGGTTTCTACCCAGCAATGACCAAACATCGTCTGCAGAAAGGCGATTTCAACCATAAAGACTTTTCTCTGTTTGTACTATTAGCCTTGGTTGGTAATGTTATCGGTTATGGTTGCTCAGCCTTCTTAGACACCATTCTTTACGCAGAACCTTTTACGAAAGTATTTACTCAGCTCACCATTATTGCAGCGGGTAATACCGTACTTATCGCAGTTGTGGGTTACTTTATTCTTAAATCTGTTGCGAAACGTAACGCTCAAAGCCGTAACCTAACCGAGGCTTAATCATCAATGACAATTGAATTTTCTGACTTCTCTTTTAGATATGAGTCGCTGGACAAACCGACGCTAAAACATATCAATCTAAGGATAGAGAAAGGAGAGAAAATCGTCATTATCGGTCCAAGTGGTAGTGGTAAATCTACCCTTGGACAGTGCCTAAACGGACTCATCCCACACTCAATTAAAGGTGAAATTACAGGCGAGCTGTCGCTCAATGGGCAAAGCTGTGCCAAGTTAGAATTGCACCAAATTACTGAGCAAATTGGTACCGTACTCCAAGACACTGACAGCCAGTTTGTTGGCCTTAGCGTAGGTGAAGATATCGCCTTCGCTATGGAAAATCAGCTTGTCTCAAATGTCGATATGTACCCAATCGTTAAGTCAACGGCTAAGATGGTTGATCTTGGGGATATGCTAGGCCGTTCGCCTCACGACCTGTCTGGAGGTCAAAAGCAACGCGTATCCCTAGCGGGTATTTTGGTTGACGACGTTGATACCCTGCTGTTTGATGAACCTCTTGCAGCCCTTGACCCCAAAACAGGTCGAAAAACGATAGAGATCATTGATCAACTTCATCAAGAATCTGGTAAAACCATTATCATTATTGAGCATCGGTTAGAGGACGTCTTGCACCGTTCAGTCGATCGCATCATCTTAATGGAGCAAGGCGAAATCATCGCGGATATGACGCCTGATGATCTGTTATCGTCGCCTCTATTAGCCAAGCATGGTATTCGTGAACCTTTGTATCTATCTGCGCTAAAAGCAGCCGGTCAGTCAATTCAGGCTCGCGATATCCCCTCTCAACTTGACAGCTACCCTCTTGAACAATGTGCGATGCTGTTTCAGTCTTGGGGCGATACTAAAACACAGCCTTCTATCCCATTACAGAACGATTGTTTGCTAGAAATTTCGAATCTAACCTACTCGTACGATGGTGAAAAAAACGCACTAGAGGATGTCAGCTTTTCGATAGGTCGCGGTGAGTTTGTTTCCATTTTAGGCAAAAACGGCTCGGGTAAATCCACCATTACTAAGTTGGTGATGGGAGTGATAGAACCTGATACTGGCAGCATCATTTTAGATGGCCAAGATCTGCAGCGACTGTCTATCTTTGAACGTAGCCAGAAGATTGGTGTCGTCATGCAGAACCCTAATCATATGATTTCCCACCATATGATTTTTGATGAGGTAGCATTTGGGCTAAGAAACAAAGGGTTAGATGAAGATAAAATTCAAACCAAAGTACATGCTATTTTAGATCTTTGTGGTTTAAGTAAATACCGTAACTGGCCAATTGAAGCCTTGAGTTACGGTCAGAAAAAGCGCGTAACCATCGCTTCGATTCTTGCTTTGGAGCCAGAGCTGCTCATTTTGGACGAACCGACTGCCGGTCAAGACTATCGTAACTACACGTCCATGCTTAGCTTTATCAAAGACCTCAACACAAAACTGGGTATAACAGTGGTCATTATTTCTCATGACATGCATCTGGTACTGGAGTACACACAACGCTCCATCGTCATATCAGACAGCAAACTGATCGCAGATGCCCCGATGACGGAAGTCTTCAGCCAGCCAGAGCTGCTCGATCAAGCAAACCTGACCACCACCAGCCTGTATGACTTGGCGGATAGACTTGCAATCGAAGATAAAAATACGTTTATGCAATACTTTATTCAACTCGAGAACCGTGTCGCATGAAAACATCTAAGATGAAGTTCGGCATCAGCTACGTTGACACTCAATCTCCACTGCATGCCCTTAATGGCATCACCAAATTTGGTTTGTTCATTGCCTGGATCACCGTGGTCTTAACCACTTTTGACCTACGCATGATAGGGGTTTTGATTGTTCTTGGCCTGACACTGCTAAAAATGACACGTGTACCACTAAAGGTATATAAGCCACTATTAATTGGTACGGCGAGCGTACTTTCGCTCAATGCGCTATTTATGTTTTTACTTGCACCCACTCAGGGAGAAGTATTTCTTGGCAGTAGCACGGTGCTTCTCCAGTTGCCAGGCAGCTATTCGCTGACTCAAGAAACCCTGTTCTATTTGGTAACCGTAACTCTCAAATACTTCAGTATGTTTCCAATTGCGTTAGTGTTTGTATTCACCACACACCCTACGGAATTTGCTGCTAGCTTGAATCGCATTGGCGTACCCTACAAAATTGCTTACGCTGTCAGTTTAACGCTGCGCTACTTACCTGAAGTAAAAAATGACTTCGTGAACATCATGCACGCACAACAAGCACGCGGCTTGGACATTTCCAAGAGCACCCCGCTATTTCAACGCCTGCAGAACGTCGCCAAAATATTGGGGCCTCTGATTTTCTCAAGCCTTGATAGGGCAGAAGAGATTTCCAACGCGATGACCTTAAGAGGGTTTGGTCGCCACAACAAACGTACTTGGTATAGCTATAGACCACTTAGTAGGCAAGATAAAATGGTGCTGTGTGGAATTGTGCTAGTCGTCATCGGTGCCATTGCCAAGCGACTAACCGAAACGCACCTATTTTGGTATCCACTATAAGAAAGGGCCTGACAATTGTCAGGCCCTTTGCTTTATGTCGTCACTATTGCGCTAGTCCATACGACGATCAATACAACTGCAGCAACTAACCAGACAAGCGTCGCCAGTGTTAACGTTTGTATTAGAGCGAATCGGAAACTGAAATAGTAAACAGCAATAAGATAACTTGCGTAAGGCAGTAATGAATAGAGGCCAAAAAGTGCGGTTTGGCGTAACTCTCCCATGCTATGCTCTGTGCCAACAATAAAATGAGCAATCAACGCAAACGTAGGGAATAGTGGCACAAGACCTGCGATATAAAAATTCTTACTCCTAGACAGTAGGGCAATCAGTACTACTGCCCCAGCCCCAAGTAGACTTTTTAAAAACAAAGCCACCATAGGCATCACGCTAAATTAGCAAAAAGTTCATCATCAGACATGTATTTATGTTTACAACCAAGATTGCGTAAATGCATAAACATAAAGTCAGGGAAACCTGGAGCAAGTAAGTCATTGGGTTCCCAAAGCACACCGCCAACGAACACATAGCGGCCCTGCTTCTCTTCACTATGTAAACTGTTATTGATTTCCGTCGAAAGCTCCGGACGGACACCTTCAACCACGCAAACAATTTGTCCACGAGCAACCCCAACGACTCTTTTCACCAGATTCGCTTTGATACCACACTTCCAGGCTTGACGTGTGGCCATTTCAAAGCCGTGTTTGCGAACATTCTTCTGTATATTCACGATCAAGTTCATCCTAGTCACCGCTATTCCCAACCCTAACTTTTGAACAGATTAGAGAGCAAGTATCGAATTAGCGAGGTAAAAGATAACTAAGATTCTCACCCAGTGGAAAACCAGCTGAATTAAGTTCCTATCACATTCAGCCAGAACATAAAGATCCAGGTCACATTTAGAGCAACAGTATGACAAACTGTTACATTATAGTTTGAAACAAATCTCACAAATACATCTCATTTATCGATAAATTTAATAACTTTAATGAGCTCATATAAATCCAAGCTTTGATTGGATTCAAAAGGGAGTAACTAATGAAAGAAGTTGATTTTAGAACCATCGATCGCTTGTTCATTAAGATGTCGATAAATGACAAATTCTGGGTCGTCCTTGGCCTATTTCTTATTACCGTTTCATTTCTCGCCGGGGGACGCTACATTGAAACAATAAACCAAGCAGAACAAAGCGAAATTCTGGCAGCTCAAACTCGCTTAGACACGCTAATATCAGTGATTAATGGCGATAGCATTACATCTCAGGCAGGGATCTCAACCGTATCGAGTCTTCGAGAATCAAGCATCGATCGTGGGATTATTACCGTTTACCAAGCGAATAATAATGGACAAGCGTATCAGCTGACAGTTAACGCAACTAGCTCCATTGACCGTGTGAAATCGCAAGCCCTAACCACCTTTTTACTCAGCTATTTATGGACTTTGCCGTTTGCACTCTTTTGCTACTGGGTTGCGACCTTTATTGGCGGTGCCTTATGGGTTCTATACACAACGACCCAACGCATTGGAGACGGAGACTTAACTTCTCGCCTCGGTTTTCACCCTGGTCGAGATGAATTTGGAACCATCGGGTGTGCATTGGACAAAGCGATGGATACGCTGAGTGACTTAGTGAACAATGTAAACCTAAACACCCAAACCCTGACGGAAACCTCCGCCTCATTCGAGCAAGATATGAAGCAAAGTGAATCTCAAGTGCGCAGTCAGTATGCGTCACTAGACTCAGTTGCAACGGCAATGGAACAGATGACGGCATCTGCACGTGAAGTTTCCAATATTTCTCAGCAATCGACGCAACAAACAGAAAACGACTCCGAACATATTGAAGGCAGTTACAATCGCGTTCTTTCTGCGATTAAAGAGATCAATACCCTTTCTCAATATATTGCTCAAACCGAAGATTCCGTTACCAGCCTGAACGAAAACACTACGCAAATAAATGAAGTCATCACGACCATTAACGCAATTTCGGAACAAACAAACTTACTGGCGTTAAACGCAGCTATTGAAGCAGCTCGTGCCGGTGAACAAGGAAGAGGTTTTGCGGTCGTTGCTGATGAAGTAAGAACGCTGGCTAGTCGAACTCAATCCGCGACAGTCGAAATACAAGCTATGATTGAGAAGCTACAAACTGAGAGTCAAAGTATCGCTTCGATTACCTCGAAAACAGTGTCGCAAGCACAAACGAGTAGTGATCTAGTTACTGCGATTGGTGAGGATGTTCAATCTATCGCGCAATCTGCTCAATCCCTAACAGAAATGAGCATTCAGATTTCGACGTCTGCAGAAGAACAAAGCGCAGTTGCCAACGATATTGCCGCCGAATTGACGGATATCCGGACGCAATCTAATGCACTTCGCACCGTCGCTGAGCAATCATCTCGCGGCGTTGAAAACTTAACCGCAACGTCCGTGTCGCTGTCTCAAATGCTTAAGCAATATAGAACACAGTAACTCACAATCCCTGTCTATTTAGGCAGGGATTTTTTTACCAATATCTTTCATAGATTATTTGACCGCCAGTCGCTCTGCGATACTTCTCCAGACCAAAGCTTTTCAATACTTCGACCGTTTCTTTTATCATGGCTGGATTACCGCATAACATCACGAAGCTATCTTGATCTTCTATTCCATGTCCCACCTTTTCCTGCAACATCTGGCTTGATAGTAACTGAGGAATGCGTCCGTGAAGCGTATAGTTTAACTTTTCACGCGACACAATCGGCAGATAGGACAAACGACCATCATACTGTTCAATCAGCGTTTCAATGAGATAGCGATAAACGAGGTCTTTTTCCTGACGTACAGCATGAACTAAAATTATTCGTTCGCATCCTGGGCGAAAGTTCATGTCATCAAGTAGTGATAAAAATGGACCAACTCCCGTCCCCGTTGAAAGAAGCCACAAGTTTTGAGCCGTTTTGGGAATACTGCTAAAGGTGAGATCGCCGTATGCTTTGTTACCAACGTAAATAGCGTCCCCTTCCCTCAAGTTTTGTAGGCGTGGAGACAGCCCTCCTTCAGGATTAGCAACAATAAGAAACTCCATCATATCGCTACTATTTAATGGGGCATTGACAATCGAATACGGTCGGCTAATTAAAGTACCGTCATCACTAGGCAGCGCTAGCTTTACATACTGCCCGGCCTGAAATGGGACTGAAGCACCACTTACTCGTAAACTAAATAGCTCGGTAGTCCAATCTGTGCGGCGCTCAATATGGGCTTGAGAAAAACCATTCAGTGCTGTCATAACAGATCCTCCAAGTGGTTAACTATTTTTTAACTTACGCCCTGTTGCTGCGTATGTAAAATTTCCTTATCCATCAAACCATTGGAGATCACATTAATTTAACAAAAACACAACCAAGAATATTGATTACACAATAGGACCGACTTAGCGTTCGGCGAAGTTTAAGCTATACTTCGCTCCTTTGTACCACCGAACAACAAAAATCAAATGAATAAGAGCTTACTCACTAACATCATTGCAATAGCCCTTCTTGCTGGCGGTCATCTAACTGGCAACCAGATTGCGTTTTATGCGGGACTTTTCGCTTTTTCCGGCGCCATAACCAATTGGCTCGCCATCCATATGTTATTCGAGAAAGTGCCCGGACTATATGGTTCTGGCGTTATCCCGGCGAGATTTGAAGAGTTCAAAGCCGCCATCAAAAACCTTATGATGGAGCAGTTCTTTACCCAAGAGAACATCGATAAATTCCTTAACAAGGAAATGACTGGGGGCAAAACACTGAACCTTGAGCCCGTGATTGAGAAAATCGACTTTAATCCAACGTTTGATTCTTTAGTTGATGTGATCGCAAACTCTCAATTTGGTGGCATGCTGGCGATGTTTGGTGGAACGGACGCTCTGCAACCTCTAAAGCAGCCCTTTGTCGAGAAAATGCAAGAAGCAATCGTTGAAATGAGCCAAAGCGAGACCATAAAAGAAGCACTGAAAGAACAGTTTGAATCACCCGCAATGATGGATGAAATTCGCATCAATGTGGAAAACATTATCGATCAAAGATTGAGTGAACTTACGCCAAAATTAGTCAAAGAAATGGTGCAGAAAATGATCAAAGAACACCTTGGTTGGCTAGTTGTTTGGGGGGGGGTATTTGGTGGCGTCATTGGCGTAGTCTCATCATTTATTGCATAAACCCGCCAGTCCGTCCAAAGAGACTAAACAAAAAGGGAAGCACTATAGCTTCCCTTTTTCATGCATCATAAGCTTAGAGCTTACTGATTAAATCCGCATTCACACCAAAGCTCGTTTTATGCTCTTCAATAACGACTTCGCTGCGCGTTTGGATAACACCTGGCAGTGTACCCAGCTTAGTCGACATAAAACTCTGGTATGCTTTCATATCTTTAACTCGAACCTTAATCATGGTGTCAAAATCGCCGGACAGCGAGTAACACTCTTCGATTTCAGGCATATCCGCCACGGCTTGAGCAAATTTATCAAAAATAGAAAAACTCGTCTGATCGAGGCGAATATGAATAAAAACTTGCACATCCAAACCGAGTTTTTCAGGGTTCAACTCAGCATGATAGCCTTTGATATAGCCTTCTTTTTCTAGACGTTTTACGCGGTCGGAGCAAGGAGAGGTTGTGAGGTTAACTTGTTTAGCTAACTCTACGATAGGCAGTCTGCCTTTAAGATTTAAGGTACGTAGGATTTCTCGATCGATTCGGTCTAAGTCCATGTAACACTCTTATTATTCGTTATATATTTCAATCAATAATAAGCGATACCGACTCTTCACACCTAGTGACAAATCGAAACTATCAATGTTTTTGGTGAGTGAGTCACTCAACCATTGGGGTTAGGCTACTTTAGCACCAGAAAAACCACTAGAATCCACAATTTCGGCTTGCGTATTACACACTCGGCAAAAGCACTGCTTTTCCATTTTCATATAGTGTGCACCTTGGAATACGGTCGCGAAGAAACAAGCCAGACTTTTTACCATTGATTGATGCTCTTCTTCACAACGTTTCATCACGACTTTATGAGCCGTCATTTTGTTGCAGCAATGGCAGTAAACCTGTGGCATTGGAACTCTCCCTGAATCTAATGTGGTTATTGATAGTGGACATATTTGTAAGGCCTTGGTTCCGATTGCTCAAACTTTAGTTCGCAATTTGTGAGCCGTGTTCAATTCTTACTCAGAAAAACAAAAAGCCCCTGAAACTTTTTAGTTTCAGGGGCTTTTATTTACAAAAATGCGATTAGTCTAGTTCAACCAATTGCTTCTCGAACTTAGCGTATTGTGCTTTCACTTTGTCATCTGGCTCTCCAGTTAACAAGCTCACTACCACAATAGATAGAGCAGAGAAAATAATACCTGGAACGATTTCATAAACATCAAACCAACCGCCGCTTAGCTGTTTCCATACAACGATAGTAATACCGCCAACTAAAATACCAGCTAATGCGCCATTGCGGTTCATACGTTTCCAGTACAAGCTCAATACGAGAGCAGGACCAAACGCCGCACCAAAACCAGCCCACGCGTAAGAAACAAGTCCAAGCACTGAGCTATCTGGAGTCATCGCTAAAACAAGAGCAACAATCGAGATACCGATTACAGCGATACGACCAACCATCACGATTTCTTCTGAAGATGCGTCTTGTTTAAATACTTGTTTGTAGAAGTCTTCTGCCAGTGCCGAAGACGAAACCAGCAACTGAGAGTCCGCAGTACTCATTACCGCTGCTAGGATTGCTGCAAGTAAGATACCAGCGATTACAGGGTGGAATAGCGAGTTCACCAGTAGCATAAAGATCTTCTCACCATCATCGACTGAGATACCTGAGTTATTCACATACACCAATCCAACAACACCAACTAACATTGCACCGACCATCGATAATGCAGTCCAAACGACAGCGATACGACGTGCCGTGGTGAGGTCTTTGTTCGAACGAGAAGCTTTGAAACGAGCCAAAATATGTGGCTGGCCAAAGTAGCCTAAACCCCAAGCCACTAACGAAATAATAGCAATAGCAGATAAAGGCTCGCCTTTTGAATCTTCCCATAACGTTAGAAGTTCTGGGTTGATGCTCTCCAGTTGACCACTAAGATCGCTAAAGCCACCTTCCATCGCAGCAATAGGTACAATCATCAACGCCGCAGCCATAAGAAGACCTTGAACTAAGTCAGTCCAAGAAACCGCTAAAAAGCCACCAAATAGCGTGTAAGAAACGACACATACCGTGCCAATAATCACTGCTGTCGTGTAATCTAAACCAAATACTGTTTCAAATAGCTTACCACCTGCAACCAAGCCTGAGCTGGTATAGAAAAGGAAGAATAAAAGAATGAAGAAAGCAGAAATTACTTGAATCATCTTCGATTTATCATTGAAACGACGTGACAAGAACTCCGGTAGCGTCAAAGCATCTGTCGTGATTGAATATGTACGTAGGCGCTTAGCATTAATTAGCCAGTTCAACCAAGTACCTACCAGCAGACCACCTGCTAGCCAAAACGCTTCGATCCCCGCAGCGTAAGCGTAACCCGGAAGACCAAGCAATAACCAACCACTCATGTCCGATGCGCCTGCAGAAAGCGCAGCAGGCCAAGGCCCCAGTGAACGACCACCCAAGAAGTAATCTGACGAGTTTTTCGTTCGTAAATATGCGATAACGCCTATTGCTAGCATCAAAACGAGATACGCAATAAACGTGGCTGTAATAGCAAAGCTATTTCCCATGTGATATGTCCTCTTTGTAAAAGATCGCCTTCCCTAAGTGCCCCTATCTGTAATTATTTAGTAGTGATAGGGGCTATACACGGAAAAGGGTTAGTGAGTTTCGCTTCCAAGCTCAAGCAAGGTCGCATTACCACCCACTGCTGTTATATTTATTGTTCTCGTGCGCTCGGTGATAAAACGCAGCGATAAATGTGGATCGTGGGCAACCGGAATAGCGTCCAGATCCGTTTCCGAAACTAGGCCAACAATAGCCCCTTCACGTTTCGCAAGTTGGCGGTTGACACTACGTTCAACCTCGATGTTACCTACGTAACCCACACTACGTACGTCAGACTCCAGCAGCTGATGATAAGCATCTAAAGAAGTAAACTGTACTAGGTTAGTAGGTAGAGAAGACTGCGTATAAGCAGCTTCAAGTTCTTTGCTAAGTTCAGTGTCATCACTACATAAAATGACACTGTTCCCTGCAATTAGTGCAGCTGTTATTTGAGCAACAACTGCGTTTTTCGCCTGACTTGAATTATCGTGTTGAATAACCAAAGCCACGCCTCGTCCAGCGGTATAAAGCTCGTTTGTTTCCCCTGTCGGGCCAACAAGCTGATGAGTTTCCGCTAGCAAAGTAGATGCTTGTTCGATATGAAATGAAACAACTGCGCCTAATGAAGGCTTCGCTTGATGTAGCGACTGCTTAAAAGCAAGCAAACACTCACTTTTTGAATCAAAATCCGTTAAATTCCAATTTTCCCAAGCCGAAAATGCGTCAGAAAAACGAGTTACTTGATGAACCATAATTAATCTCCGAGCTAGGCTTAAGCAAATTGAGTTTGAGTAAAGCGGAACAAGTAGTGTGGACCACCAGCTTTAGGACCGGTGCCAGACAAGCCTTGACCACCAAATGGTTGAACACCAACCACGGCACCAACTTGGTCACGATTGATATAGCAGTTGCCGACACGAGCATGTTTCTCAATCCAACGGTAAGTCGTTTCATTGCGACTATGGATACCCATTGTTAGACCAAACCCAGTGTTATTGATCTGCTCTACCACTTGAGTCAACTCACTCGCTTTGAAGCGAACAATATGCAGAATTGGGCCAAATTGCTCTTCTTTCAGGCACGAGATGTCGCGAATTTCAAAAGCGCTAGGAGCGACAAAATCTCCATGCTCGTGCTCTTCAGATAAAGTCAGTTGAGCAACTTTCTTTTCTGTCGATGACATAAGCTCAATATGTTTAGTCAACTTCGCTTTCGCAGTTGCGTCGATCACAGGCCCAACATCGGTAGAATGTAGGTAAGGTTTGCCTACAGAGAGCTCCTGCATTGCCCCTTGAATTAAGGCAACAATACGGTCAGCAATATCTTCTTGAACATAGAGCACTCGAAGTGCACTACAACGTTGACCCGCTGAAGCGAAAGCAGAACGAATAACGTCACGCACAACCTGCTCTGGTAAAGCAGTACTGTCGACGATCATCGCATTTTGACCACCCGTTTCGGCTATAAATGGAACTGGCGCTGCATCACGCTGGGCCAGTGTCTGGTTGATGCGCTGAGCGGTTGCTGTCGAACCCGTAAACGCAACCCCCGCAATAGCAGGATGAGACGTTAGCGCTGAACCAATTTCTGCACCGCGTCCTGGTAGAAGTTGCACTGTACCAGCAGGGAAACCGGCTTCATTCATTAGCTCTACCGCACGAGCCGCAATCAAGCTAGTCTGTTCCGCAGGTTTGGCGACAACCGTATTGCCGGCAACAAGTGCTGCTGCAACTTGGCCAAGGAAGATTGCCAGAGGGAAGTTCCAAGGGCTGATACAGACAAATACACCGCGCCCCTGACGAGCAATGTTGCGTGTTTCACCATCAAACCCTGTGATGGTTAGTTCACCCAATGCATCTACCTGTTTAGCGTAATAGCGACAAAAATCAACCGCTTCACGTACCTCGTCAATGCTGTCATGAATCGTTTTACCCGCTTCTTGGTGACATAGCGCGACAAGTTCAGCCAAATTCACTTCGAGCAGGTCAGCAAGCTTCTCTAGTTTCTCTCCGCGCTCTTGAGATGACGTCGCCTGCCATGTTGAAAATGCTTGTTGTGCACCCTCAATCGCTTCGGAAACATGATCAAGGCTAGCAAAAGCGACCTGCCCTACCTCAATACGACGATCATAAGGGGCTTTGACCGTTTCTACGTTAGTGTTTTCCTTGATCATGCTTTCGGCATAATCTCGACCGTTTATGATAGGAGCCGCAAGCCACTGCTTACTAAGGTAGCTTTCGACGTCTGCCTCAAACGGTTTCGCTTCGCTCTCTACATCTACGTTTACCCCTATTGAATTCTTGCGCTCTGGGAATACAGCAGGAGGTAGAGGGATTTGCGCATTATTAAACGTATCAAATGCTTTTAGCATGTCGACTGGATGATGAGTTAATGACTCAACAGGACAACGAGCATCCACTAAACGGTGTACAAACGAACTGTTTGCTCCATTTTCTAATAAGCGACGAACTAAGTAAGGCAGCAGGTCTTTATGACTACCAACAGGCGCGTAGATACGTACCGACTGTTGATATGCTTCCATAGCATGGTTATATAGAGAATCGCCCATACCATGTAAACGTTGGAATTCGAAATCTTTATGCTTCGCCATCACCGCGATAGACGTTACCGTCTGGGCATTGTGGCTAGCAAATTGTGGGAAGATATTGCCACGTACATTTTCACTTAGTAGGAACTTAGCGCACGCTAAATACGCGACATCTGTTGCCTCTTTACGAGTGTAAACTGGATAGTTTGCATAGCCTGCTTGCTGTGACCACTTAATCTCACTGTCCCAGTACGCCCCTTTTACCAAGCGAAGAGGGATTAGGTCACCTTGCTCTTTCGCAAGACCGTTTAGCCACACAAGCACAGGCAACGCACGCTTTGAGTAAGCTTGAACCACTAGGCCAAACTTACCCCAACCTTGAACCAGGTCACTGCGATACACTTTTTCAAATAGCTTGAGTGAAAGTTCTAGACGATCCGCTTCTTCGGCGTCAATCGTAATGGCCACATCTAGCTCAACTGCGCGCTTTAACAACTGTTGTAGCGTGTCGTACAACTCGGTTAGCACTCGCTCTTCATTGGCAACTTCATAGCGCGGATGAAGCGCTGACAGTTTGATCGATACTGAAGGTGCTGGGCTAGTGTCCAAACCATACTTGTCACGACCAACCGCTTCGATAGCCATTAAGTAGTCTTTGAAATATTTGTTCGCATCAGCAGTGGTTAGCGCAGCCTCACCTAACATATCGTATGAGTAAGTAAAGCCTCTATCTCGATTCGAACGGCCATTCTTCTGCGCTTCTGCAATGCTGCGACCTAGCACGAACTGATGCCCCATCACTTTCATTGCTTGGTGCATCGCTTTACGGATCACAGGTTCAGACATCTTATTGACTAGGCGATTAACAGCACTCACTGGGCTTTGAGATTCTTCCTCAGAAAGGCCAACGACTTTACCCGTTAGCATTAAGCCCCAAGTCGATGCATTCACAAAAACAGAGTCTGAATTTTTCAGGTGTGATTTCCAATCTGCCACGCTTAACTTGTCACGGATCAGCGCGTCTGCGGTAGCGGCATCAGGAATACGCATCAAAGCCTCAGCTAAACACATCAGCAAGATACCTTCTTGCGTATCTAGGCTGTACTCCAACAATAGCGCGTCGATCATCTGAATCGACTTCTTATCAACGCGAATAGCTTCAATAAGCTCAGTCGTTTTTTGGGTAATTTGGGCTTTTTCAGCGTCAGTTGGCATTGCCAAAGGCAACAGTTGCTCAAGCCATTGTGACTCGTCCACCATGTATAGTGGCGAGATCAATGACCAAAGCTTCTCAAGCGGTTGCTCGACAAACTCTGTGTTCAACACATCAGTTGCTGTAAACATGCGTTTTCCTCAATCTCACACCTGACAAATGTTCAGGTTTCCTACAATGGCATGCAGTGTATTTTGAGCTTGAGAGGAATACTTGTCAAAAACTCCGAGCTTTTTGCTAAAAACTCTGTTTTTTAACAAAACAAAAACAGAGTCACACCCAAAATGGCAATATTATATTCGGTTTGTCTTTGCAGTTTTAACCAATTCTTTTCTTGTAGGCCGAAGGAGAAATGCCTTGAAGGCGAGAAAACGTATGCGTGAAAGTACTTTGTCCGGAAAAGCCCGTCAGCTCAGCCACTTGGCCGAGGGATAAGTTTCCTTGTGCGATAAGTTGCTTCGCCATATCAATCCGCTTGCCGAGTACATACTGGTGCGGGGTAATCCCCATTTGCTCTTTAAATAAGTTGTGAAACTGACTTTCACCAAGGAAAACACTACCCGCAAGCTGAGCAACGCTGATCTTATGACTGAGATTTTGTTCGATGTAGCGGTCGATCGCATCTAGGTCAAAACGAGATTCTTTACGCAACGTTTCAAAGGACGACATATGACGGTGCAACAGCGCAATAACCGTATCGTTGCAGGCACGGCTAAGCAGCAAATCTTCTGGGCTAGACTGCATCTCAGCAACAAGCATCTGGATCAGTTTTTGAATTTGTCCATCAAGTTGGAAATATGTATCTCGATCATTTAACGCATTGAGCTTTTGCAGCATCAAAGGGTCATCATTATTGGCTAATGGCATGTTTAGGACCAAAATATCTGACTGGCCAACCACACCACCAAACGCATGACCTGAGCCTGACGTCACAACACAGCCTTGCCCTGGTCCTACTAAGTTTCCATAACCATTCACTTCGAACTCCGCCTGACCTTTAAGTCCGATAACGACTTGAGTATAACTATGGTCATGACACTCCATGTAAGAAGGTAACGTGATCAACTCTGCCGGTTTTGGCGACAAAAGTTTGTCAATATTTGGGACAGTTTGCAGCTCTGACGGAGGATTCATGGGTAACCACACTATCGGTTCGAGGTAGAGTAAATGGTATAACAAAATCATAAATTCTCGAAACTTTGCCCCTCAATAACCAACGAGACACATATTAGAAGAACAAGTTTTCTGTTGAGTCTCCGTTACTTACTGGTTAATTGGCATGAAACGTTTTGTACGGAAGAATGATCAAGTGCACATTATTTACGGTCAATGCGCCTTCTACCTATTAAGTTATTTCCAGAATAGAATTTGCCACTTGAATATTTCATTAATACTCACAGAATGGTTGGAGGACTTTCCTGATTTTCTAGAAACTTGTGATAGAATCGCAGGCTGAGTTTAGCCAAGAGTGCTAAAAAGGACGAATCGATATCTCTGAACGGCAAACATGCAAAGGAGTGTCAATTGTTTGTCTATACATCTATCTGTCTATCGGTTGTGGTTGTCTATTCAACTTTCACTCCCTGACACACAGACTGAGTTTTGAGATTAGTATTTTAAACATTATTTGTTGCAGGGACTTATGAACAAACGTCGCATCCCAGCGCTACTGTTAGCGCTAACCCCATTTTGGGTTTCGACTTCAACATTTGCGGAAGAATCTGCCTCGTCAGACCCTGTTGCCGCAATTGAAAGCAAAATTAAACAAAAAGAGTCTGAGCTGAACGCCGTTACAAGTGAGTTTAGTGACGAAAGTGAACAGTTACAGCAACTTCAAAGTGACAAAAACAAGTTGCAGCGAGCTGAGCAAGAGCAAATATCAAAACGAGACCGTGCTAAAATCGCTTTGGATACCCAATATACTCGCCTTCTTGAAGATCCAGAGTTAGATCTAGCTGCTTTCCAGAACGATTATCGTCAATCTTGGGCGACAGTTAAAGACACGCAAAAAGCGTTGCTAGAAAACAAACAAGCCATCGCTGAAAACGAAATGCGCGTCGCGTCTATCAAGCAGAAGCAAGCTCGCTTAAAGTCAGAGTACTCTTACTTAAAGGAGCAGAAAGTAGACGCTCGTGTTAAGCGTTTGGATCGAGAACTTCGTGACAGCAGCGTACTGGAAACCAGTTACACCACCACATGTTCTGCGACAATGACCTTGGGAGAATGTTCAAATCAAGGCCAGTATCTAACCAAACAAAAAGCGGTTAAGATTTTTAAATCACAATTGCTTGACAGTGTGACTGAATCGCATGTAGCTAAACAAAACGCTAAAGACGTACAGCTAAACGTGATCGTTCAGGAGTCACAAATTGTTCGCTCAAGTTTTGAAGGTACAAACCAATACTTCACACAGATTCAAGCTCAACTGCGTGCTCGCCCAGATAAGACCACGGCTTGTAAGTTGCTAAACGTATCAAATCGATACTGTTTGAAGAGTGCGAAGAAAAAAGATAAGAAAATTGATAAGAGCTGGGTAAATGTCACGGTACGTTCGGACCAATATGATGACGCTGTGACGATCAATGGCATCAGTTACGGTAGCACCCCGGTTGAGGTTGTACTACCAAAAGGCCAGCACCAAGTGACCGTTTCTAAGAATGGCTACCAATCTTATAACCGAATTATCACCATCAATTCGAATGATACAGTGTGGGTAAAACTTCGTCCTAACGGATAATATTGAGTAAAAGACCAACACAATTCACAAAGATGAAGAAAAACGCCACTTTGATTCTACGTTATCTAATGATAATTTGAGATCAAAGTGGCGTTTTCGTTTAGAATGAGCCAATTAACATAATTTTTGGATGTAGAAGAAAGACAATGCGATTCGGTTTCTCGACCCTTTTGCTAGCATTATCTCCGACCTTGATGGCGTCGTATGCTGTAGCACAAGAAGCGCCAAAATCATTGATGGAAATCGATGACCAGATTTTTACAAAGCATTCGGAGTTGGTGACTTTTGAGCAGTTCAGGGATGGACAACAAGCACTAGTAAACCAACAACAGAGTGAAATTAACCGTCTCAAGTCTGACGCGGCGACTCTGTCTGCAAAATTCGAGGATGCGAAAGCAAAACTCAAGCGCGACTATGAGCGCATGATCAATGACCCGAATATCGATATCGCGGCGTCTCAAGCAGCTTACCAAGACGCCTGGCAAGCAATCAAAATCAATCAAGACCAAACATTGTCAGCGGAGCACCGCCTTACTGAACTAGAGGCCGACTTAGTCACAAAGAAAGCTGAAATTAAAACCATCCAACGTTTGATTGATAACCTTGAAACCGCTAAGTATCGAGCGCGTGCGGAACGTTTGACTCAAGAATTAAATCAGCACAAAAAGATTTCCGTTAGTTTCACCAATCGTTGCGCGGATTCTATGACTTTCTCGCAATGTGAAAGCCAGACAAAAGAGCTTGCACTCCAAAAAGCAGTGAAAGAGTTTCGTTTATCTTTGCTGGAAAAGCTGTCTGAAACTAATGTAGTAAAAACTAACTTACACAAGGCTTCTATCAACATCCACGTTTTGGATCACCAAACGCTAGAAAGCGGCTTCCAAGATGGAATGCGTTACCGCAGCTTAATGGATGTAGAGATGGAGTCTCGTCCAGGGAAAAGTACCGCTTGCCGCCTACTGGATCTGGATAAGAAGTATTGTTTAGCAAAAGGACAAAACAGCGGGGATAATACGGCTGCTCAGCAAGAAGTGGCTTGGGTAAACGTCGCCGTTCGTTCCAACTTGTATGACGATAATGTTCTTATCGATGGCGTTTCTTATGGTTCAACACCCATCGAAGTCATGCTTCCTGTAGGCGAACACACTATCTTAGTAGAGAAAGAAGGTTACTATCCGTTCAGTAAGAGCGTTGATGTTGGCTCTGACTTCTCGCTTCGTGCCGAGTTGAAAGAACGCACTAACAAGCCTCGCTCCGGTGATAAGTTTGCTGACTCTCTTGCAAATGGTGCTAAAGCTCCTGAAATGATCACCATTTTAAAAGGCCAATATCTTGTTGGGCAAAATGCAACAGAGAAAGTCACCCTTGATCATGCTTTCGGTATTGGCGCGACTCCTGTCACCGTCAATCAGTTCAAAGCATTTATCGAACAGACGAAGTATCAAACAGACGCAGAGTTAAAAAATACTTGTACAGCTTTGGTTGATGGCGAAGTCACCCCTCTATCGAAAAGCAGTTGGCAGAGTCCAGGCTTTAAGCAGTACCCTAATTCTCCCGTGGTTTGTGTGAGCCAAAACGACGCAAAATCCTATGCTAAATGGCTAAGTAAGCAAACTGGAGCAAAATACCGTCTGCCTACAACGCAAGAGTGGGAAATTGCTGCGCGAGCAGGTAGCCAAGCAAAGTATTGGTGGGGTAACTCGTTTGAAACGGGTAAAGCGAATACAGGCTGGAGTGGAACACCTTGGTCAAATATCAGCACAGCTCCAGTAAGCGCGTTTTCACCAAATAAACTGGGGATGTATGATGCCGTGGGTAATGTCTGGCAGTGGACAAACGGCTCCAATGGCGTAGCCAAAGGTGGCGCATGGAACTTTTCGCCAGAAATGGCTGCTGCTGACCAACAACTCATCTTGTCGACCTTCACAGCTTCAAACTATCTGGGCTTCCGCGTCGTACGTGAACTCAACTAGTCAATAGTTAAACAAATCATTGTTTACAGGGGGGATTTCCCCCCTTTTTTATTCCCCACTACTAAGTAAACTATTTATAGAGTTACTCTAAATCCCCATAAAGTTAATTGTTTTCGCGAATAATTGCATCACGGGGTACATGAGTACTCGGTATCTTTTGATACGTCTATGCCATGGATCATGGCCATAGAACCTCTTCTACACGTCGACAAGAGTAATCTTGTGTTTGCCAGCCACTCAGTGTCTGGCATTTTTTTATCGTACACAGTAGGACCTTAAGCTAAAATGGCGAGGTTGTTCTATAAGGTGCATATAAGAAGTGAATCCGCAGTTAGTCTCCTTATTTAGCCAGTTACCCGGATACTGGGGGTGTAAGGACCAAAATTCCGTGTTTGTTTATGCAAACCAAGCATATGCGGAGCTTGTTGGTTTCGAAAACGTACAGCAATGCATTGGCTTAAATGACCATGAAATTCCTAGCCCAACATCACGTTGCGCAGACGATTTCCGTAATCAAGATCTCTACGTCATGGAGAACCGAACTAGCTTAAAAGTACTCGATATTCATCCATACCCTGACGGCCGTTGGCGAGCGCATATATTCATCAAAACGCCTTGGTATAACGAACTAAATGAGGTTCAAGGGACCATTTTCTATGGGCAAGACTTATCCGACACCGCTATTTTGGAAGTGGGTCATTGGATATGCCGAGCAACCGGGCTTTCTGATGAACAAATGGTTCAACTAAAAGCCCCCCAAGCAGAGCACTCCCTAAAGCTTTCTCCGCGGGAGTCTGAAGCGTTGTTCTTATTGCTGTATGGGAAAAAGCCGAACTACATTGCCCATGTTATGAATATCTCAATTAAGACATTGGAAAGTCATGTCGCTCGTTTAAGAGCAAAGTTTGGAGCTCACACCAAAGCGCAACTCATTGATATGGCATTGGAGAAAGGCTACGGCTCTTACATACCGCATACTCTATTAAAAAGGCAGATTTCAGTGGTTCTAAATAGTGAATACGCCGCTTAAAGCGGCGTATTGTTTAGTCTATGGCGCAAGGCGATCTATATTCCAAGCTTCATTTTCTTTAGAGAAGAGGAAACGGTCATGCAATCTGTGTTCTCCTCCTTGCCAGAACTCAATCGATGTTGGCTTGATTCTAAAACCACCCCAAAAACTCGGTACGGGGATGTCACCTTGTTCAAATTTCTGTTTTAGTTCAAGAAACTTCCCTTCCAGTACTCCTCGAGCTGAAATACGGCTACTTTGTTTACTCGCGATAGCGGCTAACTGGCTTTCCTTCGGCCGCGAAGTGAAATACTTCATATTTTCAACCACCGAGAGCTTCTCTGCCACGCCAGTAATGTGTACTTGGCGCTCCATAGGGTGCCATGGAAAATGAAGACTAACTTTCGAATTTTCACCGATCTGCTCAGCTTTACGGCTACCTAAGTTGGTGTAGAAAACGAACCCTTGTTCGTCGACATGCTTCAACAAAACAATACGTTGAAACGGCTGGCCAGATGCATCAACTGTAGCAACCGTCATCGCTGTTGGATCAGTCAGCTTGGCTTCGATGGCCTGCTTCAACCACAGGTCAAACTGTTGGATAGGATCGGCAAGCAAGTCTTTTCTTCTAAGTCCACCTTTGGTGTACTCGCGGCGGATATCTTCAAGTTCCATCTTATCTCCTGACGAAATTTTTTTGCTGATTGTGCGCTCTAATTGTGTAGAACTCAAGCATGAACCCCAATACAAACGCTACACTCATTCTATAGAGCGATTCAGGTAGATAAATTAGAGGCTCAAATGGGATTATGTCAGCAAATTCTTAACATTTGCATCAGACAGTAATAAAATCAATAAAATAACTTCAATTGACAAGGAACACCAATGAGTAAGAGCAGTTATAACAAGCTTACTCCCACTGAGTTGGATTACGTCGACGATAAAACCGCGGCGCTTCTTCTCAATACCCCCAATAGTGCTCGAGTCATGCTTTGGGTGATGGTGTTCTTTTTCATCTTGGCTGGTGTATGGGCTTCTTGGGCGCAAATCGACAAAGTGACTGTTGGTCAAGGCAAAGTAGTCCCTTCTTCCCAAATTCAAGTTGTACAAAACCTTGAGGGGGGATTAATTAAAGATATCCTGGTTCGAGAAGGGCAAAACGTCGAGAAAGGACAGCAGCTACTTCTCATAGATGACACTCGCTTCCGCTCTGATTTTCGTGAGCGAGAGCAGCAAGTCGCCAACCTAACTGCCAGTGTTATGCAGTTATCTGCTTCTATAACTAGTGTGGTAATAAATGAAGACTTCAATAACAGTAATTGGCAAAACAACGTCCTCATTAATTTCAATAAGCTGGCTTTTCCTCCTCAACTAAGCGAGCAAAAACCCCAACTTGTAGCCCGCCAGCGTGCTGAATACCGACAAGATTTGAACAAACTGCGAAACCAAATTTCGGTCATCGACCAACAAGTGAAGCAGAAGCAACAAGATGTAATTGAGATCCAGGCTCGAATTCGTAACCTACGAGATAGCTATAACTTCGCCAAAAAAGAGTTAGATATTACTAAGCCACTAGCAGATGAGGGCGTTGTACCTAAGATTGAACTCCTCAAACTTCAAAGGCAAGTAAACGATACTCGTCGTGAGCTCACCTCAAGTGAATTGAAGATGCCTGTACTGAAATCTGCAATTCGTGAAGCAATGTTAAGCCGTATCGATGTTGCACAAAAGTTTCGTTCAGAGCAGCAAGAAAAGCTGAACCAGGCGCAAGATAAGCTGTCAGCCTTAACTGAGTCTGCCGTTGGACTAGAAGATCGTGTAAATCGAACAATAGTGACCTCACCAGTGACTGGCACAGTTAAAACTCTTAACATCAACACGGTTGGCGGTGTAATCCAGCCAGGTATGGATATCGTAGAGATCGTACCAAGTGAAGATACCCTACTTGTCGAAGCGAAAATCGCTCCTCAAGATATCGCATTCCTTCGCCCAGACTTACCTACCATTGTTAAGTTCAGTGCCTATGACTTCACCAAGTACGGCGGACTGGAAGGAACACTTGAACACATCAGTGCCGATACGACCACCGATGAAGAAGGAAACAGCTTCTATTTGGTTCGTGTCAGAACGAAAGAAACAAGCTTAAACAAAGACAACTCTTTGCCTATCATCCCTGGCATGACAGCTTCCGTGGATATTATCACCGGCAAACGCACAGTAATGGAATATTTACTTAAGCCAATCCTTGGTGCAAAAAATAACGCTTTAAAGGAGTAAAGCCCCGAATCATGAATGACCGTGTTGACGACAGAACTCTAAGCAACATATAAGCCCAAGATGAAGTATGTTCTGATCGCTTTATTAATGCTGGTAGCATCAACCACCTCTTTTGCTCTAAATACTCAAGAGCAAAGGTGGGTCGATGCCGTGCGTAAGACCTATGGCGATAGAGCTGCGCGTCGAGTAGAAACGTGGCGAAGAGAGCTATCACAGTACAAATCGCTCCCTGAAAGACAGCAGCTCACCCAAGTAAACAGTTTCTTCAATCAACTAAACTTCGTGAATGACGATCGCCTTTGGGGTAAGAACGATTATTGGGCAACCCCTCTAGAATTCCTTGGCAGTAATGCGGGCGACTGCGAAGATTTCACTATTGCTAAGTATTTCTCTTTACTTGAATTAGGTGTCTCAGATAAGAAACTCCGTTTAGTGTACGTTAAAGCGATTACGCTAAACCAATTTCATATGGTTCTCGCTTATTACTCAACGCCAAGTGCAGAACCGATTCTACTCGATAACATTGACCCCGAAATCAAGCGCGCGTCAAAGCGTCGTGATCTGTTACCGATATACAGTTTCAACGGTAAAAATCTCTGGTTGATGAAATCGAAGAAAGGTCAGTTAGCAGGGAAGTCATCCAGGTTGAGCCTTTGGAATGACCTCCGTGCTCGCGAGAAATCGCTAAAACTAAACAAACCCATAATTAATTATGATGAGTAGGCAATATGACGTTATATAAACAACTTGTCGCGGGAATGATTGCTGTAATCTTGATGCTTTTGATCTCGGTGTTTGTCATCGAGTTCAACACCACAAGAAACAACTTAGTTCAGCAACAGCGATCCGAAGTCAATAACACCATTAACACGGTCGGACTAGCACTAGCCCCTTATTTGGAAAACAAAGATACCGTTGCCGTGGAGTCGGTAATCAACGCTCTCTTTGATGGTAGTAGTTATTCGGTTGTAAGGCTTATCTTCCTAGACACAGGGGAAGAAATTCTTCGTTCTTATCCCGTCAGACCGAATAATGTGCCGAAGTGGTTTACCGATTTGCACCTATTCGAAAAAATCCATGATCGCCGTGTCGTAACCAGCGGCTGGATGCAACTCGCTGAAGTAGAGATAGTCAGTCACCCTGGGGAAGCCTACACCCAGTTGTGGATGGCGTTTGAACGTTTAGTGATTGCTTTCTGTATCATCATGTTGATTGGTTTATTCTCCATATCTTTCATTTTGAAGCGCGCTTTGAAACCACTCAATCTTATCGTTACTAAGATGGAGCAAGTCGCTCGTAACCAGTTTGGAGAGCCATTACCAAGACCGGTAACACAGGATCTTATTTACGTGGTTGATGGCATTAATAGTATGTCAGCCCAACTGGAGAAATCATTTAAAGCTCAAGCTAAAGAAGCTCAACAACTCCGTGAACGAGCTTATGTTGACCCAGTGTCTGGCTTAGGTAACCGCGCTTTCTATATGAGCCAGTTGAGCTCTTGGCTAAGTGAAGGTGGCTTTGGTGGTGTTGCTATTCTTGAAGCGAACTTCATTCGAGAGCTATACGATGACAAAGGCTATGAATTCGGAGATGGTATGGTAAGAGAGCTCGCCGATCATCTGAAAGTATCTTTAACCTCTCCTAACGTCACTATCGCCCGTATCTCAACAGAGGAGTTTGGCTTTATTCTGCCGAATATGGATGATACCGAACTCAAACTAATCTCTGATAGCATCGTTACCTACGTACAAGATATCAACGCAGATCCTACGGGGATGGCGACATCAAGCATTGCGCTTGGTGTGGTTCATAACGAAACATCGATGAGTACCAGTGAAATTCTAACCATGTTAGACAACGCACTTGCGACAGCCAAAGCAAACCCTGAGCTATCTTACGGGTATGTTTCAGGCGCTAACAGTGACAACCTAATGGGTAAACAGCAGTGGAAGAACTTGGTTGAGGAAGCGATCAACAATGATTGGATTACCTTCCGCTTCCAGGCTGCAAACAACTCTTGGGGTCAGACCTACCATCGCGAAGTATTCTCTGCGATTGAAAAAGACGATGAACGCTTTAGTGCCAACCAATACCTGTTTGCTCTTGAGCAGCTAAATGCAAGCCATGTATTCGACGAGTACGTTATAGAATCAATGGTGAAACGCATCAGAGAAGGCGAAGTTTCTGAGCCAGTGGCAATTAACATTTCTCAAACCAGTATCGCTCAACCTAGCTTTATTCGCTGGGTCACTCAGTTGTTAAACAAAAACAAGAGTTGTGCAGCGTTACTGCATTTTGAGATCCCAGAAAACTGCTTCATCAACTCTCCTCACCACACGGCATTATTCTGTAACGCGGTGCGTGCCGCAGGCGCAGACTTTGGTGTTGACAACTATGGTCGAAACTTCCAATCTCTTGACTATATTAATGAATTCCGTCCTGCTTACGTTAAGCTTGACTACCTATACACACATCACCTAGACGATGAGAAACAGAAGTTCACCTTAACTTCTATTTCTAGAACCGCGCACAACTTGGGAATTAAAACTATTGCTTCACGTGTTGAAACTCAAACTCAGCTCGATTTCTTATCCGAGCACTTTATTGAAGTCTTCCAAGGCTTCATTGTAGATAAATAGGATAAAGGCATAGCATGCAGGACCCGCTATTAAATTCGCTTATCTACGTGAGCCGCTACTATGGCTTAGCTAACTCACCAGAAGCTCTTATCAATGGCTTACCACTCGCTGATGGTAAGCTTACTCCTTTTTTGTTCCCTCGCTCTGCCGAGCGAGCAGGCTTAGTCGCGAAGGAAAACCGCTCACCACTCAATGAGATCTCTCAGTTAGTATTACCTGTTGTCTTACTTCTCAAAAGTGGTGATGCGTGCGTTCTAAACAGTATTAGTGAAGACAAAAGCGAAGTTGAAATCGTTACAGGAGACTCTGGCCTAGTACCCGTTTCGATCAGTTGGAATGACCTTGAAGAGCAGTACATCGGCCGCTACTTCTTAGTGAAGAAGCAGTTCCGTTACGATGAACGCTCACCAGAGGTATTAAAAACTAAAGAAGGTCACTGGTTCTGGAGCACAATTTGGCAATCTAAACATATCTATCGCGATGTATTAATTGCCTCGATTTTAATCAACCTATTCGCCGTTGCTGCACCCATGTTCACTCGATTGGTGTATGACAAAGTAGTACCAAACCTCGCATTTGAGACTCTGTGGGTACTCGCGAGCGGTATTTTTGTCATCTTTTTATTCGATCTGCTTCTAAAGTTGATGCGAAGTTACTTTATTGATGTGGCAGGTAAGAAGTCAGACATTTTGATCTCATCTAAGCTGTTTAGCAAAGTGATGGGTATTCGAATGGAAGCTAGACCACCATCCGTGGGTGCTTTTGCTCGTCATTTACAAGAGTTTGAATCGATTCGTGAGTTTTTTACTTCCGCAACGATTGGCTCTTTAATCGACCTTCCGTTCGCGATTCTATTCCTTCTTTTAATCTGGCTAATGGCAGGAAACTTGGTGCTGGTGCCGATAGTTGGTGTCTTGATCCTGATTGTCTACTCCCTGCTTATTCAAGGACCATTGCGCCACACCATTGAAGAAGGCTCGCGCTTGGCTTCACAAAAGTATGCCAATCTAATAGAGAGCCTTGCTGGGCTTGAAACTGTGAAATTGTTTGGCGCCCAAAGCCAGTTCCAGTTCCGCTGGGAAGAAGCGGTAGCCCACATGGCAAACTGGAACATCAAGAGTCGTCGTATTACCGATGGTATTCAAAATACGGCAGGTTTCGTTCAGCAAGCTTCAAACATCGGAATGATCATTCTAGGGGTTTACCTAATTGCTGAAGGCGAGTTAACCATGGGGGGATTGATTGCAGCAACAATGTTAAGTGGCCGTGCCATCGGACCAATGGTTCAATTATCTTTACTCTCAACGCGTTACAACCAAGCAAAGTCGTCAATGACCATTATCGAACAAGTGATGGAAATGCCTGATGAGCAAGAAGAAGGCAAGCGCTATATTCATCGCCCGATTGTACACGGAAAAATTGAATTGGATAAAGTGACGTTCCACTATCCAGATTCACCAATTGCGTCGGTTCGCGATCTTAGCCTAACGATCCAACCCGGAGAAAAAGTAGCGATTATTGGCCGTATCGGCTCGGGCAAAACCACATTAGAACGATTGATCATGGGCTTGTATCAACCAACAGAAGGGCACGTGCGTATTGATGACACTGACATTCAGCAGCTGCATCATATCGATATTCGCCGTAACATTGGTTGTGTTCCGCAAGACAGCCAGCTGTTTTTTGGTTCAATTCGCGACAATATCACTCTAGGCCGCCCTCTTGCCGATGACCGCGATGTTATGGATGCGGCTAATCGCGCTGGTGTTACTGTTTTCACTCAGCAAGACCCTGCCGGTTTAGAACGTCAGGTTGGTGAAGGAGGCTTATTGCTCTCTGGTGGTCAACGCCAAGCCGTTTCAATTGCTCGTGCATTACTTGGCCGTCCACCAGTCTTGTTGATGGATGAGCCAACCAGTGCGATGGATAATCGCTCTGAAATGCATATTAAACAGCAATTGGCGCAACTGAAGAAGAGTGAAACATTAATCTTGATTACGCATAAAACATCAATGCTTGATGTCGTCGATCGCGTTATCGTGATGGAGAAAGGTTGTGTTATCGCAGACGGGCCTAAGTCTGAAGTTCTAAATAGCCTCAAACAAGGTAAAGTAAGAGCCGCAACTTAAACTCAAATAGCTTACTCCAAACAAAAAGCCATTCAGGTTGCCCTGAATGGCTTTTTAGTTAGACCATACGTTACTTAGTTAGTTGAACAGCTTGCAGGACCAATTTCCTTCCAAACGCCCCATTCACCAGACTTCGATGGGTCTTCACCCTTTGTCCACCACTTCGCTTCCCAAACTTTTCCAGCCCAAGAAACTTGGTTGCCACCTGTGTAGACTGCCGATGCATCCCATAAGTCACTACATAGTTCACCACCTGTGGTTTTCTTAGCGACAACAACCGCTGCAGAAGCAGAAGACGTCGCTTTACCATCACTCACTGTTACAGTGAATGCAAGTGACGTATCTTGAGTGTACTCTGCCGCAACGAAACTTACTGTTGCACCATCAACAGTGGCATTTAAACCAGCTGGCACATCCCAAGAGTAACTAAGAACATCATTATCCGCATCCGTCGAGCCTGAAGCATCAATCACCACGACATCGCCTGCATTAACGTTAGCCGGAGCAGAAATCGCTGCGACAGGCACCTTGTTGACTGGTGGTAAGTCTTTTGGATTGACATTCACAGTTACTGTGTCCGAAGCACTCGCTCCTTCGTTATCTGTTACTGTTAGCTTAAAGCTTAGTGTTTCTGCTTGAGCCACTTCTGCCACATCAAAGCTTGCAGTCGCACTACCTGCTCCTGATAAAGTGACAGGTGTACCCGAAACTTGAGTCCACTGGTAACTTGCGATTGTACCGTCCGCATCTTTTGATGCACTACCATCAAGAGACACTGTAGCTGGACCAACAACGGTAACATCAGCGCCTGCATTTGCAGATGGCGCTCGGTTAGATGGCGTACCACCAGCAAGACCTTCGTGCATCGCATTTAGAATGTCACCATTATCCGCATCAATTTCCCAAGAGAACAGACCTGCTAAACCTAAAGAGCGAACATATGCGCCCTTAGCTTTCACTGAACGGTCATCATCAAAAGTAATGAGCTCTCCAGTTGAGCGGTTCCATACCCAAGGCGCTTCTGCTTGGTCATCGTAACCGTATTCAAAGCCGTTCACGCCTTGCTTATTGTCACCAAGCATAAAGGTCTTCACGCCTTTGTAGTCAATTACGCCGTCTTCCCAAACACCTTGTTCGGTTGAACCTTTCAGCTTGCCAGTCGCAACCCCTGTCATTGGATCATTTGGATCACTTAGCGTATCAGGTGTCACACCTTCCCAGCCTCGACCGTACATCGCAGTACCTAAGACCAGTTTGTTCGCAGGAACACCTTGGGCAAGTAGTAATTGGATACCGTTATCTGAAGTGTACGCTGGGCCTTTATACTGTTCACCGTTTTCGTCTACACCAGAGCCATCACACTGACCTGGACGCATAAATGAGCCACAGTAAAGAGCCGTCTGGTGACCAACTACATTATTCCAACCGCCGTAGAAGTCATAGGTCATGGCAAAGATGTAATCCATGTACTGAATCGCGTCGCCGTAGTTCACATCTTCAATCTTATCGTGACCAACACCAATAGCTGAAGTGAGTTCGTAAGTACGGCCTGTTTCCGCTTCCAACTCATCTAACATTGCACGAAGCTCACGCATCAACGCAATGTATGCTGGGCCGTCATTTACTGGGTCACCTTTATCGGCAGCAGCACCGCCACCACCGGGAAATTCCCAGTCAATATCAACACCATCGTAGAACTTCCAAGTTTTGAGGAAGCGTTTGACTGACGCGACAAACGTGTCACGATTTGCTTTATCTACAAAATCATAGAATGGGTCTGACAACGTCCAACCACCGATAGAAGGGATGATTTTCAGATCTGGGTTACGCTGCTTAAGCGCCATAAGCATGGCGTAGTTACCTTTAATTGGTGAACTATACTCATGTCCTGCCTGCGGGAAACTTTTTTGGTAAGCAGCCCAAGGGTCATGGATCACGACTTCATAGTCTGCGACGCCCTGACACGCAGTCTGAAGCGCGTTAAAGCTATTACCACCCACCGATTTTACCGATTCATTTGGGCCACAAACTGGGATAAAGCCGTAAAGAATATGGGTTAGGTTATCCGCTGGAATATTGTCTACCGTGTATTTACGGCCATAAATGCCCCATTCAACAAAGTACGTACCAACGACTGTATTAGGATCAGTGTTGTACGTTTTGTTGTTTGGATCTACGTTCATCGTTAGCGGTTTTAGGTGAGAACCATCAGTGTCCGCCACCACGATTTCAGCTGGCGCACTCGCACTACAGCCTGTCGCGTCACAAGCTTCGATCGTCATTTGGTAACGACCGCCTTGACCATAAGTAAAGTTAGCCGTTGTCTGGCTTCCTGAAATAGGCCCTGTTGCGACCTCGACACCGTCGAATAAGATTTTGTAAGTGTCTCCTGTAGAGCCACTCCACTGATTAAACTTTACGGTGATGTTCGCTTGTTCGTTATATTTCACCATCTGGTTGTAGCCAGAGGTGGTTTCCATCGCGAGTTCTATTTTTGAAAATTGTAGGTTGTTCGAGCCATATACGTCGACGCTTGGAGCCGCAGGTGCTGCAATTGATGCTCCAGATAGAGCCATCGCAATGCTAGCTGCACACAAAGTAATACGATTCATATCTATTTCTCTCGTTCCTTGAATTTCACTCTAAAATCAGAGTTAAAGCTGTTCCTCTACTGCAAACGAAGAACATCCATTTCAGTATTTAAGAGACTTTTTTTTAGATGGAAAAAATAAAAGTGCTTTACGAGTCAACATCAAAAATCATATTGCTGTTAGCATTTTGTTACATCACAAATTGGATACTGAGTCAGGATTTATAAATTCACATTGTTGCAGAAGAAACCATATGCTTATCAGATAAAATCAGCAGCTGTAACTAGATGAAAACAAGAATATAAAATAGAAAACTGCCTCTCCGATTACTCAGGGAGGCAGTCAATCATTTATAGCATTGAAAGAGCGATGTTATTTAGACTTAAAACGCGCGGTAAAGTGGCGAAGAACCGGAGGCTCATAGTCAAAAGTCAGTCCTTTCAGTTCATGAGCACTCTCTTTAAGTGCAATGATGGCGTCCGCGATGTAGTCCATATGATCATTGGTATACACACGGCGAGGAATGGTTAATCGCATCAGCTCTAATTCAGATGCTTTTTGCTCTCCTGTCTCTGGATCTCGGCCAAGCAACAAAGAACCAATCTCCACAGCACGAACACCCGCCTCTAAATAGAGAGCATTACACAGCACTTGCGCAGGAAACTCTTCAGCAGGAATATGTGGCAGTATTTTTGCTGCATCAACAAAAACCGCATGACCACCAGTTGGGTACTGAATAGGAATGCCCGCTTCGCGCAAACGCTCGCCCAAATATTGCACTTGGCTAATACGGTAGTGAAGATAGTCTTCATCCGCACCTTCATACAAGCCTCTTGCTAATGCCTCCATATCACGCCCAGCCATACCACCGTATGTCACGAACCCTTCCATCGGTACACATCGAGTTTGCACCGCTTGGAACAGTTCCTTGTGATCACGAATACAGCACATACCACCAATGTTGACCATAGGGTCTTTTTTAGCAGACATAGTTAACATGTCACCATATCGGTACATTTCGCGGATGATTTCCAAGATAGATTTATCTTGATAGCCTTCTTCACGTTGCTTAATAAAGTACGCGTTTTCACAATAGCGCGCAGAATCGATCACTACAGGAATATCGTTCTTCACAGCAATCTCATAGACAGCACGCATGTTTTCCATTGAAACAGGCTGACCACCCGAACTATTACAGGTCACAGTGGTAATAATGGCACAGATGTTTGTCGCACCATGTTCTTCAATGGTGGCTTCGAGTTTTTGCAGGTCAAAGTTGCCTTTCCAGTCATATGGCGTCGTCGTATCAAATGCATGCTCATCCACCACATTGATGGCTTTGCCACCGTTAAGCTCGATATGACCAGCGGTTGTATCAAAGTGATAGTTGGAAATAAAAACAGGCTCAGTACCACCACGTACGGTACGCATTCTCTCAATTAAGGCAGGAAACAGAATTTGCTCCGCACCACGCCCTTGGTGAGCAGGCACCGTGAGTTTGTAGCCAAAGAAATGTTCCACCGCGCTACATAAATTGTAATAATTGCGGCTTCCAGCGTAGGACTCATCCCCCATCATGATGCCGGCCCACTGATTGTCACTCATTGCACCTGTGCCAGAGTCAGTGAGCAAATCAATGTAAACATCATCGCTTTTTAGTAGAAACGGGTTAAGTCCTGCTTCATTGAGAGCCTCCACGCGGTCTTGATATGTGGTCATTTTGATCGGCTCTACCATTTTGATGCGAAATGGTTCTGGGATACGTTTCATTTTAATTTCCTTAAGACGTAATCTTCCCTACAGATACTTCTGTATAAGAATAAGTTTAGTAGTTAGTTTGGGTGCGCAGCAGCGCTAGAGGAAATTAAAGCGAGTCTGTTTCTTTGCTTTGTAGTGAGAGGCAGTAATCTAAGTTATACCATGACGACAACACGTAGCGGCTGTCGTGCATCCAAATGCAATTCATAGCGTTGTCCTTATCGTTGATGGCAAACTGACCACCAATATAGTCGCTGAATGACTACTTTTCCGTGAAACGTGGCTCAAATTTATAAAGCCTTTCGATACAACACCACACTGAAAGTCATATTGCGGTTAAAAGTTTAGACACTCAAAGCCACTCCATTGCAATCAGGTTAATAGCGAGGCAAAGTAACCAACTCTCTCATTAAGATGGCACTAGCTATGAAAATCAAAGCATCTATATTCGCGCTTGCGGCATTGGGCCTCAGTGCTAACGCGTTAGCAGAAGTAACAATTTCAGTTCCAGACACCGTTGAAATACTGCTGGTGAACGAGCAAAAACCACAGCTCGATGGGGGTCTGTTTGCTTCACACAAAACAGTAACTCTTCCAGACGGAGAAAACCAAGTTCTGTTTCTGTATAAGCCATACTTCACGCAAGGTAACGACCGAATCATCGTAGAAAGCGATCCCATCGTTGCAAAATTTACTGCGCAAGATAGTGATCTGGAATTTGATTTTCCGAAGTATCGTAACGTCCGTGAAGCAAAGCAAAACATCAAGTCTGCCAGTTGGCAATTCAAAAACCAAAATGGCGAACCCGTGACAGTTAAACAAGAGCAGTTAGTCAAAGAAGGGATGCAAATTGGCCGCAACTTCAAACTGGAAATCGCTGAGTATAATCGTGGTAATGGCGTGGCTTCACTAAACAATCAAGTTGTTCCTGTGACATTACCAGCAAACATTTCCAAGCAAGACCTTGAAGGGAAGAATACCGCAGAGCAGATGCTGCACTTTTGGTATGAAAAAGCAGATGCTAAAACTCAAGCTCGCTTTAAACAGTTCCTGTTAGATAACTGATTGTTGATCACTGTGGCAACAGTCAGCACTATGCGCTGACCGTTGCTTCCATTGCACTGCCAATAGAGATGTCGTAGCACTGAATACTATGTGTCTTTAGACAATGGAAAACTGTCGCATCTAATTTATAGTCATCGACAAGATCTTGCAGAATGGACATTGCTTTGTTTAAGTCTAGCCCTTTACGATACGGCCTCGACTGAGTAAGAGCTTGGAATACATCTGCCACGGCAACGATACGACTTGGCTGATCGAGTTGGTCGGCCATTTTCCCTAATGGGTAACCCGATCCATCTAGGCGCTCGTGATGATTCGATGCCCAGTCAATCACCTCTTGGCAACGAAACATCTTTATCAACGCATGACGTGTATCTGTAGCGTGTCGACGAATACAAACATACTCTTCTTCAGTAAGTAATGACGGTTTATGCAGTATATCGACGGGCGTTTTTAACTTACCAATGTCGTGCACCAAACCAGCCAAATAAAGCATTCGTTGAACACGGTTAGAATAGCCGAGTTGATAGCCTAAAAACTCTGTTAATTTGGCAACATTTCGAGAATGTTCAAAAGTAAAAGAACTCTTTGCATCAACAACTTGAGCGAATAACTCAGCGACAGCAATGGTTTCTTCTAATGCTAAATGCGTAGAGAAAAAAGGCACGGCCTCAAAGCGATAAGCCAAATTCTCAATGTACCGAGAATCCATGGAAAACCAAAAATCATCGCTATCGAGTAACTCAACCATATGCTGAACTTGATTTGGTTCAAACATAATAGACGCGTTGCTAAGCAATTCTTGAGAGATAACCCCTCGACTCGATTGAGTCACATTCCCATAACTATCAGGACAATAATTGGCATGGAGATAGTCAACTCGGTCAGAAATGAACAAAAGCGCAGCAAACTGTTTATCCTCATCTGAAATGCCAGTAGCAGTCGCCAAATCACACCACCAAGTATGGTGATGAAGTATCGGTAATGCCAGAGAAGCTAGCGGGGGACACGCTCGAAGCAGTTCATAACCTTTCATGCAATGGCTAATAGTGTCTTTTGGCACCATACTTTCTAGCAGCGCACTTCGCTCATTAGCTTGAGCAACACCGCAATCGTGAATTAACCCTAACGAAAAAACGATTTGAGCTTTTTCTTCGCTCCAGCCCATTCTTTGCGCGCAAGAGTAGGCGATATACGCGACTCGGTGGCCATGATGAATATCATCGACCCCAACAGCATCTAATGCGCAAGCCATTTCAAACAACACCTGACGTAAATCTATGCTTACGTGGTCAAGTGACACTTCCATATTATTTAGCACCGACATTTATGAGTAATTATTTTTAGCCAACGCAGGGTAAACTAAAGTGGTAGATAAAGACCACATCAATATAACGGCTATTTATAAATATGTGATTTATATAACGCAACCCAAAAATTTCGTGCCACATAAAAAGTCAATCATTTGAACTAGTTATGGTCATACCAGTTCAATCCTGTTAGTTTGTTGTTACATAATTCTTCAGGAGGCCACATGTTTACTATTCAGATCGATCACGAGTTACAACTCGCTCTTATTCAAGAATCTTTCGCGCCTCGATACGCAGAATTAGTATCTGAACAAAAAGATTATCTATCCCAATGGCTTGCATGGCCTGCGTTTTGCCAAGCGGAGCAAGACTTTAAGCTCTTCGCGCAACGCATGCTGCATGAGTATGCAGACGGTAAATCCATGACTTGCGCGATTATTTACAACGATGAGATCGTCGGCAACTGCAGCTTCAATACAATCAATCATGACACTAAACGTGCAGAGGTTGGTTATTGGCTTTCAAAGCACTATCAAGGTAAAGGCATCATTACCCGAGTAGTAACAAAGCTAATTGATATCGCGTTTAATGAACTGCAGCTTGAAAAAGTGCAGCTATCCGCAGCCAAAGAGAACCAAGCAAGCCGAGCTGTCGCAGAACGAGTCGGAATGAAACTAGAAGGTATCATTACCAATGCAGAAAAAGTTGGTGACCGCATTTTAGATCATGCCGTTTATGGCATTCATACCCCTAACAGAATTTAGCATTACGGCTTGACAGTCCGCACAGAATTTCCTGCTGTCTCATGTATTTATTGTAATGAAATGCTAGGATGGCGACTTTATAAACTGGTCGAGACTGTCGTGCCTTCTTTAATTAAAATTGCGTTGATCGCTCTAGCCCTTGGGGCTGGCTATTTTGCAGGTGATGCTTACCAGTGGTATCAAAATCAGCAAACTAAAATCTCGTTAGATGACTATTGCTTACTGTCCACTCAACCATGCTCTCAAGATGACATCGTCATTACTCTTGATCGTGATGTAAGCCAGCCGCTAGTCCCAACTCAGATTCAAGTTAAATGGCCTTCAACTAAAGCGGACGCTCTGATGTTGAGCCTAGAGGGCTATGAAATGGAGATGGGGACAACACTCTTTAAGTTAACGAAAAGCCAAAATAACCTCTATACTGGCGAGCTGATCTTGCCGGTCTGTACACTTGAAGCGATGACATGGGTTGGCCACTTGTCGGATGGCAACATACAAGTGAATACCGCTCTTAGGATGGAAAGATGAGTAAAAACTGGACGTTAATATTAATTGTGGCGTTTGTACTAGGCTTCGGTCTAAAAAGCTACCTGGATTCTCAGCCAGAGAGCGCTGAACCATCCTCAGAACAAGTCACACTTTTTGGGCAAGATAATAAACAAGTCGCTATTTTTGATCCAAGCGATACGCGTATTCGTGTCGTTTATTTTGGTTTTACTCGCTGTCCGGATGTCTGTCCAACGTCTCTCGCAATGCTTGCAGGCGCGTTGAATCAAGTGGACGATCAGACGAAACAGAAGTTTCGCCCGATGTTTATTTCGTTAGACCCAGAGCGTGATGCTGCTGCCGATTCCTATCAATATGCGCAGTATTTCCATCCAATGATAGAGGGGCTTTCTGCGCCACTTGATGTTACAACACCGTTGGCTCATCGCTATGGTGTGATCTTTAGAAAAACAGAATTAGAAAACTCAGAGTTGAAGTATACCCTTGATCACAGCTCATATTTTTACTTCCTAAAACCAGATGGCACACTCATTACTAAAGTGCCACATACGCTAACACCAGCACCATTGGTCGAAGCATTTAAAACCATTACTTCAGAAGGACAATAACCATGAAGTTGAAATCACTTCTTCTTGCAACCTTGGTACTTAGCCCATTTGCCCAAGCTAAAATGGATATCATGGCGCACCATGCTTACGCTCGTGCAACACCACCTAATGCTGCAACCAGTGCAGTATTCGCAGAAATCATGAACCGCGGTGAAAATGACCGTATCATCATCTCAGCGACAACTGATGCTGCTGGTAAAGTGGAACTTCATGATGTAATCAAAGAAGGCGACGTAATGAAAATGCGTCAAGTTGAATCCATCACTATTCCAGCTAATGGCAAAGTTGAACTTAAACCAGGCAGCTTGCACATCATGTTGTTCGATCTAAAACAACCTCTGGTTGAGGGCGAAAAGATTGACGTTCAAATTACCTTTGCAAATGGTCAGAAGCAGACCTTCGCCGCACCTATCAAGAAAGTAATGAGTGGTATGAAACACCACCACTAAGCTATCTCATTGTTAATCTATTATAAAGGAGCTCCTGGCTCCTTTTTTGTTACCCGCAAAAACAAAAATACAACACAAAATTCACACTTAATGGTTAATCTTAATTTTTCCTGCTAATTTTCAATTAAATCTAGACACAATATTTCAACACGCTAGTATGTCCAGCTCAGTTTGAGATAACTGAAATCACTATAAATCTATAAAATTATTCATTGCAGGGATAACTATGCAACACAACTCACTTATTGCCCGTTTCGCTCGCGGCAATCTGGTTTTGCAAATCCTAGCCGGTATCATTCTTGGTGTTGGCCTAGCGACAATTGCTCCAGAGTCTGCGAAAGACGCTGGTTTACTTGGAAGCCTCTTTGTTGGTGCACTTAAAGCAGTCGCACCTGTTCTTGTTTTTATTCTGGTCGCAGCTTCTATTGCCAACCAGAAGAAAAACCAACACACCTACATGCGCCCAATCGTAGTATTATACCTTTTCGGTACGCTGACAGCCGCTTTAACAGCTGTCGTACTTAGCTTCTTATTCCCGACTACGTTGACGCTTGTTTCTGGTGCGGAAGGAACAACTCCGCCGCAAGGTATCGCAGAAGTCATGCATACTTTGTTGTTCAAGCTAGTCGACAACCCAGTGAACGCTCTTATGAGTGCAAACTACATTGGTATTCTTGCGTGGGCAGTCGGTCTAGGTTTGGCCTTACATCACGCATCTGCAACGACCAAAGCCGTATTTGAAGATCTAAGCCACGGTGTATCACAGATCGTCCGCTTTATTATTCGCCTAGCACCATTCGGTATTTTTGGTCTAGTTGCGTCAACACTTGCAACTACGGGTTTTGAAGCGCTAGCGGGCTACGCTCACCTTCTTGCTGTTCTGCTTGGTTCAATGGCAATCATTGCATTGGTGGTAAACCCAATCATTGTGTTCGTAAAAACGAAAGAAAACCCTTATCCGTTAGTGCTGAAATGTCTACGTGAAAGTGGTGTTACGGCATTTTTCACTCGTTCAAGTGCAGCAAACATCCCAGTAAACATGGCGCTGTGTGAGCGTTTAAAACTGGATGAGGATACATACTCAGTATCAATCCCATTAGGTGCGACCATCAATATGGCAGGCGCCGCTATCACTATCACAACCCTAACGCTTGCAGCCGTGCATACGATGGGCATTGAAATTGACCTTCTTACCGCTTTGCTACTTAGCTTAGTCGCTGCGGTATCAGCATGTGGGGCATCGGGTGTCGCAGGTGGTTCTCTACTGCTTATTCCCCTTGCGTGTGGACTATTTGGTATTCCAAATGAAATTGCGATGCAGGTTGTCGCTGTCGGCTTTATTATCGGTGTGGTTCAAGACTCAGCCGAAACGGCATTGAACAGCTCTACAGATGTTGTGTTTACCGCAGCCGTTTGCAAATCAAAGCAAAACGAAGCAAAAGCTTAATAAAAATGGCCTCTAATTTAGAGGCCATTTTTGTATCTAGTGTTTATCCATCGGAGATTGGCTAAAGTCTATTTTAGCTGGCTCTTGTTGTTCACCTAAAGTCTGCTCAGCCACCTCTTCAACACCTCCCCCCACAGCCTGCTGTTCGGTAGTTTCTAGTTCCCTTGTTTCAACAGGAGCCTGCTCAATAAGTGGAATATTGCGCTTGTAAAGCTTGTTCAGGGCTTTGATGATGGAATGTTTGCTTACTTTATTTTCTCTAATCTTCTTCATCATTGGTTTGCTTAGTCCCTGTAAGCCCACCACAGTATCAACGCCAATATTTAGTGCGACTCTGTCACGGAGGGGTTTGGCCCTTTCATACCCTAACTGGCTTGCTAGGAAGAGCCAAATATACGCAATAGCATTGCCGTTTGGTCGATAGTCCATCCAAACTTCTCCCGCCAGGTACATGGCATCTAAGTGACCTTTCTCGGCCGCTCGCTCAAGCCAATAGCACCCTATTGCGTGATCAGTCGGAACACCAATACCCTTAATGTAGCTCATCCCTAGTTTCATTCGACCCTCATTGCTTCTGAGTTGAGCCGCTCGCCTGTAATATTCGATAGCTAAATTAGGTTCTGGATTACTATTGTTTTCCGACACGTACCAATCACCCAAAAAAATCATCGATTCGATATGATTTTGAGCGCTCGCCGACTTCAATACTTTAATGGCTTTATGCTGATCTTGCTCTGTCCCGCGGCCATGAAATAAGGCGACCCCCATCTCAAATTTATGCGGAAGACTGCCTTCCGCTGCCGCTATGCAAGTTTGCCAAAACCTCGATTGCTCCTTGAGAACCACATCTTGCTGCATTTTGGCACTTAAGCGGACAATGCCGTACATACCACTAACATTGTCTAATTTCGCCGCCTTGGTATACCAATACAGCGCCTCTTTAGGTTTACTTCGTTCAGCTTCTTTAGCCAAGAACAGAATCGTTGGAATGTGCCCGCCTTCAGCTTTGTAGATACGCTCTTCTCGTTCTTGCTTACGATTCTTTTCCAGAGCTTTTCGATACGCGATCTCTCTTTCTTTGCGTTCTTGTTCAAGACGCTTTTTGCGTACTGATAGCGCCAGCATCCACAAAAACATGCAGAGCAGCAGCAGACCAGTTATCCCTATCGCGATACCTATAATATTCATTCAGACTTCTTTGTTTTTCTTCAGCATTTGTTTATCGACCGAAAACCCAACAAGTTGAGCCCTTACATCATACCTTATTTATCACTACATCGCTTAAAGCTAGTTTACTTCAACACGCATTGTGCCTCTTATCGCTTATTCCATGCAATGAGTTGAAAATTAACGCAGAAAATTAATTAATGTTGTTAACCTAACATGGCTCGTAAACTCATAAACGACAACGATTAACTGATGAAACAATAAGCAAGTCTCAAATTAATCGCGAAAATTTGACCGAAAACAATAGAAGATCGCAAAAACTTATTTTATAATGCGAATTAATGTTTCAGAGCATCATAAATTCTAATACTTAGGGGCAAAAAATGAGACTTATCCCGTTAAACCAAGCAGCACAAGTAGGTAAGTGGGCAGCAGCACACATCGTTAAGCGTATTAACGACTTCAACCCAACTGCAGAACGTCCATTCGTTCTAGGTCTACCAACTGGTGGTACTCCGCTAGCAACTTACAACGCGCTTATCGAAATGCATAAAGCTGGCGAAGTTAGCTTTAAGCACGTAGTTACTTTTAACATGGATGAGTACATCGGCATCCCAGCTGATCACCCAGAGTCTTACCGCTCTTTCATGTACAACAACTTCTTCAACCACATCGATATCCAAGATGAAAACATCAACCTTCTTGATGGTAACGCTGCGGATAACGAAGCAGAATGCAAACGCTACGAAGATAAAATCAAATCTTACGGCCGTATCAACCTATTCATGGGTGGCGTAGGTAACGATGGTCACATTGCATTCAATGAGCCAGCATCTTCTCTATCTTCACGCACACGTATCAAGACACTGACTGAAGATACTCGCATTGCAAACTCTCGTTTCTTTGATGGCGATATCAACCAAGTACCTAAGTACGCTCTAACTATTGGTGTAGGTACTCTACTTGATTCTGAAGAGATCATGATCCTAGTAACAGGCCACAACAAAGCTCTAGCACTAGAAGCAGCAGTTGAAGGTTCAGTGAACCACCTTTGGACAGTATCTGCACTTCAGCTACACCCTAAATCAGTGATTGTATGTGATGAGCCTGCAACTCAAGAGCTAAAAGTTAAGACAGTTAAGTACTTCACTGAGCTAGAAGCAGAGAACATCAAAGGTTTCTAATCAGTTAGAGCCCTAAATCAAAAAAATCCGAGCATATTGCTCGGATTTTTATTGGGCTTAACTAGGATTTAACTTTCAGGGAATTCTGAACGCTCACCCACTTGAGAAGAATGCGCACTCCAGTGTTCATTTGGGTCATAAGCTTCATCGCACAAGTCAATTGTGTAGCCCATTTCCAACACTTCTTTAATTGTTAGATTGTCAGCAACTCGAGTGACTTCGCCTTTTTCATTACGTAGTTCCATACCTCACCCTCCCTCAGGCTGTAACCAGCTCCGTTCACCTTTATTATAGTGTATTTCCTTACATCAAGATTAAAGAACGCGGCCTTCGTTACAACTCGAACTTTTGTTGGATATGGCAAAAGCTCAACTTTTCAATTAACGTTTTTACGTACTCGATAGAACATTGCTCAAACTGAGCGCCATACTTTTTATATTGGCTTGTGTGCTCAACGTTCTTAATGATTGCCCTTAAGGCTTTAGGCGTTTGGAAGTCTTCGGTGAGTAACGCTAAGGTGATTAGATTCCCTACTCGATAGTTACTTGTCATTCTGTCTAGCACAATGAGGCATCCAGAGCGTGAGATATCACGAATTTGGCATAGGTAACGATGGCCATCGGGGTCTAAGATTGCGTCTAGTGTTAGTTCAAGCCTTGCACTTTCCCTCAAGCCAAGAACAATTTGGGTTGCTTTTGGCAATGTCACTAACAATATGCCTGAGCCGCCACCATTTAATACGTATTCGATCTTACTCTTAAAATAGATTCTGGCCCCCTCTCCTTTATCACCCACAACACACGCTTGGATTTGATAACCACGATTCATAAAAACAGCCAGTTCCTGGGCAGTCACATCCGGCATTTCTAGCAGTAGAACGTTATTAGAATGCATACCAATGTACTTTGTTCTACATTTAAGCGTTTTTTTAGTTGGTGTGGTCACGATACACGCAACCTCACAAAGAGGCGTCAAATTAGCAAAAACGTCTTCACCATACTTTATACATGCATTCGGTTCTTGCGGTTTAGAGTGCTCATCTAGCTGAATAACCTCTGTATTTTCCTTTAACTTGGTATTTTCCATGTTTACCCACATATGCACCAAAGAACATATATAAGTTATAGATAATAAACCTATTACTTCAAAGGTAAAATCGCACATAAACAAAAACGGCCAGTGAAGACTGACCGTTTTTTTAAACTATTGAAATTATGGTTGCTGTTTAGTCGGTGCCAATGCTATTTCACGCACACAAACATTTTGTGGTTGGTTGTAGGCAAATTCTACTGCTCGTGCAATATCATCGGCCGCCAATACGCCCCCCATATCCACTTTCCAATCATCGTAGCCATCTTTGATTTCCTGAGATGTTGTATGAGAAAGAAGCTCTGTCTCTACCGCCCCTGGTGCAATCGTCGTTACACGAACATTTGCTGATGCCACTTCTTCGCGAACATTTTCAGAGATAGCGTGTACAGCGAACTTAGTGCCACAGTAAGCTGCATGGTTAGGAAATGTTTTCTTACCAGCGATAGAACTGATGTTAATGATCGTACCGCTATTTCGCTCCATCATAGGAGAAAGAACCGCTTGCATACCATTAAGTAGACCAATTACGTTTACATCAAACATACGTTTCCATTCAGAAGCGTCTTGAGTATCGATTTGACCTAATAGCATCACACCTGCATTGTTAACGATTCCATCAACAGGACCAAACTTCTGCTCAGCTTTAGCGATCGCAGCTTCAAAAGTCGCTTTGTCCGTGACATCAACGTGTTCACACATTGTATTTGGTAAACCTAGTGCTTCTAAGCGTTCAACACGACGTGCAAGAAGCAGCAGAGGATGGCCCGCATCGCTTAATCGACGCGCGATCGCTTCACCAATACCAGAACTTGCACCTGTAATTACGATTAGTTTTTTCATTGATTCATTCCTCTAAAAATTTCTTCTTACAGCCCATTGCGCTGCGATAGAGGTATATTAATGAATAGATTTTTGTTGATATATATCACTTTAGTTGAAACACTGTTTCCATAGTGCAACAATAAGTACCGTTCACTGGTCGTGGAATAATACAATGCTCAATCAAGTTAACCTCACAGATATTCGTTCATTCGTACTCATTGCCCAACTGGGTAACTTTACTAAGGCGGCAGAAGCACTTGATGTATCTCGCTCTCATGTATCTCGACAAATCAGCCAGCTAGAGAAGCAAATGGGGGTAACACTGTTGATTCGAACAACTCGAATGCTAAAGCTGACCGATGCCGGAAGACTTTTTTACCAGCAGTGTGAAAAGGCGCTAGAGGAAATCGATCAGGCTCTCCTTGCTGCAGTCGAAGATATCGAGACTTTACAAGGGGAGATCAAAGTCAACTGCGTTGGGGGATATCTCGGAGAAGAGTTAGTTGCGCAAATGACGGCCGACTTCATGCAACAGCACCCTCTCGTATCGATTAACCTAGATTTTAGTAGTCACCGTATCGATCTGATCGAAGACGATTTTGATATCGCCTTTCGAATGGGGAAACTTGAAGATGCTGGTTTTATCGCACGTAAATTGATGGACATCGAAATGGGCACATTAGCTAGCCCACAGTACCTCAAGCAATTGGGCCGCCTAGAGCACCCGAAACAGTTGATCGAGCATCAGTGTTTAACAGGCTCAGTCAAACGCTGGAGCTTTGAAAACGTCGAGACAAGTAAGAGCTACGACCTCCATGTTTCAGGTCACCTCCAGTGTAAGAATGGACGCGTATTGGTTAAAGGTGCGCTCAATCATCGCGGTATCATTCGTGTACCACTCATCTACTGCCAAAACGAGCTCACTCAACACCAACTCGTAGAAGTATTTGAACAGTGGCGCGTACCTAGTGTCGACTTCTCGATGATCTACCACAGAGATAGGTATCAGCCCAAACGACTAAAACTGTTTATTGATTTTGCGAAAGAGTATTTTCAGGCTCAAGTGTGAGGAAACGAACTGCTCTCATTGAACCTGAGAGCAGCGTTAAATAGGCATTAGCGTATAAATAATTTGCTCAGAGCAGTTTGTGCAAGCTTTCTGAACTTGAGAATCAAACGACTTCTCGGTAGCCAACTCGGTGTCGTAAGAACCGTTTTGGCTTTTGAGAAGGCCATAAAACCTTCAATACCATGGTAGTGGCCTAAGCCAGAATCTCCGACTCCACCAAAAGGAGCATCTTCTGCAGCCACGTGCAGCAATGTATCGTTAATCGCGACCCCACCGCTATGGGTTTGCTCGATGACTTGACGCTGGAGCAACTTATCATCTGACATTAAGTACAGAGCTAACGGCCGAGGCTTAGAGTTAATGTAAGCAAACACCTCATTTAGATGTCGATAGCCGATTACAGGTAGGATTGGGCCAAAGATCTCTTGCTTCATTAGCAACATATCTTCAGTAATACCCGTCACCAAGTGGGGCAACATTCTTCTACCTGACACTTCGACACCGTCAATGGTGTGTATGCCTGCGCCGCGTGCTTTGGCATCTTCCAATAGGTCAGTCAATCTCTGGTGTTGTGCATCATTAATGATTTGGGTTACTGACTCAGCGCTATTTTTGTCGACATACAAAGACTTAAAACGCTCTAAATAGAGTCGAATAAAGGTCAGCTCTTTCCCTTTAGGCACAAGAACATAATCTGGCGCAACACAGATTTGGCCAGCATTGACCGATTTACCTAGCATAACCGCATCAACGGCCCGGATCAGCTCGATGTCATCATCAATAATCGCGGGCGATTTACCACCTAGTTCCAAGGTAACGGGTGTGAGATTCTTTGCCGCTGCTTGAGCGACTAACCGCCCCACTTGAGTTGAACCAGTAAACAAAAGGTGATCGAATGGCAGCTGAGAAAAGTGGCTCGCGATTTCGGCTTCACCTTCTATCGGATAAATGGTCTTATCTAGCTGAACAAAAATCTGGCTCAACACCTGGTTGGTATGATGAGTATGTTCACTCAATTTCACCATCACTCTATTACCAGCAGCGATGGCCGTCACAATGGGCGCAATACTCAATACGATAGGAAAGTTCCAAGGAACAATGATTCCTACAACCCCAAGCGGTTGATATTCAACCTTAACGGAAGATGGGCTCAGCAAAAGACCAGCCGAACGTCGACTAGGCCTCATCCACTTTTTAAGGTGCTTAATGGTGTAGTTAATATGAGAAACGGCGGGCAAAATATCACAAATCAAACTATCAAACCGACTACGAAAGCCGTAGTCCTGACTCAAAGCATCAATCAACTCCTGTTGCTTACTCAATAGAGCGCTTTTCAAAAGCTCCAACTGTTCAATTCTAGTACCATAGTCTGGGTATGGTAAAGACTGGTAGCAAGCACTAACTTCGTTAAATAATTGCTTCAGTTCATGCTCCGATTTGATGTGTTCTTTCTGCCAACGATTGAGGTCAACAACTCTTTCCATGTTCTAGCCAGCGTTTGTTAATTTTCACGGGTAATATTAGTCATAAATTCCCTGAAAGTCTTGCTTGCTCAAACCTAGAGTGAGTGCTCTATCTCACTGTTTAACATTTGTTCGCAATTTATCAATGAGTGAGCACTGGTTGATATGATCGTGGGGGTATCAGGAGCACATTGCCAACCAGCGCTCGGTGTGGATTAAACCACGCTGGTATTATCCCAATAAAATAGGACCAATAAAACTCACCATAAATAGGAAAAACATTCCCTATTTGCAGCATAAATTGACCAATTTCGACCACAATCCACAGAAATCGCGTAAAATAAGGAACAAAATATTCAAACATTTTCTATATTGAAGGTACTGTTGTGTCTGATCTCACTCTGCTCCGTTATTACTCTCGCCTTGCACCTCTTGGAGCTAAGCAGAATGTCAAAACCTCGCTTCCACAAGTCGCTGATTCACTGTTTACCAGTACTCGTCATGCACGTAACCTGCTCAATGAAATGCAAAAGCTCGGTTGGCTAACATGGACACCCAAAGTGGGCAGAAATCAACGTTCGACGCTCTTCTTATCTCATCCACTAGATGAACTAAAACAGCAGCTCGCCGCAATACGCATTCAACAGGGCAAATATGAAAAAGCCCTCAATATATTAGATGATGACCAACAAGCATTTGGCCGCTTGCTCCAAAGTACATCCGGAGCGACGATGCGAGAGGGGCAACTACACATTCAGCTAACGTACAAACGTCCTTTTGAAAGACTTGTGCCCCACCACCTCCAACGTTCAAGTGAGCGTTACCTGTTACGTCAAATCTACTGCTGTTTAGTCTCGAGTAACTCGGATGGTGAGCTTGAACCGCAGTTGGCGCACCATTGGCGTTATGAGCCATCGACCAATGAGTGGACATTCTACCTACGTCCAGGTTTATCCTTTCACGATGGCGCTCCAATAGATGCTCCCAGTATTGCGACCTTGTTCAATCGACTAAAGCAGCTACCACATTACCAAAGTGAAATGGCCCACTTAGTTGAGGTCACGGCTCCACTGCCCAACAAAGTGGTATTCAAGCTCGCTATTCAAGACAAAGGCTTTGGTGGGCTGCTTTCTGGAGTAAAATACGGCATTCAACCACCTGAACAACTCGATAAACCTAACTCTAAATTAGTGGTAGGCAGTGGCGCGTTTTCGGTAAGAGAGCATTCGCAAGAGCGGCTGTGTTTAGATGCATTTGAACACTATTATTCCTGTCGAGCACTCACTGACCAAGTGACGATATGGCAATTGGATGAACAAGAATTGGTTGAAAAGCAAATAGAGACCAACCAACCAGAAGCTCAAGATCTTGGATGCAATTACTATCTTTCACACGCCGTTGAAGCTGTTGAAAAGAAAGCAACACAACAATCCCGAATTGAAGATGGCTGCCTATTCGTGCTGTTTAATCAACAGTCTCCATCGATGCTGGATGATAGCCAACGGCGTTATCTTTCGAGCTTTATTAGTGCAGATAAGATCTTACAGCAGCTAGAAAAGACCAATACCTTGTTTGGCTGTGAAATTGCGTTAAATATGCTGCCGATTTGGCATAAGATCATACGGCCAGACGCGCCTCAAGTCGCGCTGCCGGAGAACATCTCAATCGCTGTCTACGATTATACGGCACTGCGCAATTGTGCCTTGGCATTAAAGTCAGTGTTAGAGCAGCAAGGCACGCAGGTAACAGTCAACACATACTCTTTTAGGGACCTTAACCAGTTAGCCATGGATGGGAAGCTCAGTGAGTCTCTTATTCTTACCAACATCAATTTAGATGATAACCGCCATGCATCTGCGTTCAATAGCCTTTATCACAACCCTGTTTTACAAAGCTGTATTGGCCATGAAAGCAAAGAGTGGCTAACTCACTCTTTGGACAAACTTAGGTCGGAAACCCCACTTAGCGACTATCTCAATGAGCTAGAGCCAATTGCGTCAGCGTTAATCAACCAATATTGGCTAACTCCACTCTTCCATCACCGCCAAACCTTACGTTTTCATGGTCTCCTAAAAGACGTCGAGTTAACTAACTGGGGCTGGCCGGATATTAAAAATGTATGGTCAGCTGATTAATAAATAGTTCGAACTCAAATTAAAACAATCCATCAGACATTAATAAAGTCGTTATAAAAAACAAAAAATTCGTAAAAAGGAGGTACAAACCAGCAATAAAGTCAGCAAATCAGCCAATTTAACCTCACAATCAACAAAATTTCATTTGAACTCTAATCATTAGATCTCTATTTTTATAAGGCATTCATTAAAAAGGGAAATTATGATGAGAGTAAAAACGGCAGCATTGCTCGTCCTGAGCGCAACCGCTCTAAATGCACAAGCTGGCGAATGTGGCAAAGTCACCATTGCAGATATGAACTGGAACTCTGCAACCGTTATCGCCAATATTGACCGCTTTATTCTTGAACACGGTTACGGTTGTGATGCCGAGTTAATCCCTGGTGACACCATGCCAACAGGGACTTCAATGATTGAAAAAGGCCAACCTGATGTCGCACCTGAATTTTGGTCAAACAGCCTTAAAGACGCACTAGACAAAGGTGTAGCTGACAAGCGACTACGTTATGCCGGGAAATCACTGGTCGATGGTGGTGAAGAAGGTTTTTGGGTTCCTGCGGCATTAGTGAAGCAGTACCCAGAAATTGCAACGATTGAAGGGGTTAAAAAGCATGCTAAGCTCTTTGAGCACCCGGAAGACCCTGATAAATCTGCGTTCTACACTTGCCCGGCGGGCTGGAACTGTCAGATCAGTGCGGGTAACTTGTTCAATGCTATGAACTTGGATAATGCAGGCTTTGCTGTGGTTGATCCTGGTTCGAGTGCTGGCCTTTCAGGCGCTATCGCGAAAGCCAACGAACGTGGTGAAGCTTGGTTTGGTTATTACTGGGCCCCAACCGCAGTGCTGGGCAAGTATGAGATGGTCAAAGTTGACTTTGGCAGTGGTGTAAATGAAGAAGAATTCGTTAACTGCACTACGCAATCGGAATGTGCCGATCCTAAACCGACCATGTATCCACCTTCGCCAGTCCATACCATTACAACAGAAGAGTTCGCTACACGAGCACCAGAAGCCTATGACTACTTCAGTAAGCGTGGCTTCACCAATGCAGATATGAACCGTCTCCTAGCATGGATGGAAGATAACCAAGCGGACGGCGAAGAAGCAATGTTCCACTTCCTAGAAGACTACCCTCAAATTTGGCAAGCTTGGGTGAGCCCTGAGGTCGCCAATAAAGTTAAGCAAGCACTTTAATCCTGGTTTGCGCACGAAGCGCTAAACTGAAGATGTACTCCTTCGCCATTGACATCGCATTGGCGAAGGAGAATAAAAGGAATTTATAGATGTCTAACGATAACTGGTTCAGTAGCTTTCCTGAAATGGATCGCTCAGATCTTAGAGCCATACGCAAAACATTAGATGGCGCCTACCGCGATTTTTCACGTGAATATGGCGACATGATTGAGTCTTTCTTTGATCCACTCCTTTCATTCCTTGTTTGGTTTGAAAAACTCCTAATTTCGACCCCCTGGATCATCACACTCGCTGTATGTACTGGTCTAGTTTACCTAGCAAGTCGTTCATGGAAATTAGGGGTTGGTTGCTTAGTATCCCTCTTGCTGATCGGCTATTTTGGTATGTGGGAAGATACCATGCGAACCCTAAGCATTATCACCGTCTGTACAATGCTTTCTATCGTGTTGGGCATTCCTATCGGCATTGCGATGGCGCGCTCTAATCGTATCCAATCTACCGTCACTCCAATGCTCGATATCATGCAGACCATGCCCGCATTTGTTTACTTGATTCCGGTCGTAATGCTCCTTGGTATTGGTAAGATCCCAGGCTTAATCGCTGTGGTTATTTATGCCATTCCACCAGTGATACGATTAACCAACTTGGGAATTCGACTGGTTGATAAAGAAGTACTTGAAGCTTCAACAGCCTTCGGGGCGAGCGCAAAGCAGCGCCTGTTTGGCGTTCAGTTGCCTCTAGCAATGCCGACCATCATGGCAGGTATTAACCAAACCATTATGATGGCGCTTTCTATGGTCGTGATCGCATCAATGATTGGCGTGAAAGGACTTGGCCAACCCGTGCTGAAATCCATTACCAATCAATACTTCACTCTTGGCCTACTCAATGGTTTTGCTATCGTTGCGCTGGCTATCCTATTTGACCGCGCGTCTCAGGCCTACGCGAAAAGAACGCAGGCTCACCTAGGAGATCTGAAGCATGACTAAACCTCTTATTGAAATCAGTGGTCTTTACAAAGTATTTGGCCCCAAAGCTGCGTCAGTAATGGAGCGTGTTAAGCGTGGTGATAGTAAAGACCAAGTTTTAGCAGAAACGGGACATACGGTTGGTCTTAAAGAAATTGATTTGAAGATCAACAAAGGCGAGATTTTCGTCATCATGGGGTTATCGGGGTCAGGCAAATCAACCCTTATACGCCACTTCAACCGACTAATTGACCCAACTGAAGGGAAAATCTTAGTTGAGGGAACTGACGTAATGCAGCTCAACCAACAAGAGTTAGAGCTATTTCGTCGTAAAAAGATGTCGATGGTCTTTCAACGTTTCGGCCTTTTACCACACCGCACTGTGGTCGATAACGTCGCCTACGGACTAGAAATCCAAGGGATGACAAAATCAGAGCGTACCGAAAAAGCCAATCAGTGGCTCGAAACGGTTGGGCTCAAAGGTTATGAGAATCAGTACCCATCTCAACTTTCCGGAGGCCAACAGCAACGAGTTGGCTTAGCGAGAGCACTGTGTACTGACGCAGAGATCTTGCTAATGGACGAGGCTTTCTCTGCATTAGATCCTTTGATTCGCAGTGAAATGCAAGACCAGTTAATCGAGCTACAAGAAAAGCTACACAAAACCATCGTATTTATTACCCATGACTTGGATGAAGCATTACGCCTTGGCGATCGCATTGCGATTTTAAAAGACGGATTGTTGGTACAACAGGGTACCCCGGATGAAATACTTCTCCATCCAGCCGACGACTATGTCGAAGCATTCGTTAAAGATGTGAATCGCGCCCGTGCACTGACAGTGGAAACAGTCATGAACCCACCAGCGTCACGTATTACTGCAAATTCGATTCAAGAAGCCATCGCTCAAATGAAAGGTATCAAACAAGATTATGCCTATCATGTGACTGAGGACGGCTACCAGGGCGTGCTGACCAAAGAAGGCCTGTTGGATGCGGCTAAATCTGATGCTCAAGATGAAATCTGCCAAGACATCTATGAGGAAGTGCCAGCTGTATCTCCAGATGCAGTGATCGAAGAAGTGTTGATGGAGAGTATTTCTAGTGACTACTCTCTTCCTGTGGTCGATGATGATGGCAATCTGCAAGGCGCATTAGAGCGTAGTGCTGTTGCCGAGATTTTTTCAGACAGCAGTGAAGAGGAAAATGACCCAAGCCCAAAGCTAGATAAGGTTTCCTAACTTCGACTCCAGCCCTTCCCCTATCGCAATGCTTGTCCTCGACTGGCATTGCGATATTATCTGCTTCGCTTGTGATCCTGCTGACACTCTTTCTTATCTTTGACGAAATTTGCCAATGCTTGAGCTTCAATCTTCTCCGAATCTTCATACACACGAAACGCATCACCATCTTTGTATCCCATCAAGTGCATGACCCCTTGTAGTACGCAAGTAAAGAAAGACATAACCGAGATAAGAAACATAAAAATGCCGCCCACATCCAGCTGCATCATCAACAACGAGAAGCCAAAAACAATCCCCGCCACTAGCGCTTTTCTTTTACTATTCATACCACCTCCTGACTATCAATTGTATCCATGGTACGAATAGTTCAACGCGCATATATTGAGCCAAAACCCAGATAGATCCAGAGTAAGTTACAGTTCACTTAATAAAAAAGCCTTTGTATTTCTACAAAGGCTTGCGCGGTTCAAACATCACACTTTATAGCTGATTGAGATAAAACGATTCCAGCTCTGCTCCCGGTTTAACGAACTCGATTGTAAAGCTATATATGCCCTTCGCCAGTCTTACCTTTAAGCGATCAACAAGCATCGACGCGCCATCAGTACCATGAATTGGGAAGCTCATAGCAAAGTCATCATTTATCGATAAGCTACTTTAAACGGGATAACCAAATTAAAAAAATCAAGGTGTTGCTTCCTAAACACCAACTTCTAAATCGCTAATTTCAGCAATTTAGCTTCGCGGGCCACTAAGTTATTCGGGGGAGAACTTAGCGGCTCGCTTTTTTATTTCTCCCGTTCTGAACTGTTGCGAACGGCATTCCATTAGATTAGATTGATAGAGACAATTTCGGTTTTAAAAGGATTTAATATGAAAGCGACCACAATTGCCTTAGCGCTATCTCTCGCATTAGCTAGCTCAGCCTCTTTTGCAACTAAACCTGAGTGGGCAGGAAAAGGTAAACCCAACTTAGAAGAGGTAAAAACCTTTGCCGAAGCTCAGCGTCTTAGCCAAGATTTAGAAGACTACGAATTACAACTCGATGAAGAGCTTAAAGATAAACGGGACAAACTGAAAAAAGCCAAAGGCAAAAACAAGCAAAAGATCGAAGATGAGATTGAAGAGCTCGAAGATAAAGCCAAAGAGATCAAAGATGCAAAAGAGAAGCTTAAAAAGCAAAAAAACAAGCTCGATAAAGATCTCGACGATGAAAAGTCGAAACCCAAAGGGATAGATAAACAAAAAGCGAAAAAAGCAGAACAAGAACGCAAAGAAGACGGCAAAGGGTCAGAAAAAGGCCAAGAGAAACGTGAAGAAAACAGTAAAAAGTGGTGGCAGTTCTGGTAACAACCACACTATGTGCTCATAAATAACGCAGTTCATATCTGTGTCACTGAGAATACCCAATGCCTTACGGTCACGATCGTAAGGCATTTTTGCTTTCGTTGAGCCAAATCACTTGAGCAATTGGCAAACTCAGGTAACGTACACGCTGAGACCCAATTAACGAAGTCCTCTGACTCACACCAAAACACTATGTCAAAACCAGATATTAAATTCGTTGCTGCCGATATGGATGGCACACTACTTGATGAAAATAGCCAACTTAACCCAGAATTTTTCGAGATGTATCGCCAGCTTGAAGAAAAGGGGATCATTTTTGCCGCAGCGTCAGGCAGACAATACTACAGCTTGCTAGAAACCTTTGCTCCGGTGAAAAACGACATGATGTTCGTTGCTGAAAATGGCACTCTGGTCATGCACAAGGGAAAAGAGCTCTATAGCTGCGAAATTGATAAACCTTCTATCAAAGATATTATTGAGCTTGCTCGGTCAATCGACGGTGCTCAAATCGTCTTATGTGGCAAGAAATCAGCCTATATCGAAACACAAGATCCTAAAGCTTTGGCGGAGTTTGCCAAATACTACCACCGATGCGAGTACGTAGAAGATCTTCTAAAAGTGGAAGATGATTTTATTAAGGTAGCAATCTGCCACTTTGGAGGCTCAGAGAGTTTAGTTTATCCATCATTTAGCCAAGCATTTGGCACAACACACCAAGTCGTGGTGAGTGCAAAAATTTGGCTTGATGTTATGAATGCTCAAGCGTCTAAAGGGGCCGCGATTGAGCACCTACAAAAAACGCTTGAATTTACTCATCAGCAGACGATGAGCTTTGGCGATTACCTAAACGACTTAGAGATGCTGAAAGCAAGTTTCCACTCATACGCGATGGAGAATGCCCACCCAGTGGTAAAAGAGACGGCTCGATTCTCCGCCCCAAGTAATGCAGAGGCTGGCGTGTTCAGCGTGATTAAACAGAAGTTGCTCAATTAAGCTTGATAGAGTTCTAAGGGTAAGCCGTCCGGATCTTGGAAAAAGGTAAACGGCTTATCCGTGAACTCATCAATACGAATCGGTTCAACACTCACCCCTTTTTCCACTAAATAACGCGCATAGTGCTCGACAGACTCGACCTGAAATGCCAAGTGTCTTAAACCCTGAGCTTCTGGTCTTGAAGGGCGCTTAGGTGGGTTGGGAAATGAAAACAGTTCTATTTGACTTCCATCAGGTAGAGCGAGATCCAGTTTGTATGAATCTCGCTCTGCACGATAGTTTTCAGCGATAACTTCTAATTCGAGTATTTCTGTATAAAAGCGCTTAGAAACCTCATAATCAGAGCAGATAATCGCTACATGATGAATCGATAGTAAAGACACACGCACAACCTAATCAATCACAAGCGAGCCGTCAGGATTGAACTCCCAACAATCTCCATAAGCCACTTCCCATAAATACCCATCAGGGTCTGAAAAGTAACCGCTATAACCACCCCAAAAAACATCTTGAGCTTGTTTTTCTAATGTCGCACCTGCATCTACTGCGAGCGCCAATATATCATCCACTTCCTGCTTACTTCGTGTGTTATGAGCAAGGGTCACCCCACTAAACCCCTGTCGTTTCGAATTCATATCGGGTGATACATCTTCAGCCAAAGCAGCGAGAGGATAGAGCGCAAGGCAGACACCACCCGTTTTGAAAAATATGATGCCGTCTTCAGGACTCTTTGAAGATTGAAAACCAAGCTTCGAATAAAACTGAAAAGATCGCTCTAAGCTCTCAACACCTAATGTGATAATGCTAACTCTCGGTTCCATTTGACACTCCTTGTTGAATTACGCCTACCATAGCTTCTGCGCTATCCTACTTCTGTTAACTTAATGGGGAGAAAAGAAAAAAGCTCCCACATTGGAAGCTTTACCCTGCTTTCTAGCTACTCACAGCGTTAGCGGAAATTCGCTATTCATCTTTGAACATATCGAAACTTAAGCCAAGTGTTGCGAAAATCAAATCCTCTCCCGCTCTCACTTCTGCAAAGTATTTATCGAAACGGACACCAACAAAACCAGCAAGCTTATCTTGCATCAAAGCAGGATCATTCAGGTCTGTAGCGGCTTCAAAACCTACATACAAAGGCAAGTCAAAATCTGATTGTAGGTTGTACTGATAACGGCCAATAGCCCACATCGCCCATTCACCATTCGTGATAGAGTTTTGATGCTCTGGATCGATGACGCGATCTTCAATTTGGTATTCTTCTTTAGCAAACGTGCCCTTCCAACGTGCGCTAAACCAGTGGCTCTCATTTAAGCGATAGCGTGCACCAGTTTCCCACGTATGGGAGTGACGCAGTTCTGAATCCCCCATAGAGAACTTGGTAAATAGATCCCAATCTTCAAAATCATGAATGTATTTAATACCTACGCCCCACTCGACGCTGTTCTTTTCGTGATAGAATCCTGGCAAATCGCTGTATGGTAAATCGTAGTAATACTTAGACTCACCGACATACGTACCTTCAAGTAGATCGACAGAGACTTGCAACTCAGAGGCGACAACAGGTGCAGCGCATAACCCCAGCAATAGTAGTTTTTTCATTGTTTGTACCTTAAATTAGACAAAACAATCCGTGTGAGTTATCGGTCTAAGTGCCGATTTCAAATGTGCTTCCTTAAGTTCTGCTCAATTATGAACAGTGTTTTTTAGGCATTCTAGAGTTCAATGCTAGAATTTCAACCCTATTCTGAACAGTGTTTTTATAAATTCTCAGTTATAAGATCAAAAATAAGTAAACACGGACTAATAACGGGAAATATAGAACAACAAGCGAGCAAACACTGTGAAGTAGTGCCTCGTTGTCGTGCAAGTTGGTGACAGAGATATCAATCGAACTGAAATATGTACAATTAACAGACAAAAAAACCCGACTCAAAGTCGGGCTTTTCATTACATTCCTATAGGACTGTTTGGTTAACTAAGCTTGTAGAACACCGTCGCTAGAGGTGGTAGACGCAGTGAAAGTGATTGAGGTAGCCCTTCACTTTCCACTTCTTCAGACTGCGCAACTGTTAGTACTTCAAAGTCACTGCCGTGGTAACTGGCTGAATCTGTGTTTAACAGCAACTGATACTGCCCTTTAGTCGGTACACCAACACGGAAAGATTCATGTGGAACCGGGGTAAAGTTACTGATAACAAGAATGCGCTCACCATCTTCACTGATACGCTCATGGGCTAGAATTGATGCGTCCGCCGCATCTTGAAGGCGCCATTCAAAACCAGCAGGTTCACAGTCAAGCTCATGCATCGCTTTCTCATCACGGTAGAGCTTGTTGAGATCTCGCGTTAATGCTTGAACCCCTTGATGACGCTCAAACTCGAGCAAGAACCATTGCAGTTGATCATCATGATTCCATTCAGCCGTTTGACCAATTTCAGCGCCCATGAAATTGAGCTTTTTGCCAGGCTGTGCATACATATAGCCTAGGTAAGCTCGCAGGTTAGCGGTCTGCTGCCATTCGTCGCCTGGCATCTTATTGTGGATAGAGCCTTTTCCATATACCACTTCATCGTGTGATAACGACAGAACGTAATTCTCACTATGCGCATACACCAAAGGGAAAGTGATGGTGTTGTGATGGTACTTACGATGAACAGGATCTTCTTGAATGTATGAAAGAGAATCATGCATCCATCCCATATTCCATTTAAAGCCAAATCCTAACCCACCCATAAAAGTTGGTGCCGACACACCAGGGAAAGCCGTCGACTCTTCGGCAATCGTCATCGCATTCGGGAAGTACTTGTACACTTCCTCATTCATCCATTTCAATGTCGCGATCGCATCATAGTTTTCATTGCCACCGTCCACATTGGGGATCCACTGATCATGACTGCGTGAATAATCCAAATACAACATTGAAGCCACTGCATCGACACGAATACCATCAATGTGGAATTGTTCGAACCAATACAATGCATTTGAAACAAGGAAGCGGCGTACATGCTCACGACCTAAATCATAGATGTATGAGTTCCAATCTTGGTGCCAGCCGCGACGTGGGTCTGGATCATGGAACAAAGGAGTCCCATCAAAATTTGCTAAACCATGGTCATCCGATGGGAAATGAGCAGGCACCCAATCGAGCACTACCCCTAAACCTGATTGGTGACATTGATCGACAAAGTATTTGAAATCGTCTGGCGAGCCATAACGACTGGTAGGGGCGAACAATCCGACAGGTTGATAGCCCCAAGAGCCGTAAAACGGATGCTCTGATACCGGCATTAACTCAACATGGCTATAGCCCATATCCACCAAGTAAGGGATCAACTCGTCTGCCAAATCGCGGTAGTTGAGAAAATCACCATTGCCATCGCGGCGCCAAGATCCAGCGTGCAACTCATAGAAAGAGAGCGCTTCTTTGCGCTTTTCGGTCACAGGACGCGTCTGCCACTTTTCATCTTGCCATTCATAACGGCTATGATCATAAGTCAGTGAAGCAAAAGATGGATATTGTTCTGAGTGGGCACCCCATGGATCAGCCTTGTGCGGTAAGCCTTCTCCATTTGGCCCCTTTAATTCAAATTTGTACTGTGTTCCTTCTGGTAAATTAGGAACAAATAAACCCCAGATACCATAATCTAAACGTTGCATCGGTGTACGACGGCCGTCCCACTGATTAAAATCGCCCACTAAGCTACATGCACTTGCATGCGGAGCGTAAACGAGGAAACGAGTACCAGAGATCGCCTTACCGTCGCGTTCAAGAGTGATGAACTGTGCCCCCATATGCTTGTACATCTCTTTCGGCGTGTGCAAGTCATCATATTCAGCGTAGATATTGTGGTACTGGTATGGGTCGTCTAAGACTTGCTCAGTCTCTCCCCATTTAACCGCGAGTTGGTAATGAGTGAAATGAAGATCGCGCTTCTCAGGTAAAACAAAGCCCGATGCATCTTCACGTTCTAACTCTATACGCTCCTCGCCATCAATCAGTAACGAGACGGTGTCTGCTCCAGGCATCCATACTCGAAGGGAGCCTTGGTCGGAGTCTAAAAATGGACCTAAAAAGGAAAATGGGTCAACAAACGTTGCATGAGAAAGCTGGTTATACGCTTGCGTTTTTTTATCCAGAATTGCCGTTTTCAAATGTATCTCTCCCTAACCGAACTTTCTTGTATCGACTTGGCGTAGCGAATGAGTAAATCCTGACAATATAAACCACCAATTAAACACATGGTGTTAGCAAGCAAAATGAACCTTCACATAGTCTAAGTTGATATTATTGTTCTAATTTATAAAAAAGCCCGCTATACATTGCGGGCTTAAAATAGCGTTCTGAAAGTGTACTGAATTACGCTTTTACATAGAGTGATTAAGTCGATACTTTTCTATGTAAACCGTGAAACTCAGTGACTATTTGCTTACCTTAGCACGGACTTCTGTAAGCTTGTGAGCAATTCGGTTAACCCCTTCTTGCGCAAAGACCTGATCAAGGTTCATTGATAGCTTACGACGCCAGTTTGGATACTCATCAACCGTACCTGGAATGTTAACAGGCTGATCCATTTCCAACCAATCTTCAAGCTGAACACTTAGTAGTGTCGAAGAGCCTGCAGCCACATGCAATTGCAACGCTTCCGCTAGGTAAGAGTCCATCGGCACATATTGAGCATCACGCCCTACGCCTTCCGGCAGATAACCATGCCAAGCCACCGAGTCCAAGATACCTTGTTTGCACTCAAGGCGATTTGCAAACAAACCTTCAAGTTGCTCTTCATCTGGATACAAGCCCAACTCCTGACCCATTTTTAGGTCATCGCAATGCCAGAAGCCGCGTAGAGTTGGCATATCATGTGTACACAGAGCAGACATAGATTGCTCCGCGTAATGGGCTGGCGAGATAAAGCCACCATCGTCTTCAGACGTTTCGAAGAAAAATACCTTGTAAGAGTGAACGCCTGCATCGCGTAGAATCTCTACAATCTCATCTGGGACCGTACCTAAGTCTTCACCAATCACTGAACACTGATGACGGTGTGACTCTAACGCAAGAATCGCCAACATATCTTCAACAGGGTAGTAGATGTAAGCGCCTTTAGTCGCGTTTTCACCTTTTGGAATCCACCAAAGACGAAGCAGTCCAAGAACGTGGTCAATACGCAGTGCACCACAATGTTTCATGTTGGCACGCAACAGTTGAATGTACGCATCATAACTCGTTGCTTTAAGCACTTGCGGGTTAAGCGGAGGTAAGCCCCAGTTTTGACCCAATGGACCTAAGATATCTGGCGGCGCACCGATACTTGCATCGAGAATAAGGTTACCGTTATCAGCCCAAGTTTCTGCGCCAGAATCGGCAACACCTACAGCAAGGTCACGGTATAAACCCACTGACATGCCCTTCTCTTCCGCCAAGGCTTGCGCTTCTTTGATTTGAGAATCTGCAACCCATTGTAAGTACATGTATAGATGCACTTGATCTTGGTTCTGCGAAATAAACTTCTGAACCTCAGCGTTATCAAACTTACGCAATTCTTCAGGGAAGACAGGCCAGCCCCAGACATTGCTGTCTTCTGCGTGCAATTTCGCATGCAACGCGTCAAATGCTGCTTGGTGAACTAAGCTGTCACCGCCTTGTTCAACAAAAGCGAGGAATGCTTGCGCTCGTTCACTGTTTTTGTCTAAGTGACGCTTTTTGAACTCATCAAATAGAAGCGGTAGAACGCTCATCTTAAGCTCAGACACTTCGGTGTAATTCACCCAGTGAGAGTCGCGAGCTTTTTGTAGGCGTTGCTGGAATTCTGCACTACCGACCTTTTGCTGCGCTTCAATACTCAAAGAGAACTCAGGAACAGAACTAACATCTATGTACAACACATTTAGCCAGCGACGTGAAGATGGGCTATATGGACTTGCTCCTTCAGGGTTTGCTGGAAACAGCGAATGAATTGGGTTTAGACCAACAAAGTCACCACCGCGAGAAGCAATATCAGCCACCAGCTGTTTCAGGTCGCCAAAATCACCCATACCCCAGTTGTGCTGAGTGCGCAGTGTGTAAAGCTGGACACTTGGGCCCCACATTTTCTTGCCACGCTCGATTTCCGCTTGTTTGAAGCACGCTTTCGGCGTAACAATGAGCGTCATCTCATATGGAGACTTACGACGCTTACGGATAATCGTCAATTTGTGGTAACCCCAAGGCAAATCGCTTGGTAGTGCAAACACTAAAGGGCCACCCTCTTTACGCTCATCGCGTACAATCTGAGACTGAAGATAGCCTTCAAGTACCTCTCCTTGCTCAGTCGTCAGCTGCCAGCTGAATTCGCTTTCGCGAGCACTCGCGCCAAGGTTTAACGCCACTTCCACGGGCTCACCATCACGAATAACGAGTACCGGCTCAAGCACATCTTTTTTATGCTTTTTCTCTGCCGATTGCAGAAGAGTTTCATCATTGGTTACGTCGTAGCCTAAAGACGCAAGTAAGTGACGAATCGTTTCGTCCTCAACTTTTGCTTCATCTCCCCACGCGCTTACGTAGCTGTCGGCAATTCTTGCCATTTCAGCGACTTGTTTTAATGCGTTTTGTTCTTTCATCGCTCTCTCCGAAGGACTGCATATACCTTCAAAATGTAGGGTAATTAATGGTTTAAAAGAGTAGAGCCAAGACCCTTAGGTCTTGGCTTTATTATCAAATTAGCGTTTTACTGACTCTAATTTCCAAATGTTGTTCACATAATCTCGAATCGAGCGATCTGATGTGAACTTGCCAACCAAAGCAGTATTGAGAATGGCTTTCTTAGCCCATCCAGCTTGGTCTTTGTACTGTTTGCCCATATCTTCATGCGCTTGAACATACGATGCAAAATCAGCCAAACATAGGTAAGGGTCACCACCATCAAGTAGGCTGTCGAATGTTGCACGAAGCAGACCCGGTTGACCCGGTGTGAACTCTTCACCGACCAGCAAATCCAGTGACGCTTTCAGTAGAGGATCCGCGTGGTAGTAGTCGTAAGGGTTGTAACCTTGTGCTTTAACTGCTTGTACTCCGTCAACATCTAGGCCAAAGATGTAGATGTTTTCGTCACCCACTTCTTCGCGAATCTCAACGTTCGCACCATCCATCGTACCGATAGTAAGTGCACCGTTTAACGCCATCTTCATGTTACCTGTGCCTGACGCTTCTTTACCCGCTAGCGAGATTTGTTGAGAAACGTCAGCCGCTGGAATGATGATTTCTGCCATGCTTACACGGTAATCAGGGATGAATACCACTTTTAGCTTGTTGCCGATACGTGGGTCATTGTTGATCTTCTCAGCAACCTTGTTCACAGCAAAGATGATCTCTTTCGCTAGGTGGTAACCTGGTGCGGCTTTCGCTGCAAAGAAACAAACGCGCGGCGTGCACTCGAAACCAGGTTCATTAATGATGCGATGGTATAGAGACAGAATGTGTAGCAAATCTAGGTGCTGACGCTTGTACTCATGTAGACGTTTGATTTGTACGTCAAAGATAGCGTTAGTGTCTAGCTCGATACCCATGTTCTCTTGAACCCAATCAGCAAGACGTTGTTTGTTTTGCTTCTTAACCGCCATGAATTCTTTCTGGAACTTAGCGTCTGTTGCGTATTGCGCAATACCTTCTAGCTGTTCTAGTTTCGCAGGCCACTCGGTGCCAATCTTGTCAGAAATAAGGTTTGATAGGCCTGGGTTACAGAACTTCAGCCAACGGCGAGGCGTAATACCATTTGTTACGTTGGTCAGTTTACCTGGGAAGATCTCGTTAAATTCAGGGAATAGATCTTTCTTAACTAGCTCGGAGTGAAGCGCCGCTACACCATTCACTTTGTAAGAGCCAATCACACATAGGTTTGCCATGCGTACCATGCGGTTGAAACCTTCTTGGATGATAGAAAGCTTCGCTTGCTTCTCACCGTCACCAGGCCACATCTGACGAACTTCTTGTAGGAAGCGGTGGTTGATTTCAAAAATGATTTCCATATGACGCGGTAGTAGGCGCTGGATTAGCGACTCAGGCCATGTCTCTAGTGCTTCTGGAAGTAGCGTGTGGTTCGTGTAAGCAAAGGTATTTGCACTGATTTCCCATGCTTTATCCCAAGATAGGCCTTTTTCGTCGATCAGAATGCGCATCAATTCAGGAATCGCAATCGTTGGGTGGGTATCGTTAAGCTGAATCGTTTCTTGCTTAGGCAGATCCGCCAGCGCGAAACCAGCCGCTTCATGGCGACGCAAAATATCACGAACCGATGCCGCAGAGTGGAAGTACTGCTGCATTAGGCGAAGAGTTTTGCCTTTCTCGTGGTTGTCATTCGGGTAAAGAACTTTTGTAATGTTACCCGCATCAATCAGTGAGTGCTGAGCTTCAAAGTAATCACCATTGTTGAAGCTTGCTAGTGAGAATGGCGCAATTGCCTGACATTCCCAAAGGCGCAGCGGGTAAACCGTGTCTGATTCATAGCCCACGATTGGCAAGTCCCAAGGCATTGCTTTCACTGACATGCCAGGAACCCATTTACGGACTTCTTTACCATTAACGTGTTCAACTTCAACGTGACCGTAGAAGCCAATCTCTTGTGCTAGTTCTGGACGAGCAACTTCCCATGGGTAGCCTTCAACACCACGCCACGCGTCTGGCGCTTCTTTTTGGCGGCCTTGTTCAAATGATTGCTTGAATAGACCATATTCGTAATGCAGACCGTAACCCACCGTTGGGAATTCTTGGGCAGCACATGAATCCATAAAACACGCAGCTAGACGACCCAAACCACCGTTACCAAGTGATGGATCGCGCTCTTCTTCTAACAGGTCTGTTAGGTTGTGGCCAAGCTCTTCCATCGCTTCAGTGATCTGTTCATACAGACCCATGCTGATTAAGTTGTTACCTGTAAGGCGACCGATTAGGAATTCAAGTGATAAGTAGTTAACGCTTTTTGCTTTCTGGATTTTAGGATCTTGTTCAGTCTTTAAAAGATCCAGCGTTGTTAATTCAGCAAGCGCACGGCCCATTGCTAAATACCAGTCACGCGGAGTCGCAGTTGCTTCTGTCTTTGCGTAAGTCGTCGAAAGGTGTTGCTTTACGCTTTCTTGGAAACAAGCTTTATCAAATTTTTTCTGTTGCGTAGGTTTCATTAGAGAAATCTCACTTATTGGTTCTAATCCATCTGAGACATATCGTGCATGGGCACGGCTAGCAAAACATCCTCCTCCTAAACGGCGTATTGGGAGGAGGACTCAGGGCGTAGAGGGCGGACTACACAACACTGAGTGATCTGCTTCTCACTTCATTGTTATGTGGAGCAGGCACAGGTGATTGAGATCACACCATCAACGAAATAACCCTACATCTTGTTTATGAAACTTAGTTGCATAGAAAAACCACCAATTGATGTTTATGTATACTCGATCACATTAAGTTTTCATCTGTTACTCATTTTTCATCGTTTTTGGTGTAAGTCGGGTAATAAGTCGCATTAAAACCACCCATAAATAGTGATTAAAATCACAAAACAAGGGCGTAGGCGGCAGCAAAATGTGAAATAGCCAAAAATCTCGCGGTTGATCAATAACTGTAGTGATTGTTCTCAAGTAACATCCCTGTCAACAAGGTCTTTTGTGGCTATTTTTTCACCACCCCTAGCATTATGAATAACAATAAGTAGGGGCATTGTTCAGGGAAAAGAAGATGTGGATTCCTTCTAAATTAACCCGACCAGGTCGTTTACATAACGCCATCGTACGCCCACGAGTTCTCGATTTGTTGCAGCAAGCACCCTGCTACAAACTCGTCCTTTTTCGCTCACCCGCTGGATATGGTAAAACAACCATGGCTTCTCAGTGGCTATCCGATAAAGTAAATGTCGGTTGGTACAGCATAGACGAAAGTGATAACGACTCTTTCCGCTTTATGAATTACTTATTGCAGGCGTTAAATAAAGCAACCAATAACGCTTGCCCTAATGCGCAAAAGCTCGCAGAAAAGCGTCAATTCTCTTCACTTCACTCCCTTTTCGGCGAAGTTTTCTCAGAAATGTCAGTCTTCCATCAAGAGTGCTATCTGGTATTGGATGATTACCACCTGATCAATGACGAAGAGATCCACGAAGCCATGCGCTTCTTCCTAAAGCACATGCCAGATAACCTAACCCTGGTGGTAACAAGTCGTGCTGCGCCTCCATTGGGCACAGCAAACTTACGTGTACGTGACTTGATGATTGAAATCGGCAATGAAATGCTGGCATTCGATATTGAAGAGACAACTCGTTTTTTCAATCAACGCGTTGCCGATGGCATCGACGATATTACCGCCAACAATTTACGTACTTACGTAGAAGGTTGGCCTTCCGCGCTACAACTCATTGCTTTACAAGCACAGCATCAACACAAAACGTTAGCGCAATCGGCAGAATCGTTTTCTGAGTTTAACCACGCGCATTTGTGGGACTATTTAGTCGAAGAAGTGTTCGATCTGTTGGATGCAGAAACGCGTATGTTCTTGTTGCAATGTTCAGTATTGGATCACTTCAATGATCAGTTGGTTGCTACACTTACAGAACGTGACGATGCACTGAGTATGATCGAATCACTCAACCGTTTCGGACTGTTCATTCATCCTCTCGAAGGCGAACAAAATTGGTACCGCTTCCACAATCTATTTGCTGAATTCCTAACACATGAACGTTCTGCACGAATTCCGCAACAAGAAACCCAGCTACACCAGACAGCAGCCCAAGCATGGTTAAAACTCTCTTCTCCTCATCAAGCGCTTTACCATGCTCAGAAAGCGAAAAACAGCCAACTCATTGCTGATATTTTAGTTCAGTTTGGCTGGAAAATGTTTAACGGGGGAGAGCTGCAAAGCCTTGAAAAAGCGATTGAAACGTTAACGCCTGAACAACTCTACAGTGAACCTAAACTGTGTATGCTCCAAGCTTGGTTAGCGCAGAGTCAACATCGTTATAACGATGTTGGTGATTTGCTTTCTAAGGCAGATCAGCAGATGAAAGCATTTAATGTCGTGTTAAGCGCGAAAGAACAAGGCGAGTTTAACGCGCTCCGTGCTCAAGTTGCGATTAACCAAGATGAACCAGAAAAGGCTCTCGAGTTAGCAGAGTTATCGCTAAGCCAACTTGATAGCACCGTATATCGTAGCCGAATCGTTGCGACGTCAGTTGTGGGTGAAGTAAACCACGTATTGGGGCACTTAAGCCGCGCACTGCCGATGATGCAACAAACGGAAAAGCTTGCTCGTCAATACCAGGTGTACCATCAAGCGCTATGGGCAATGCTGCAACAAAGCGAAATCTTAATCGCTCAAGGTTATGTCCAAGCGGCGTACGAAGTACAAGACAATGCATTTAAGCTGATAGAAGAGCAACAGCTGCAGCAAGTACCACTACATGAATTCCTCTTACGTGTTAGAGCGCAAATTCTCTGGTGTTGGAATCGTTTAGATGAGGCGGAAGAGTGTGCTTATAAAGGTTTAGACATATTGGGCAACCACAGCCCGAGTAAACACCTACACAGTTACTCCATGCTCGCCCGTATTGCTATTGGCCGTGGGGAGTTGGACAAAGCAGGCAAGTTTATCGAGCAAATCGTACATTTGCTCAAGCAGTCTACTTACCACGTCGATTGGACCGCCAATGCATCGCTGTCTTTGATTCTCTTTTGGCAAGCTCGCGGCGATTTAGACGCGATTCGCCAATGGCTTGAAACAACGGTCAGACCTGAACAAGCGTGTAACCACTTTACCCAGCTTCAATGGCGTAACATTGCGCGTGCACAAATTGCCTTAGAAGAATTTGAACAAGCGGAACAAACGTTGGCGTTTTTGCAGCAACAAGCTCAAACCAACGAACTGCTTACCGACACAAACCGCAACCTGATTGTCGAAGCCGTCTTAGCCATCACACTAAACGATGAAGAGAAAGCTCGCGAGTTACTCAAGCAAGCACTGGCTTTAACCAACCAAACGGGCATGTTAGGTAACTTCCTCGTCGATGGGGCTAAGATCGGCCATATCCTTGAGAAACTAAACCATAAAACTGAGCTGGGTGATTTAGAGCGCCACCGAGCACAGCAACTGCTTAAAGATATTTCAACCACCCAACGCAGCCGTTCAGTTCACTTTGATGAAGAGTTTGTCGAGAAGTTGGTTAACCACCCGAACATCCCAGAGCTTGTCCGTACTAGCCCACTAACACAACGTGAGTGGCAGGTTCTAGGTTTGATCTATTCTGGATTTAGCAACGAGCAGATAGCTCAAGAGCTGGATGTTGCGGGGACGACAATTAAAACTCACATCCGAAACCTGTATCAAAAGCTCAATATCGCGAACCGAAAAGAAGCCATTAAAACCGCAGAAAATCTGCTCCAGTTAATGGGTTATTAAGTACGTTCAGATAAAGAAAAAGCGCAGCCCTTCGGCTGCGCTTTACTTATCGAATTAACAAAAGTTAATCGACATCTGGCAGGCTTTCTACCTCAATGCTCAACTTCGCTCCCCATGAAGGATCGTCACGCTCTTGCTTAACCACACCACGGTTGTTAAGCCATACTACATTGGTATCAGTCACTTGCTGACCAGCACCTGCTCCCCAATGTGTGTAACTTACAACGTGGCACGTATCAAATTCACCAGCTGCCACTTCTACCGAACGCTTGCCTAAGAATTGTTGGCTGTAAGTGAAGTACTCTGATTGAAGCTGCTCGACCAAGGTTCCTTCAGCCGCATCAACCACTTGCGTCAGGCTCGCTATTGCAGCATCTTCATGGACAACAGTTTTACCCAGTGCAAGCGCAGACTTGGCAACAGGTGTTGGAAGTACGACTTTTACATTGCCCCAGCTATTGTTCGATTCGTCTCGACCAATTTGACCATAGTAATGATCTTGGTCTTCATACTGCGCCTCAACAAACACTAGAGAACCTTGTTCGTCATATCCTTTCACTTGAGTTTGAGTCAAACTATCCGATGATAACTGAGCAGGTAAGTCTTCAACATTCGAGTCGGATAACCACGAAAAGTTGTTGCCCATATGCTCTAGCGTGTACTGCCAGTGCTGAGGTTGCGCTGTCCATTCCATGTCACGCGTAACATTTTGCACCCAAGTGTCACCCACCTGCTTTTCGTAGCCCGAGTCAGGCAGTGAGTCCAAACACGTTTGTAAGTTTAGAGGCTGATAACTATCAACAATAAACTCTGCTGCGGTGAGTCCAAATAGTAGCTCTTCCCCTTCAGCTTCATCTGCATCGACATACCAAGTCACACGGATGTAATCTTGATATTTTGCCAAGTACAACTTGCTATCATCACGATTAAAGTTGCTCCAAGTGATCTCATCTTCAATATCGCTTGGTAATGTGAGCTCTCGAAGCGTTTGACCATTTGCCTCAACATCTTGCCAAGAGCCTACTGCCGCGAACTTAGTAATACTGTCTCCATTCCAAGGCACTGAATAGTAAACAACCTGGCCATTCTCTAGCAATTGAGCGAAAACATCACCTCCAGGTAAACCCGCCATAGGGATGAGATCCGTGGTGTCGCGCGTACCACTACGATCAGAGGCGTCCGACGCCACTGTAGAAGCGAGCGTGGTTAACCACGTATCGGTGCCATTTTTGTTAGCACTGATGCCATTACACATGTCGCCTAATGTAGCAAATCGGTCTGGGTAGTCTTTTTCACACCAGTCGCCTTTATTAAAGCTATAGTAGCCCTCTGCCACCATCTCAGCTTCAATTTGGTAAGCAACACTGTTAATTGGGAATGCAAGATCAGCCGCAATGCCATCAAGCCAAGCGCCATCTTCATCTCCATCTTCCAGAATTTCGTGTACGTTCAGGTTGCTGATGTTGATTCGATCTGCCGATATGTGTTCATTGAGCTCTGGGACCACTTTTTCAATGGTAATGCTGCCATCGTCATTACCGACAATCGCGGTCACTGTGTCGTTGGCTGGTACCCAACCGCTCGTACTCAGTAGCATTTGCCCATCATCTTCATCGACATAACGCTCAAACGCTTCTGTCTCATGGTTGTAGGTGTACTGCTCCTCAGTGACATCATGTTGGTCACTCACCTGAACGAGGCCATACTCTAGCTCGGACGGCAATAAATCCTCTTGATAACTATCGAACCAAGCAAGCCCATCTGATTGGAGTACTTTGAGTAAATCGACATCCTCAGATTCTTTGACTGCTTCGAGCTCATCAAGCTTATCCTGAAGGTTCTCTTGAGTCAGCTCCGTGCCAATAAGTTCAGCAATATCTTCCGCATCAAACTCTTCACCAGCGTGACCAATTTGCGTTAGTACTTGCTCAATGACTTGACCTACTTGCTCAATGATCAACTCTTTTAGCTCATCCTCCTCGATACCACCTTGAGCAGCATCGAGCGAGTCAGTCGCGTTAGCCATAACAGAAGCTGCAACCTGAGCGACTTTATGCAAGGTTTCGTAGTCTGTACTTGTTGCTTTGGCTTGAACATAATCTTCTTCCAAATCAACTTTCGAGCCTAAGTCTCCTAGCTGGGCTATCACTACCGCTTTGGCATCTTCTACACTTTTGCCTTTTTCAACTTCGTTTTGTACTAACGTAGTCAACGGGCTAATAAACTCAGAACCTGGAGGTGCTGTTAGTGTGTAAGCCTTAGTCAGCGGTACACCTGGGTTATCCTGATCAATTGTTTGTCCAGGGACAACTTCAATGACTACCACGCCATTTTGACGCTGAGCGGCAGTTAAACCCGTTAGTGTAAATTCACCATTTTCGTCCGTCACCGCTGACGGTTCGTCATCATCACATGCTTTATTACTGTTAAGATCCAAACAAGCAACTGCACCTTCCAAATAGCCATCAGCAGCGCGAGCAGTATAAGAAGAGGTCGAACTCGAGTTATCAGTAGAGTCCGAGCTACCTCCGCCACCTCCACAAGCTGTTAAGCCTAGAGCTACTGCCATAGCCAACAGCGAACGTTGTGTGTTCATATCATTTCTCCATTGAGTGAACTAATTTTTATAACGTAAATACATATAACCAGTGGACGATATGCACACTGGTTACATTTCAATGATGAATATGTCGCAAACATAGCAACTCAAAAGACAAGGAAGTATTACAACCATCAAATTTCATGATGATAATTGGCGATACAAATAAAGATTAAAAATGTTTTGCGGCGTACTTCTAAATTTGACTGCAATTTATAAACACAGGCTATTACGTTCGCCGAACATAGCGACAAACTTAATCATTTATCAACTTTCTGTTTATTCGATAAGAGTCTCGACTCACGAACAGTGTCTATTGCCTTCTCACCCAAAGATGCCAAAATGAAGATTCGTAAAGGTGTAATAGGAATAAATTCAATGAGTTGGTTCAAATCTAATCGGATAAATATCGCCATTATCTCAGCATTGGCACTACCAGCTGCGAGCAACGCAGAAGTGGGTAACACACCACTTGTAGGAGGTTTGTTCAATTCATCTGAAATTCTCAAGAACCAGGTCGTTGGCTCACTTTCTTACTCGACACGATTTGCGCGTGACATGACGCTGTTTACCGTGGGAGGCATGACGCTTGAAGCCTACCTACTCACTTTACCATTGGATGCAAAAACCAAAGCGAAAGTGATGGCTCAGCTAGCCGATCCCAGCTACTCCATTCCCTTAGGCTATTTCCTTTATCAGTTTTATGATCGTTATACTGGCCTCGGTGATGAGGACGTGTTTAAACAGTACCTAACCACTGTCTACGACGAGCAAGCACTACGTGGCTTTGAACACACTTTGTTTACGCTACAAAGCAAACCTGAGCCAAAGGAAAAAACACACCATAAGGATCAAGCTCATCGTGAAGGATTAAAAATCGATCGGCATTTTATGGCTTCGATGGTGACTGTATACGACGCACTAGTGGATGTGGGTGAGTGGCAAGACCTAGACGAGTTACCACAAACATACACTTACTTAAGTAATAGCCCAGAAGACTTAGCCTTAGTCGCTAAGATCCAACCTATAGTAGTCAATATCCTCAGCCAAGTAGGCCAAGGAATGGATGAAGGTGACATGAGAAATGCCGTCTTGGCGATCGCGCAAGATGGGCTGCCACAAAATGTTGCTAAACCAAACAATAAAGCTCAAGCGATTACCATCAGCTTAATCGACTTCGTCCGCCTAAATGTTCTAAAGGCGTACCGACAATTTGTTTACAGCGATGAGCGGCAACAAAAACTCAATCACTGGCTTCAAACCACGTTTGACGATACGCCTGAAGAAGTCGTCGCATTTCTATCGTCACAACAAAACCGTCGCTTCGCAGTGCAAGTGACTGTCGATGGACTTCAGCAAGGTTTAATGGAAGGCTTAGTTGACCCAAGTAAACCTTTTATTCCGCATGCCTACCAACAGCATCTAACACTTTCAGCTCAGAACCCTGAATTCGCTCAATCCTCGCCGGATCATATTCAGGATATGCGTTTTATTGAAATACTTGCTGAGCAGGTATACAAAGATCCCTATTATTTGCCCTTTTTTAAGCGCCTCTATCAAGATTACTCTGAATCCATTGCACGGGTAGGTATTTCGTCAACACCCACTATCAGTGTGCGAAATCTCCCAATTATAAAAACAGGGGCTAAAGTATCAGGCAAAGACGGCACCGGTATTCCAAACTTTCATTTTGTCGACCGACAGCAAGATCGCGCTTACTACTTCTTTGGTAATGACGCTTTGCAGCTTGATAAGTTGATGCAAGTGAACAATGTTCAAACCATGTTTGATCGCTTGGTCCATTTAAAAACACTCAACTGTAATGCTCAGTACGATTGGAACGCCCACACCAGTTATGATGGACTGGTCAATTTGGGGGCAGGAGAAGCATTGCGCGACTTTGGTGAGAAACGCTGCCTGAGAGAGCTCAATGAAAGGGCCGATGTAGAAGTAGAGCTAACCCAAAAACGCCAATCATTAATCAATAACATCGAAGGCTATCAAAACATCCCGGTGTGGGACTTCTATACTCGGTTAACGCGCAAGTGGAAGATAGAACAAGATCTAGAAAGCTATACCAAGCTCGATGCGAAAGGGATGCCTGATTTTACCCTTATCTACAACCCTTGGCCGGATCACTTCGCCCATTTTGTTGGCCCGTTTAGCGATGAGATCATAATGCCAAGTGGAGAGTTGAATCGACTCGATTACTGGATAACTCAAGTTGAGCAAGCATATAAGCGAGCTGGGGTTTACCAAAATACTTTGTTTGGCATGGCGGGAGATCATGGACTTGCTCCGGTCTATCATTCGCTCAATCCTGAGAAGGCGATTTTCCCTCCATTACAAGAAAAGCTTGGCTACCCACTCATCATTAAAAAGATTTCCTCCGATGAGGGTGAAGGGCCAAAAATAACTAACGCGTTAAACTATCCGAGTAACAAAAATATCGATGTTGTCGTTGCTTCAACAGCAGGCGGTAATTTTATGATGGACATGTTCAACTCAAAGCAAGGCTGGAGTGTTCAACCCGTTTATAGTGAGTTGACACAGTGGACTCCAGTCAATGCACCCAATGGGGAAACCGTCGATATTATCCAGCAATCACTTGATTATTTGGGAGCTAGCCTCGATTACCTAGTCGTCAGAGAAGCAAAGTGCAGTGAAGAATCATGTCATGTAAGAGTCGTTTCTACTCGTGATGGAAAGCGAGTAGATGAAGAAATCTTACGCCGTGGTGAGCACTACTTCTATAAAGCGTTGCAAGGCAAGCCTCAGCTACTCCAAGTGCAGGTCCTTAACCCTTATTTACCTCAACCATCGAGCGCAGCATTGTCCCAATACGGACAACTAGTTGATAAATGTCTGTATAAAGCGCAGCGCGATCTGCCTCAGAGTTGGTGTAATGCACAAGAATGGAAGTCACTCACACGCTTCACACCTCGGCCAGATTCTGTCGTGGAACTCGCTCAACTTTATGCTGAGGATCGAGCTGGCACCATTAACCTCTTCCCTGCCGAAGGCATTGGCTACAACACCAAGGTTCCAGGAAGACATGCTGGAGAGAGTTATTTAGAAAAAGATGCGTTCATCGGTTTCTGGGGAGTACCTATCGGTGAGAACGTTACGCCTTTGACCAGTGAAGCTAATGGTTCTCTTGCTCCAACGCTTTATGAGTACCTGACAGGTGATAAAGTTCAGGTTGATGAGAATGGCTGGGGTTATCCTTCCCTGCTAGATAAGCTAGATATTCGCCGCTAACAAAGCACCGATAACAAAAAAGCGCCCATTAAGGCGCTTTTTTATTCGGCAATCAATTAGAATTTTTTCGGTGCGTAACCTGTCATGACCTCAAGACGCAGTTCCTTGCCTAGCTTAGTCATTGGGTGAACGACAACCAAACCTTTCACCGACTTTTTCAGCTTACCCATGTCCGCTTGTTCTGCTTTGGTGATTTCACGAGAAAACGGCATATCAAGCAAGTTCTTACGCTCTTTGTTCATGTCGTATTGCTGCTTGTGCTTCATCGAGCTCGCTTTCTTGTTCAGCTTTTCGATTTCATCAGTAAATTTAGTAATCATTTCCTGATCACCACGGCCTTTTGCTGCATCCAGTTTACGCTGACAAGCATCTAGACGGTTATGAAGGTTTTGCAGTTCTTTCTTTAGGCTCATGGTATTTATCTCGCAGAAACAGAAAAGGGCGGCGAGTGTAGCACACTGCTCAAGTTTCAACTAATGATATATCTACCAACCCTACCCTAATCTGAACCATAAAAAAGCCCAGTCGAACTGACTGGGCGAAAAAAGACAGAGGATTATTTTTAAGCCTTAGGCTCTCAATAACCAAATAGGACAATGACAGATTAGAAGTTGTAAATCAGCGCCAACTCTACACGCGCAATATCTTTGCTATCAGGGCCGACAACATCATCAGTGTAATCACTCGATAGAGCATAATAAGTGTTTACTTCTGTTTTTAGGTTGCCAGTAATGTAGTTATGGAACTGCAGATAGAACTGGGTGTAAGCGTATTTTTCATCGGAATCTTCACCAAACAACACATCTTGGTTAAGGGTGTAGATCGCATCATCGGTATTGGCACGCCAGGTAGACATGAAGCCAGTAATGATGGTCTGCTTAGGCGCGTACTCAATCACAGAGTAACCACCCACTTGCATGGCGTTACCGTAAGCGCCATCATGGGCAAAGCCGAGTGGATCCCCTGTCCACAATGGGTTGAAGGTATTGACCTTGTCACTATCAGCATCAGAACCAGAGGCGTAGTGAAGGTTCATACCCACACGGTAGTTCCAATCCGCTTTCCAGTTATAGTTAAAGTCGGCATAAGCCATGTGGGCTGAGATATCTTCGCCCGCATGATCGCCAAATTGGTAAACACCGTCGACCATGTAACCAAAGCCTTGACTGACAAAGTCGTGAGCGTGAAGACCAAGTACGTAGATATCAACATCACCGTCGGGTGCGTTTACAAAGCTAGAGTTGGTCAGCTGATTACTCATTACGTAAGCTTGCATCGCGCCAAAGTCCATTTTCCAATTGGCAAATAACCCCGTCGACTTTTTGCCATTTGGCTTGTCATCCCAGTTTCCACCAAAACCACCGTCTTTAAATTCGGGAAAAACTTCTTCACCGTAATAGGCGTCAAAGTTGATGCCATTGACTCGATATTTGGCGCTGACTGCGTTCCAGCTCGATTGCACTGGGGTTGGTTCTCGGTTCATCATTTGCCACTCATTGAGATAGATCTCTTGGCGGCCAAGACGAGTAGTTAAGAATTGCTCACCATCGTTCAGTAACTGGAACTCAGCAAAAAATTGGTGGAAGTCCGTACCTGCATCATCAACCGGGCCTGGTGCGTCTAGGTTGGTGTAGTTGGTGCGAATTTCACCGAAGATACGCATCCAATCTTGGTAACTCACATCGGCAGATAACTGGAGCCTTGAGCGAAGCTCATTATCTTTACGGATATCAGGGTCATACATATGATTCCAACGATTATCCAGTGATACTTTAACGTTACCAGCAAAAGAGACTTTCCAGTCGCCATCATCGGTAATATCAAGGCGTTTTAGCTTTTCAGAGAAGCTCTTTTGGCTCTCATCAAGGTTATCGACATAGCTCCAATCTTCGTTAGCACGGTCACCCCAGAACACGATTGGGTTGCGCTCAGACCAAGTTGAAGTCGCTGTATCACTCGCGTGCAACACGCCAGAAATCGATAACGCCAGCAAGCTTAACGTACATTTAGTTATGGTGTTCATTATTGTATTTCCATATTTTGGGCACAAGGAATCCTGCCTGTGACCTTGGGGCCACAGGAGGAGTTTGTTGTTATTGGTAATTCTTTATTTGTGGGGAGGTGTTACGAGTCCACGCCTAGAGCTTCTTTGATACCCGAAGCAATAGTGATCACGTTTGCACCATAGATGACCTGGATCCCTTTTGGCATACGCACTACACCAATCGCATTTAGCTCTTTCTTCCAGAAATTATCATCAGCAGTTAACGTTTCATCATATAGCGAGACACGTAGACGAGTCGCACAGTTAGAGACGTTCTCGATATTCTCTGCTCCGCCTAGCGCTTTGATGATCTCCACAGGTAGACCTGCTGTGTTTTGTTTCTGCTTCTTCTTGAAATCGTCTTTGCTGTACAGCGCAATGTCACCCTCTTCAGCATCCTCACGACCCGGAGTTTTCGAGTCGAACTTCAAGATGAAGAACTTAAAGGTGTAGAAGTAAATTACGAAGTAAAGTGGAATGATCCATAGCAGTGCCCATGCGTGTACCTTCTCTGGTTGTAGCAGGTTTGGCACCATGAACAGTAACTGGTTACCGTGGATAGACACGCCCATCATTTCAGTAATCACATACGCAAGACCGTTTAGCGGTACGTGCACAGCAAAGAACAGGAATGGCTGAACAAATAAGAAGGTGTACTCTAGAGGCTCTGTAATACCAATAACCGCTGCAGTAAACACCGCAGGAACCATTAGCGCTGCCACTTTCTTACGGTTTTCAGTTTTCGCTGTTACGTACATTGCATACGCAGCACCTGTTAGACCACCGATCTGAATTGGAATACGACCACTAGTGAAGTTATGGGTGATGTAGCCCGTTGCATCAGGTGAACTCATTTGACCATTCATGATGTTACGAACACCTTCGTAAATCACGCCATCAATTTCCATTACGCCACCAACACGAGTGTACTCGATAGGGAAAGCAATCAGGTGATGAAGACCAAATGGTAGTAGACCTTTATCAAACACACCGAATAGGAATGAACCAAAGATGCCCGAGCTAGTGATCAAAGTCGTAATGGACTGTAGACCACCTGCGATTGGAGGCCATGCATGGTAAGCAACTAAACCTACAGGCATGATCGCCATGTAAGAGAAGATCACAACAGCGCGAGGGCCAGAGAAGAAACTCAACATTGATGGCATTTCAAATTTGTAGAAACGGTTATGTAGCCATGCCGTCAAACAACCCACGATGATACCGCTGAAAATACCCATGTTGTATGAGAATACGCCTAGGTTTTCACCCCATAGTGAATTGAAGTTTTGTGCGTCAACTTTGTCGTAACCTAATGTGTTTACGAGGTAGTCCACGCTGGTTGTTTCTGGTGTCCAGCCGTTAAATGAGGCAATAGAGCCAATCGCAACGTTGAAACACATAAACATAGTGAAGCCCGTGAACGCCGCCCACCCTTTCTCAGATTTAGAAAGTGCGAACGCCAAACCAATGGCAAAGAATGGTGGTAGATTGCGCATTACCATCAAACCGAGATCCAACATCAGTTTGAAGAATGCATAGATAACAGAGTCTTGAGCAGACATTTGGTTTACAACGCCTGCACCAATACCAATGTAAATACCTGCAATTACTAACACGATGATAGATACCATCATGCCGCCAGCAAGTGCTTGAACCTTATCTCTCATAATTTACTCCTGAAGTGATATGAGAACTTTCACGTATATTGTTATTGCTTTTCTCAATGACTCGAGGCTGAGCTGTTCGTTGGGCTCATGCACTTTCGTCACATCACCTGGAAAAGTAGGTCCGAATGCCACACCGTTGTTTAGCGCCCGTGCATACGATGCTGCACCTTTGCTAAAACATTGAGCTTCCATTCCCGTAACTTCGGAATACGCTTTTCCCATCGCTTGGATAAGGTCACTTTCGGGTGAGAGGTAAGATAGAGGTAAGTACTGCTGCTCGGTGAAACTCACTCCATACTTTTGGGATAAGTGTTGGAGTCGGGTACGAGTCTCTTCGATGGTCAGTCCTTTAGGAAACCGAAAATCAAAATCCAAGTTATATCCATGTTCATCAAGGTTGATTGAAGAGACGCAGCAACTGGTGCCTCCCATCTCATCATCCATATGTGCTAGCCCTAATTTTGCTCCATCGATTGAATCTGCAAAGCATGACTCTAACAACTCGATTAAGCTTTTTGAGTTCGCATCTAACCCTTCAACATGGCGCATCACAGCCATAAACTTGTCCATACAATTTTGGACGCGATGCGGGTTGCGAGATTTCTCCCACTGCGTTGTCAATACAACGCGGTACAACTCCTTCTGCTGAGTTACATCGGCAACGCCAACAAAGCGCTGCGCCACACTTGCTGCCTGTTGGCCTGAAAACCAAACTGAAAGGTGGTGACACGTTGAAGTTCGGTCTCGCTCACTTTCAATTCGATGAATCTGGCACAACCCTAAGTCACTTAAAGGTTGGGAATCTTTTTGTAACTCGGCATACAAGATACCTTTTTCTCCATTGACGATTGGGAAGTCGCCATCGGGAGAAAAGCCAAAAGCCGGTTGAGGCTGATGGCGAAAATAATGCTCTACACATTCCCAAGTTGTCTCTTCAGCGCCACCAATAATCACGCGAATTTTGCGTGTCATTGGTATATTGAGCTGCTTAAACATCTTGAGGATGTACAGCGAAGCCATAAGTGGCCCTTTGTTATCCGTTACGCCGCGACCAAATACTAGGTCTCCTTGCTGATGAAGCTCAAATGGATGGGTTATCCAATCCGCTTCATCCCCTGCTGGCACAACATCAACATGGTGAAGAACGCCGATCTCTTCTTGTCCTTCACCAAAACTGATATCAAGAGCAAAGCCTTGATGGTCACGAACTTCAAACCCTTCACGCTCTGCCCAGTCAATCAAATAATCAAAGGCATCCCTAATACTTTGACCAAACGGCGCATTGTCAGATTTAGTGTCTAAATCACGCACTGACGGAATGGCAATTAATCCAGATAAGTCGTTGAGTAATTCATCAGTACAGTGCTGAAAATACTCTAAGATTTGAGTGGAAAAATTGCGTTTAGTCATCTTTTAAACCTAATTTAGTTATTGCTGATAAAGATATAATTAGAGTTGTTAGCTAAGTCTCAAATTCGCTCTAGCCAGTGAATTCCCCTATTGTCAGAGAAGGCCATATAGTCTGCTTTGCGGCGGGCAAAAACGCCGTTCTCTACCACACCAGGAATGCTATTAAGCAGGCTTTCAGCCGCAAGTGGGTCACTCAAGTCAAGCCCCGCACAGTCGAGGATGATATTGCCATTATCTGTCACGCAGTGTTCACGCTTGATAGGTTTACCACCAAGGCTTTGCAAGGCATAAGTAACCGCTCTTTCCGCCGCTGGAAGCACTTCGATTGGCAGTGGAAAAGCCCCTAAAGCCAGCTTCAAACGGCCACTGTCTGCGATTGTAATAAAGCTCATAGCCATGGTAGCGAGGACCTTTTCGCGCGCTAACGCTGCACCTCCGCCTTTTACTGTAATGCCGTTGCTCAACCCTTCATCGATACCATCAACATAGACATCAACACGCTCGCAAGAAGAGATAGGTAGCTCAGTTAAACCGGCTTGTTGAAGTGCTTGGCTAGAACGCTTTGAACTCGACACGCAGTGAGAAAACTCTGCGCCACTCTGTTTAAGCAATTGAATAAATATCTCTACCGTCGCGCCAGTACCAATACCAATTACAGACGAAGGCGTTAACACACTCAGCACTTGGTCTAAAGCCGCTTTCGCAGCCTTAGTACGCAGGCAATCTAAGCTATCCATTTCGATAAATCGCTTTGCCATGCTCATGATCACTTCTCCAGTAACGCGCGTGCTTTCGCGACGACGTTCTCTACCGTAAAGCCGTACATTTCAAATAGCTGATCTGCTGGTGCAGACTCACCAAATGTCGTCATACCGATGATCTCACCGTTAAGGCCGGTGTATTTAAACCAGTAGTCAGCAATACCCGCTTCAATCGCGATACGTTTACTAACCGAAGCTGGTAGAACTTGCTCGCGATATTCCGCCGTTTGCGCTTCAAACAGGTCTGTCGATGGCATAGAGACGACACGGCAGCGAACGTTAGCAAGCTGTTCTTTCGCCTGCATTGCCAGTGCCACTTCAGAGCCTGTAGCAATCAAAATTAGCTCTGGCTGACCGTCGCAATCCGACAAGATATAGCCGCCTTTTTCGATGTTATTTAATGTCGCACTGTCGCGTTCAAATTGAACAAGGTTTTGACGAGAGAAAATCAGTGATGTTGGGCCATCTTTGCGCTCAACCGCCGACTTCCAAGCCACTGCGGTTTCCACTTGGTCACATGGACGCCATGTGCTCATGTTCGGTGTTAAACGCAGTGACGCAATTTGCTCTACAGGTTGGTGCGTTGGACCATCTTCACCTAACCCGATGGAGTCATGGGTATAAACGAAGATGCTGCGTTGCTTCATCAATGCTGCCATGCGCAGTGCATTACGTGCGTATTCCATAAACATCAAGAAGGTGCCGCCGTAAGGGATAAAACCACCGTGCAGGGCAATGCCATTCATCATTGCTGACATGGCAAACTCACGTACGCCATAGCTTAGGTAGTTACCCGACGCATCTTGCGCAGAGATAGCTTTAGAACCAGACCAGTTAGTCAGGTTTGAAGGTGTTAAATCTGCCGAACCACCTAAGAATTCCGGTAAGTGAGCACCGAACGCTTCAATCGCATTTTGTGATGCTTTGCGCGTTGCGATTGTTGCAGGGTTGGCTTGCAGCGTAGCAATCACATCTTGGCTGATTTGCTGCCAGTTTTCTGGAAGCTCTCCTTCTACGCGGCGTTTATATTCTGTTGCGAGTTCCGGGAACGCTTGCTGATAGGCATCAAAGCGATTTTGCCATTGCGCTTGAGCGTCTTTGCCCGCATCTTTGCCACCCCACTCAGCGTAGATATCCGCAGGAATCTCAAACGGCGCGTAATCCCAGCCTAGGTTTTCGCGCACTAATGCCACTTCATCTTCACCCAATGGTGCACCATGGCAGTCATGGCTTGCTGATTTATTTGGCGAACCAAAGCCGATAATGGTTTTACAACAGATCAATGTCGGCTTATCTGTCTCTGCTTGCGCTTCTAGAATCGCCTTGCGGATTGCTTCAGCATTATGGCCATCGACATCGGCGATAACATGCCAGCCGTAGGCTTCAAATCGTTTTGGCGTATCGTCAGAGAACCAACCTTCCACTTCACCGTCAATTGAAATGCCGTTGTCATCCCAAAACGCAACCAGCTTGCCCAAGCCGAGTGTGCCAGCGAGCGAACACGCCTCATGAGAAATACCTTCCATCATGCAGCCATCACCCATAAACACATAGGTAAAGTGGTCAACAATGTCATGTCCCGGACGGTTAAATTGTTCACCCAACACTTTTTCCGCCAACGCCATACCAACACCATTGGTAATGCCCTGACCTAGTGGCCCTGTCGTGGTTTCGATACCCGGCGCATAGCCGTACTCTGGGTGACCTGCTGTTTTAGCGTGAAGCTGACGGAATGATTTGATGTCTTCCATCGTTAAGTCATAACCCGTAAGGTGCAGCAAGCTGTAGATCAGCATTGAGCCGTGACCATTAGACAAAATGAAACGGTCGCGATCAGACCAAGTTGGGTCGGTTGGGTTGTGTTTTAGGAAGTCACGCCACAACACTTCTGCAATGTCTGCCATGCCCATCGGGGCACCCGGGTGACCAGAACCGGCTTTTTGTACGGCGTCCATACTAAGAACGCGAATTGTATCTGCGAGTTTAGAACGAGTAATCATAGCCAAGCTCCTTACAGACGCGCTTCAATCATGGCTTCAAGTTTGCCCTGATCGACTGCAAAATTACGGATACCTTCAGACAGCTTTTCAGTCGCCATTGGGTCTTGGTTCATTTCCCAGCGGAACTCTGCTTCTGTCATCGCTTGAGGAGCAGCTTTCACTTCATCACGCGCTGCAAACAGTGTTGGCTCTACCTCGCCTTGCTGCGCTGCAAGCTCATCAAGAATTGCAGGACCAATGGTTAAACGGTCACAGCCCGCCAGTGCAAGCACTTCATCTGCGTTACGGAAACTCGCGCCCATAACCACGGTGTTGTAGCTATGATCTTTGTAGTAGTTGTAGATGTTTGAAACCGAGACCACACCTGGGTCTTCGAACGGTAAGTACTCTTTCTTATAGGTATTAGTTTTGTACCAATCAAGGATACGACCGACGAAAGGTGAAATAAGGTAAGCGCCCGCCTCTGCACACGCTTTTGCCTGCGCAAAGTTAAACAGTAGTGTCAGGTTACAGTTGATACCCTCTTGCTCTAACACTTCCGCCGCACGGATACCTTCCCATGTCGACGCCAGTTTGATCAAGATACGCTCTTTCTCAATCCCTGCCTCTTGGTACATAGCAATCAGCTTGCGCGCTTTCACTAAACTTGATTCTTTGTCGAAAGATAAACGCGCGTCTACCTCTGTTGAAATACGGCCCGGAACGGTTTTTAAAATCTCTACGCCAATGTTGACAGCAAGCTTGTCGCTGGCATCAACTAACTGCTGCGACTTGTCATTACTTTGCTCTTTTGCCCATGCGATCGCATCGACAATGAGGTGGTCATACTGTGGCATTTCTGCCGCTTTAAGAACCAAAGAAGGATTGGTGGTTGCATCTTGAGGTTGGAAAGCAGCAATAGCATCAATGTCACCGGTATCGGCGACAACTGTGGTGTACTTTTTCAGTTGTTCTAATTTGTTCATGGTTTCATCTCGATAAACGTTCAATTAAATTTGCTAGCGATAACTGGCTCATAGACGACAACACCACATTGGCGTGAGACACATCCAGATGCCGGGTTAATAGGTTGGTTACCGCAACCGTAGAAATATCTGCCGATCGAGCCGCTGTGACTCCGGGTGGGGAATCTTCAAAGGCAATGGCTTGATGGGCAGAAACTCCCAGTTTTTCGAGGCTGGTTAGGTAGACATCAGGGCAAGGTTTACGGCGTATTTCTTCGATCTCTTCCGCCCCGGTAAAACAGTCAAAGTAATGGTCTAGATTCAAACGTTGTAATATTGGTAAGTAATGCTCACGCTCCGAACTTGTTGCCAACGTAAGATTAAGCCGCTTTTGTTTGGCAAAATTGAGATAGTCTCGAACACCTTCTCGCTCAGATAAGGTTTCGATCATTTGATAGGCGAGCTCCAACACTCGGTCACGGATTTGAGTGTCGCTATGATTTAGGCCGGAATGGTGGCGATAGAGGTGGTAAAGGGCGGTTGCTGGCGCTGAGCTCCCAACTAGTCCAGCAACCTGGAGAGGCGAAACGTCTACACCGTATGGCTTCATCAAAGCTTCCCAGGCTCTGAACATACAGCTTTCCGTATCGACTAAAAGACCATCGAAGTCAAATATCAGCGCTTTAAAGCGACCACAATCAATGTCCTCTCTTTCCACATTGGTTAGGTTTGGCTTTGTTACGTTGATCTTGCCTTCCATGTTCTAAACTCCTGTTTTCTTTACACTAAACTTGCATGAAGAATTGACTTCATCTCTTCGCCCGAGGTCAGTGGTAGGTCGAAGCAAAATGCGGGCTCTAACGCTTCAACATCTTGTTTACTGACGCCAACCTGAGTAAGGTTTGACTCCAAGCCAATCTCTTTTAGGAAAGTGACTAAGTGCCCTGCTAAAGATTGCGCTTTCTCTTCGGTGCTTCCCACGGCACCAAACAGTTCGGCAACTTGAGCATAACGCTGCGGCTGTTTGCGCCACTGAAGCTGAACATACGCAGGGTAAACCACCGCAAGTGTTAAGCCGTGTGGCAAATTGGTTTTCTGACTACCCAGTATTTCACCCAGTGGATGAGGCGCGCCTGCACCACCGTTCGCCAGTGAAATACCGCCTAATGTGTCTGCAGTAGCAAGCTCACAGCGACCTTGGATATCCGAACCATCTGCAACGACTTTTGGCAGGTTATCCACCACCAGCTTCATCGCTTGCAGCGCAAGTTGGTCAACAAATGGTGATGGACGAGTACCAGTAAATGATTCAAACGCATGTGAAAAAGCGTCAAAACCTGTCATTGCTGTCATTCTTGGTGGCAGTGTCAGCATCAACTCGGGGTCAATGACCGCTTCTACTGGAAAAAACTCTGGATGGAATAACGTCAGCTTGGCGTGCTGTTCAACATGAGTAATAACCGCAGCTTGCGTGACTTGAGAACCCGTACCAGAGGTCGTCGGTACCGCAATCAAAGGCACAACAGGTGCTGGTAGGTTGGCAATATCACCAAATGGTGAGTCGTAAGTTGCAAACCAGTGCGACCAGTTAAGCTCTTCTGCATTAATCGTTGCGGCAATAATCTTAGCGGTATCAATGGATGAACCACCTCCGACTGCTAACACCACATCACACTCTGCCGCTTGCGCGACTTGGCGACCGAGTTCAACCACTGTTGTCGGCGGGTTAGGTACAACGCCATCGAAGTGAGTAACCGTAATACCTTCGTTTGCCAGCAAAGCAAAAATGCGGTCATAGGCAGGTTTCACTGCGTCAAAAATCGGTTCTGAAACCACCAAGCAACGCTTGCCATATTGCGCGACCAATTGACCAATTTTTTGAATTTCACCCGGGCCGAATGTCAGCTTAGTCGGTTGATAATGTTGAAATTGTGTCATGATAAAATCCTTGGTTATGGTGCCAGACCGGAGCACATAGGGGGTTGTCAGCCCAGCACCAAATTCATTTAACGCTTAATTAAGCCGGCTCTACTTCTGCTTCAGCAGCAACATTTTTCTCAGCTTGGTCTAGCGCAGCGCGGAAGTCGTGTACACCCGCTGTGATGCCTTTTTCGTGACCGAAGATGTTAGTAGACGCAACCATCACATCGATATCTTCTTTCAGCAGTGCTTCTAGGTTGTGGTTGCGGATACCGCCATCAACACATAACTCACAGTTAGGGTTACGCTCATTGATAAGCTGACGAGCTTCGCGAATCATTTCGATTGCTGACTCACGCCATAGCCACTCATCGTTGTTTACGCCGTGGATAACAATGTGTAGACGGTCAAGGTAGTAAATCGCTTCTTTAACGAATGAAACTGGTGTGAAACAGCCAACCGTTAGACCAAACTTCATGTTGTAGTCGCGGCAGTACTTCATCATGTACGCCAGTGGTGCGCCTAAGAAGTTTTCAGCAGGAAGAATCAGCATATCTGCGCCTGCCGCTGCGATTTTTTCCACAAACAAGCGGTCACAATCTTTGAAGTAAGCGTGCACTTCAATTGGCTTATCTGTGTATTGACGAATACCTTCAACGATTTGGTGGCCGCCCATTAGCTGCATGTTTTTTAGGTCATGCATATCTGCTGCATCACAGTGAATGTAGTCTGCGCCAGCATCTGAAACTTCTTTTACGATGTCAGCCATGTGACCGTAATCAACGTGCGCTAAACCTGCAGCAATTTTTACTTTTTTCATGAGATTTCCTTAGTAGCTAAATGAGTGTTGGCATGTGTGCTGACCTTCACGAACGATGAGTCGTAAATATTGGCCAATGCCGCAACCGTTGTTATCTGTGATAATGAGATTGGCTAGTCCGCGAAGTGCTGGGCTAGCGTTTGCCATCGCGACGGGTTCACCAACGGCTTTAAACAATGAGATGTCGTTGTCGCCGTCACCAAACGCGATGGTGAGATTTGGATTGAGGTTATGCTGAGCTAACCAAGTGGTAGCGGATTGACCTTTATTCACACCAAGACAAGTAATATCGAGCTTATTTGGCGTAGAGAGATCCGCTTGCAAAATATTAGTTAATGAGTCACGAAGCTGGCATAGCGCCTGTTTGTCACTGCTCGATACCAACACCTTATATACGTCTCCGCATACTTGTTGCAGCTCAGCCAGCGATGGCATGATTTCCATGTGGCCATCAATACCTAATTGACTCATCTGACGCTCAAGTCCTTGAAAATGGCTTGAAGTCTGTGGCGCGTAAATGCCGTTTTGAGCATAAAGAGTAAAATCAAACTGACCTAAGCTGAGCGTGTCTAATAACTGTTTCAGTTGGTGAGCATTAAACGCTTGAGCATTGCGGTAATCGTTACTCGCTGCATCGTATTGGTAAGCGCCATTGCAGCAAATCAATGGAGCAGTAATACCGAGTTGCTTGGCAAAAGGCAGCATCAATTGATGAGGTCGCCCACTTGCCAACGTCACTTGATAACCTTCATTTAGCGCTTGTTGAATAGCTTCAACATTGTTCACGCTAATCTGGTTGTGATCGTTTAGTAAGGTTCCATCTAAATCGATAATGATTGCTTGATACTTCACCTTGGCCTCCTTTGACTCTTTGTGACGCAAAATGACTATAAACCGTCAAATTCGGTCACGTAAAGTCAAACTTGACTTTTTATGGCGTTTTTATTGGTAAAGATCACAAAATAACGTCAAACCAAGTTCATAAAACGTCATTTGTAAATTTAAATTGCTCAAAACGTCAAATTCGGTCAAAATGAACCAAAAATAAATTCAGGATGCAGTACAAGATGAATGAAGCTCAACGCCACCGACGCTTACTCGACTATTTAGATAGTCATACTTTTATTACCACTAACGACTATGTGTCGATGTTAGATATCTCTTTATCTACTGCTCGTCGAGACATCACTAAGCTTGCTGAAGATGGTAAGTTGAAGAAGATTAGAAATGGCGCTGAAGCATTAAGTAGTGAAAGTAATCAGCAGCACCATACGCCATCAAGCTTTATTCCAAGTGAATATGATATTGAGAACCTTGATGCCAAGAAGCGTATTGCCAAAGCGGCGGTTGACCTGTGCGATGAGCATGACAGCGTGATCGTCAGTGGCAGCAACACCACTTTCTTGATGGGACAATACTTGGCAGGACGTGATGTTCAGGTCGTGACTAACTTTATGCCGCTCACGCACAGCTTGATCACTCAAGATCATCAAAGCATCATCATATTAGGTGGCCAGTACCTACCTGAACGTCAGATCACCATCTCTCCTGATGAAGAAGCAGCCGACGATCATAAAAGCCGCTTTGTGTTCTTTACTGGTACAGGCGTAACGCCAGCTGGTATCCATACCTCTGATCTACTGGTTTACATGGCAGAGAAAAAGCTACTCGAATATGGCGCAAAGCTCATTGCGTTAGTTGATAGCAGCAAGATAGGTAAGCATGGCGGTAAATTATTGGCGACAGCAACACAGCTAGATACCTTAATTACCGACGCAGAAGCCGATCCTGAGGTGCTTGAGGCGCTGAAAGCGTCTGGCGTCAATGTTGTCGTCGTCTAAACCTACTCGTAGAAGCATCGATAGAGCCGTGATCAAGCTAAACTCAATCACGGCTATTCACGATTTACAGCCGTAACTCTTATGCCTTGACAGACTTTCCAGTTTGTCGCAATCATCTCGTGCCAGACATTCTCTCAGCGCATCAAACTGTACTTCAGGCCAACCATATATTTTCATCGCTAGTAAACTTTCAATCTGAGTGCGGTCGAAGCGATGTTTTGTCAATTTTTCTGGATTCCAACCAGCAATCGCCTAGCGCCTCTGAACTTGGGCTGTTGATGAGTAAATCACTTCACATCCCAGATCTCCTTACGGAAGGCGGGGTAAGCGAAAAGCCGAATTTTATGTCAGTATAAAGTGAAGCTATTTATTGATTAGAATAAGAAGGGAAAGCTATGTTTCCACGCTCAACGCTCCTGATAGGAGCTTTACTTATCGCAAATCCTGCCTCTGCGACTAACAACATCTCTATTCGTTACCTAGAGCCTATCGATGGGAATGAAAAGCAGTCACTCAATGACATAAAACAAAGTGGTGTCAACGAAACACTCATCGAACTTTCTAATAGTCTGATGCCTTTTAGCCGATCTTTGGTTATTGAGTATGGCAGCGAAGATGGCCCACTTTATGATCCGCAAAAACATGTAGTACAGATGCCTTACTCTTTTTATCAAGAAGCTTGGACGCACTTTAAGAAAAACAAATATGACGAAAAATTTGGGAAATCGGCTCAATTAGGTGCAATAGACACGGTATTACACACTCTTATCCATGAGGTTGGACACGCTTATATTGCCGATCAAAACATACCTATTTTGGGCAAAGAGGAAGATGCGGTCGACAACTTAGCCGCAGTGCTGATGATTGAGTATGTAGAGAATGGCGATGACGCTGCGATCAGTGCCGCTGACATGTTTGCATTTGAGTCTGAGGATAGACCCGATTACTACGACTTTGGCGAGTATATTGATGAGCACAGTTTTGATCTACAGCGATACTTCTCTACCCTATGTCTCGTGTATGGCAGTGATCCGGACAAACACAAAGGTTTACTCGACGAAGTCGAAAACGACTACCTCGAGGAGCGAAAAGACTTCTGCACCTATCAATATCAAACCATCAGCCAGAACTGGCACCACTACTTAAAGCAGGCGGATTCAAAAGAATAGATTAAAATCGTCGTAGAAAGTCTTATGTATATTCAGACGATCTGCATGCCTTTCTTCGACGACTACTTTTAAACTTTGGCTCTCATCCAACGACTCCAAACCATTGTTAAAGGCGACAAGATTTAGCTCTTACCCATTTTCGCTTCCTACGTTCGCCATTACATTTCACACAGTTTCATATTACTGTGACTGTTATCACTTATATTTAAATGAAACTGATATTTATTATCATTTGTATTTTTATAAATTTGTTTTCTTGTGATAATCCACACGTATACAAAACGGATGGAATACTATGTTTAATAAATCAATCGCATTGCTAGCCACTTTATGTTTAGCGTTTAGCGCTAATGCCAAAATAACGGTTCAAGATGAACTTGGTGAGCTGGTTCTAGAATCGGTACCAAAAAGAGTTGTTGCCCTAGAATTTTCTTTTGTTGATGCCCTAGCTAACTTAGACGTTAAACCCATTGGCGTCGCCGATGATGGTGATAAAACACGAGTAATAGAGCCGATTCGCGCTCGAATTGGTGACGATTGGACATCACTTGGCAAACGTTCTCAGCCGAGCTTAGAAGTTATTGCATCACTAAAACCTGATCTCATCATTGCTGACCGCGAGCGTCACGAAGCTATTTACGAAGACCTTAAACGAATTGCACCGACTCTAATCCTCAAAAGCCGCGGGGAAACTTACGAAGATAACCTCAAGGCTGTCGTTAAAGTCGCAGCCGCATTTGATCGTGAAGATGAGATGAAACAGCTGGTTGCCGAGCACAGCGCTCGCATGGATGAATACGCCACAAAAATCAGTTCTGACGCCTCAGTCCTTTTTGCCGTATCAAGTTCACGCGGTGTCACTATGCATACGCCTAAAGCCTACGCAGGTGGTGTCATTAATCGATTGGGCCTAAATTCCCCAGTGCCGGAAGAAACGGAAAAGGCTTATGTGCGCATCACCATGGAGCGTCTATTAAAAGCTAACCCTGACTACTTTTTGGTCGGTGAGTATGGCGATGAAACAGCGATTGACGAGTTTAAGAAAAACGGTCTTTGGAAGGTGATGACAGCGGTCAAAAATGACAAATATGTTGAAACCGATCCACGTTTATGGTCTCTCAACCGTGGGATGATCGCCGCTGAAATCATGGCAGAGCAAGTCGTAAATCTGGTTCAGTAATGTCTCAATTAGCCCTCTCCGCGCCAGCGTCCCGCTGGCGTTTTTCTGTTTTCATCCCCGTCGTTTTAGGGCTACTCATGCTCGGCTTTGGCTGGTCTTTGTTTGTTGGCTCCGATTTCGAAATGGGATGGATTGACGTTTGGCATTGGTTAATCGGTGCAACGGGTAACGAAATCCATCAGCACATCATCAAGGAAGTGCGCTTGCCGAGAGTGTTGTGCGCTGTTGGTGTGGGAGCCAGTCTGGCTGTCGCGGGTTTATTGATGCAGGCATTGACAAGAAACCCCATCGCTTCCCCCTCAGTTTTTGGTGTGAGTGCAGGCGCTTCCTTTGCGTTTGCTTTTGCCTCTACCGGACTTATCGGCTGGTTTTCCGCTCTACCGATATTGGTCGTCACCTTTATCGGTGCAACGATCGCAGGGCTTGCGGTCTTTTTCCTTGCTGGGTTGCACCAACATCAAGTCAATCCAGTGCGCGTTGTTCTCGCGGGCGTTGCTCTGAACTTCCTTTTCTTATCTCTTACTCGTGCCGCCGTTATTCTTGCCGACGAAAGCGCTTATGGGGTTATGCATTGGATAACAGGTACGATTGCGAATGTAGATTGGAGCCACGTGCAGGTGCTCTATTGGAGTTTGCTTGTAGGTCTTACCGCTGCACTGTACCTAAGCTACCAACTTAACCTGCTTGCCTTGGGTGAATCCATGATGAAAAACTTGGGTGGGAAGCTTGCTCTTGTGCGCATCGGTACAAGTTTAACGCTCATTTTGCTAATCGCAGCGTCTGTGTCTGTAGCGGGGCCCATCGCTTTCATTGGTCTTATCATTCCCCATCTTTCGCGCAGCTTAGTCGGGCATGATCTTCGCCTACTCGTGCCAGTCTGCGCTCTACTTGGTGCCAACTTATTGGTCTATGCAGACGCAATTACTCAACTACTAGCCCGAGGTTCAGAGAGTCCAGTAGGCATTCTCACTAACTTTATTGGCGCGAGTTTCTTCCTCCTACTGGCCAAAAATCAGGTTAAAAAGCAATATGCCTAACGCGATCAAAGTAACCTTGTCCCTTTTTGTTGTCTGGCTTCTATTTGCAATCTGGCATGTTGGAGCAGGCGCAGTACAAATATCAGCCACAGAGGTGGTCAATACACTGCTTGGAGATTCTAGTGATAATGAGTTCATTGTCATGGGCTACCGTCTACCTAGAATGTTAGTCGCAACACTCGTGGGTGCTTCGTTAGCTTTATCCGGATTGCTAGTGCAAGGTATTGTCAGAAACCCTCTCGCGTCGCCCGATATTCTTGGCGTTACGACTGGAGCGAGTTTAGCGGTCGTAGCAGTGAATGCCATGTTTCCCGATGTATCCGCGACTCTGTTTCCCTTCATTGCTATGGTGGGCGGTGGTATCGCAACATTAGTACTATTTTCCCTCGCCAGGCACGTTCTCAACCATGCAGCCGCTCTCGCACTGATCGGGGTCGCTCTAGCGGCACTATTTAGCGCAGGCGTCGATTTTCTTTTGCTTGCTTTTCCCTTGGAAATCAACGTTTCAATGATTTGGTTAACGGGGTCCGTTTGGGCGCGTAACTGGACGCACATTCCCTACCTTATCGGCTTTTTATTAGCACTGCTGCCTATCGCGGTTGTTCTTGCCTACAAGTTGGATTTGTTCGCATTAGGCGATGAAACAGCACAGGGGTTAGGTGTGAACATCAACAAAGTGAGGCTCCTGACCTTGTGCGTTGCAATCACCCTGGCTTGTGTCGCGGTATCTGTTTGCGGCAACATCGGGTTTATTGGCCTAATTGCACCTCATGCGGCACGTTTTCTTCTGGGGAACCGGCATATAGCATTGATACCTGTATGCATGTTGATAGGCGGCAGCTTACTGTTAAGTGCCGATTTGTTTGCCCGAATTCTAATGCCCCCAACCGAACTCCCTGCTGGCGTCATGACTGCCATGATCGGTGGTCCATACTTCATTTTCTTATTAAGCCGCTACAAACATTGGTAATCGATATGAACGCAATCAATATCCAAGATCTCACTGTAAGTTATAGCGATAAGCTAGTGTTAGACCAAGTTAGCTGCGCATTCAAAAACAATCACCTAACCGCATTAATTGGTGCAAATGGCTGTGGAAAATCAACGCTGCTCAAAACAATTAATGGCAATATTCGCGCTCAATCCGGCCAAATAACATTGGCTGATGGTCAAAACACATACCAAATAGACACCAAACTGTTAGCAAAAAGAATATCTATGCTGCCACAAACGCCCATTACCCCTGAAGGCGTAACGGTAAAACAGCTGGTCAGCTACGGGCGTGCGCCGTACCTAAACTTTCTTGGTCAACTCAGTGATGATGACAAAGAACATGTAGACAAAGCGATGAAGCTTGCAGATATAAGTGACCTAGCTGATCGCTCAGTGTCCGCTCTATCCGGGGGCCAAAGGCAACGCGCTTGGATAGCTATGGTACTCGCACAAGACACTGAAACTATTTTGTTGGATGAACCCACCACCTATTTGGATATGTCACACCAATATGAACTTTTAGACATTGCAAGAGACTTAGTAAACCGCCATGGAAAAACCGTCATCGTCGTGCTTCACGATCTAAATCAGGCATGTCGATATGCTGACCAACTCGTGATAGTGCATAAACAGACTATTTATGACCAAGGCTCACCAACAAAAGTATTCACAGAGCAGATGCTTTCTGAAGTGTTTAATTTAGACGCTAGAGTGATTGAAGATCCGGAGAGTAAAACACCTATGGCAATTCCTCGTGCTACACGCCAAACACCAACAGCGGCTCTTATCTAAAAACTCTGCCCCGATAAACCTTATGTGGGTGCGAAACCGCACCCTTTGTCATTTCCCACTCCACCTCGTAAACCACCAAAAAGCCACCGTATAGCGTATCTAAGTTACTGATGGTAATAAATAAACGTGATAGTGCTCAACATTCTCACAACTCTAAAACTAATGTCTAATAACTGATGACAAATTAACCATTAAGAATCACAGTCGGCGGTCGATAAATTAGCTAATCTTATAAAAATCAACTTAAGATTGACTAAAATTAAACCGATAACAACTAAAACATAAACGACGCTTAACGACTATTGTTGTGTTAAGACCTCACAGAATTAGGATGTTTGTATGAGTCTAACGATAAAAAGCCGCCTCTACATTTTAGCGCTTGTGCCACTGCTAGTAATTGCTCTTGGTATGCTCAGTTTCACCTATGTGAAAACCACCGAGCTAAACAATGAGCAGGTTGAAATTACTCGTAATAACATGATGAACATGAAAAAAGAGGAGCTAAAGAACTATATCCAAATGGCAAAATCTGCCGTTCAACCCTTTCTTGATCGCGGTGCAAGCATAGAAGAAGCCTACCCCACCCTCATGACCTTGGAGTACGGTGAGACTGGTTACGTATTTGGCTACGATTCCAAGGGTATAAAGATCGTTCAAGGTACCAGTAAAAAAGGCATTGGTGAGAATTTTTGGAACTTACAGGATAAGCAAGGGAATTACTTAATCCAAGATCTGATCCGAAACGCTAAAACTGGCGATTTTACAACTTACTACTTCCCTAAGTTGGGTGGTACCGTTGCACTGCCGAAGCTTAGTTATTCGATCTATATCCCTGAATGGGACTTAATGTTAGGCACGGGTTTCTACACTGATGACATCGATGCCATTATTGCAGAGATGGAAGACGCAACCCAAAGCGCACTTCAGACAACGCTGTCTGCCATCATTATTTTCTGTTTAGTCATCGCTATTATTGTTGCAATCTTTGCAGTCGCGGTAAACCGAACCATCATGAAGCCACTGGAAATGTTTGATGACTCCATTAGCTCCTTCGCTAGCGGTGATGCGGATCTAACAGCACGCATGGAAGAGTTTAAGGCACCAGAATTTGCTCAGCTTAGCAAAAACTTTAATGCCTTCGTCGCAAGCTTACAGACCATTATTCGCAGCGTAAGTGATGTTGGTCAACAGGTCGTATCAGAAACGACCAATATGTCCCAACGTGCAGCCAAGGTAGACGAACTTGCCTCTGGGCAACGCGAAGAAACCGAACAAGTTGCGACTGCTATGACAGAAATGACGACGACAGCCTCTGAGATTTCCAATAACGCTAGTCAAGCAGCGCAGTCAGCAAAAGAAGCCGATGACAATGCTAAAGATGCGCAAAACATTGTTAACTCCGCAGCTCAATCCGTTGAAGCTCTGGCAGACGAAGTCTCACAAGCCAATAATGTCATTTCGCGTCTAGAGGGCGATGTGCAGAATATCTCCTCATCTTTAGAAGTGATTCAAGACATTGCTGAGCAAACTAACTTACTCGCGCTTAACGCCGCTATCGAAGCTGCTCGTGCAGGTGAGCAAGGCCGAGGCTTTGCTGTAGTAGCAGATGAGGTTCGTAAGCTTGCGAGTCGAACACAAGACAGTACGGGCGAAATTCATAAGATGATCGAGCAGTTAAAAGCAGCATCTGATGACGCAGTTAAAGCGATGGAATCAAGTCAGCGACGTGGCGCTAGCACCGTTGAAGAAGCCAATGCTGCAGCTCAAGCTCTGATTCAGATTCAAGAGTCGATTGGCACGATTATGGACATGAACTCTTTGATCGCAACCGCCACTGAAGAGCAAAGCCTAGTAGGGCAAGAGATATCCCAACGTATTGTCGTTATCTCAGACCAAAGCTCCCAATCTGCTGATCTCGCCAACGAAAACCGTTCAGGCAGCCAAGAACTTAATGGACGAGCCAATGAGCTGTATGAATTAGTGGACCGATTTACAGTGTAATTTAGCCAAGATTTTTAACCTAAAGCCCGCAGACCTGCGGGCTTAATTCTAGCAGTTCAATTAGCTTACTTTCGATTGAAGGAGATCTGCAAGGTACTGCTTGGCCTCGTTTGGGCTCCTCAAACGAACAAACTCGATATGCTCATACGCTGGGTTCGACATATCCGCCAAGTAACGTTTTTGGTTGGAGTGATAGGTTTTCATTGTCCAAACCAGGATCGAATCTCGACTACAAAACGACTTCTTAAAGGTTTCTCTATTTCCAGTATTTGGCCATAGCTCTTGACCTGTCCAAACTCTGCGCATTGCTCTACTTACGGCTTGAAACATCGTCCTTGCAAGTGAATAGTCAATCCAAACCACTGTGTCGACATCTCGCCATTTAACAGGTCTAGTTCGATTGTAGTTGCCATCAAGCACCCATAACTCCCCACTCAATGCTTGACGAATACTGGAGAAAAACTCTTCATCATTCGATTCTTGCCAATTTGGCTTCCAGAACAAGGTATCCATTTCGATATGTTCACATTCCAGAACCTTCGCCAACTGTGCACTAAAAGTCGACTTACCACTTCCACTCGTGCCCACCACATTGACTCTTTGCATTGCAACTCCTTGAATACCTTAAAATGAGGGGGCGAGAGTAGAGCATAAATCAAGCAACCATTCAACAAGCAAATGACATTCATCCACTATATGCATTCACTAACTTTAATTAAAAAGAGCGCCCGAAGGCGCTCTGATTCAGTTAATCCAGTCTCAACGTGACACCGGAATATGCCGAGTAACCTCTTAACATCACATGGTAGGTGACGCCAGGTTGTGCATTCACTCTACATTGTTCATTGTTACCAGCACGATATGGACGGCAGTCATAGCTAGAAGTCGTCGGTTTATTTCCTGCTTTCACGTACAAATCGGCATCTCCCGTCCCACCATTGATGGACACAACTAAGTCCGATGATGCTGTGGGTGTAAACGTATAAAACGTTTCCGATAAGCGATTACCACTAATGTTGACTTGCGGTACGCCTTTTTCTAACTCGTTGCCTGTAGGAGGTTCAATCACACAACTAGCATTTACGCCCACTGTGTTGAATGCGGCCTCTACGTCCGCCACGCTATAACCCATGTCAGATGCAGCTTTTGCTACGCCACATGCGCCTTGGTCAAAAGTGCTGTTTGCTGTCCAATAGAGTTGGTTGGCAATCGTGAACACCTCAAACCCCTTACGTACATTCCAACCGCTTTTGTTTGCCAATAGATAGAAGGCTCGATTAAACACACCGCTCGAATAATGCACGTTTAATCCGTTGTAATATTGTGAAGCGTGGTCAATTGAACGGCCATCCTTAGACGGTTGATCAAAGTAACGTAAGCCACCTTCTGACTTAAAGATATCCGCACCAACTATCCAATCCACTGAACCTCGCATGTAATACTCCGCAGCCTCCCCGGCAATGTCAGAGAAAGCTTCATTGATACCTCCTGACATGTCTTTATAAACAAGCCCTGAGTTTTGTTCAGTGAATCCATGACTGACTTCATGAGCACTTACGTTGATGTCGACCAATGGGTAAAAGGTATCTTTACCATCGCCAAAGGTCATTGACGACCCGTTCCAAAATGCATTTTCGTAGCTTGACCCATAATGGACACGCATTGTTAATTGGAAACTCAACGGTGCTGTATTCATCCAATCTTTATACATGTCAAAAACAACCTTACCGAAGTAGTGCGCGTCATTTAACGGTGAGTATGCGCCATTAACATATTTGTGGTCAGTGTAGTTGTTAGCATCGGTACAATCGTAACTATAAGCACGCGTACCCGATGTTCCATTTTGTAAATCGATGGTTTTGACCGCAGCATTATCTAGCGTACATGTCGTGCCAGTTTTGGAGATAGTAAAGCCAGAGTAATCACTGCCATATTCATAGCGGTTGGTTTTCAAATTCCCACCAGGTCCAGTACCTACAGCGTCCACATGATTCAGACCATCCCAATGTTCAACAACTTCACCTGTCATCGCGTCAATGAAATAAAATGGGCGTTCAGGGTGATCCGATGCGACAAAAAAGTTCACCATATAAACGACTTGAGCCGTTTGATTCTCATCCAAACGTACCATCAATGTAGCCACTTCATTTTCTACAGGTGAAGCCGACTGCGAATGGGCTTGAAAATCCGATACCGCTGTATGTATTGCTTGCTTCTCATCTACCTTTGGCGTTGTCGTAGCCAAGTCCGATGAAATACCTTCAGCCATTGTTCCAAACACTTGGCTAGGCTGGTCATTGGATAAGGTCGCAACCACTGCGGTGTCTAAGACAGGCAGGCCGAGATGAGTTTGTTGATAGCGAACTTTCGTCTTCCCGTTGGGTAAAACCACACGTTTCACCTCTACAAACCCTGTTTCTATGGGAGTGACACTACTAAACTGTGATTGTAAGCTCTTTATTAACTGCTCATCACCACTCACTTGAACGAATTCCGCAGCTTGGCTATTCAAACTCACTGCTGTACCCAAAGTGGCGGCAATAGCCCAGCTCAATTGACGTTTTTGGTTCATCTATATCTTCCTGTAATAATCTAATTTCCTCTTCTCATTACGGCTAGTTGAGAAGTTAGTATGCGAATAATCGCTTCATTAACATGGAAGATAGATGCAAAATTTGGCAACTTAGCCACATAATTAAATCTTCAGGCCTGTTTCATCATCTGTACATAAATCCATCAGAAACCGACGTGCGCAACAAAACTCTTTGGCTTACGCTCATAAAATCAATCAGTTAGTACTACTGAGAAAAATATGCGCACTTAAATTCACATAAATTTATCAACAACTAGCACGTGATTCCCGCCATAAAAATACGTTTCAATTACAGGACTTGCAGTACTTTGGTTTATATAGATGAAATCAAGCCCATCAAACGAACTATAAGAAGCCTTCTCCATTGAGTTAAAGATCGCAAATTACGCTCTGCGCTGGTCACGTGTATACAAAGTGAAGTATTATTGTTTCATTAGGGAAATAAATAGGTTGAGGATTCCGCCCTACCATGGCAAATCTAAAAAACTCTGTGGCGAAGAACATTAAAACTAAAGTCGCTGGTCAAACCCAGGATGATGTTGTCTACTGCCATATTTTCGATGCAATATTAGAGCAACGACTACCGCCATCGACCAAATTAAACGAAGAAGCGTTAGCAGAAATTTTTGGCGTAAGCCGCACCATAATCCGACGTGCATTGCTGAGACTATCCATGGAACAAGTAGTCAGTATTCGCCCTAATCGTGGTGCCATGGTTGCTGCACCTACCAAAGAAGAAGCGAAGCAGATCATTAAAGCTCGCGAAGTAATGGAACTCGCGATCACAGATTTAGCGGTCTCACATGCCACTCCGGCAAAAATTGAAGAGTGTCGCCGATTGGTTGAAAAAGAGAACCAAGCGTTTGACAACGATGATTATGGTAAAGGGCTTCGTTTGTCAGGTGAATTCCATATCAAGCTTGCGGAAATGGCTAACAATGCACCTTTGCTGGCTTTTCAGCGTAGCCTTGTATCACAGACTTCTCTGCTTATTGCACAGTATGAGACTGGAAATCACTCAAATTGCTCACTAGATGAACACTCCAATCTTTTAGATGCTATCGAGTCTGGTGACTCAGAGAGAGCAGTTTTATTGATGCAAGAACACATTGACCACATCCGCTCAAAGCTTAACCTAGATAGCAACTCTGCTTCCAACGATCTACACGTCGTTTTCTCAGATCTACTCAACAACCGTTAGAGTTTATATTTGGCGCCATGTCTATAGCCCAGCATCTCGCTGGGCTTTTTATTGCCTTCAAGAGCAGACGAGCGCGACCTCTTCTTTCTTCCATAGACCCACTGACAGATCACCTACCAAAATGTATATCGCGTGATTGTACACAATAAATTATACAAAAAGATGCCACTTTCCGCGCAAATAACAAGCTAAGAACAGAAATTATAGTCTTTAAATTCATACAGTTATAATGGCACTTCTCATTTTCCTTGCAATTAAACCATACTTTTAATGTTGCATTTTTGTAAATTTAAAGTTGACCTTGCGGTCAAATTAGCCAATTATTGACCACAAGGTCAGAAAATGATTACGGAACAAAAGTGTCAATGCACAAGGAGGTCTCTTGATTACTTTCCTACTCAATCAAGAACTCAGACAAGAAAGTGAGCTGTCGCCAAATATGACGGTCCTTCAATACCTGAGAACAGAAGTACAAAAAACAGGTACCAAAGAAGGTTGTGGTTCAGGTGACTGTGGTGCCTGTACAGTCGTACTAGGTGAAGTAATCGACGGTCAGCTTCAGTACCGTTCAGTCAACTCTTGTTTGACGTTCGTCTCAAGCCTACACGGTAAGCAATTGATTACTGTGGAAGATCTTCAAAACAAAAACAAACTGCACCCGACTCAGCAAGCCATGGTCGACTTCCACGGTTCACAATGTGGTTACTGTACGCCGGGCTTCATTATGTCGATGTTCGCTCTAAGCAAGAACAAACCAGCCGCTAACAAAGAAGACGTAATGGAATCCCTTGCGGGCAACTTATGTCGCTGTACCGGTTACCGCCCAATTGTCGATGCAGCTTTATCTCTGGCCTCTGACGAACCATTAATGGATCAGTTCGTGGAACTAGAGAAGACCACCATCGCAAGACTGCAAACCTTACAAGAACAGCCAGCAAGCCTAAGCCACGGCAATTTAACCGCGTACCTTCCTCGTAGCGTTAATGAGCTGGCTGATCTTTATTCTTCACACCCTAATGCCAAACTGGTGGCAGGCGGTACGGATTTAGCCCTTGAGGTGACTCAGTTCCACCGTGAAATCGAAACACTGATTAACGTCACTCAAGTTGAAGACATGAAAGTGTGTGAAGAGAGTGAAGATGCGCTGCACATCGGTGCCAACGTAGCGATCAGTGACGCATACAAACTACTGACAAATCACTACGCTGATTTTGGAGAATTACTGCACCGCTTTGCCTCTCTGCAGGTACGTAACCAAGGCACACTTGGCGGCAACATTGGTAATGCGTCGCCAATCGGTGATGCGCCTCCACTTCTGATCGCACTCAACGCCCAAGTAAAACTGCGTCGTGGTAAGCAATCACGTGTTATGCCAATCGAAGACTATTTCATTAGCTACAAAGTCACTGCTCAGCAAGAGAGTGAGTTTATCGAGCAAGTGATCATCCCGAAACCGAAGACAAATGAGACGTTCCGCGCTTACAAACTCTCTAAACGCCTAGATGATGATATATCAGCGGTTTGTGGCGCATTCAATATCCAAATTGAAGACAACAAAGTGATTAGCGCTCGTATTGCCTTTGGCGGCATGGCGGCAACTCCCAAACGTGCCACTCGCTGTGAAAATGTATTGCTTGGTAAAGAATGGACGGAAGCGAACATCAATGAAGCGATGCAAGAAATTCACAATGACTTCGAGCCTCTGTCCGATTTCCGTGCCAGCAAAGAGTACCGTTCAATGACGGCAGCTAACATGCTGCGCCGCTTCTACATCGAACAGAACCATCAGAACAACCAGATTGAAACAAGGGTAACGTCTTATGTCTAACGCACACCACCCGACTCTCTCTCATGATGAGATGGTCGCCATCGTAAAGCAGGATCTAAAAACTGGCGTTAGTAAAAGCGTAAAACACGACAGCGCCCCAAAACAGGTAACCGGTGAAGCTGTCTACATCGATGACCGTTTAGAGTTCCCGAATCAACTTCATGTGTATGCGCGTTTAAGTACCCAAGCGCACGCCAAAATCACTAAACTGGATGTGTCGCCATGTTACGAATTTGAAGGCGTCGCCATTGCGATTACCCACAAAGACGTACCCGGTCAACTGGATATCGGTGCCATCTTACCTGGTGACCCGCTACTAGCTGACGGCTTAGTTCAATACTACGGCCAGCCAATCATTGCCGTTGCTGCCAACGATATGGAAACAGCACGTAAAGCGGCTCAAGCGGCTATCGTGGAATATGAAGCGCTACCTCCTGTTCTTGATGTCAAGGAAGCACTGGAAAAAGAGCTGTTCGTAACAGAAAGCCACCAGCAAAAACGTGGTGACTCAGCGACAGCGATTGCCAATGCCAAACACGTGATTGAGGGCGATATTGATATCGGCGGCCAAGAGCACTTCTACCTTGAAACCCAAGTGAGTAGCGTGATGCCAACCGAAGATGGCGGCATGATCGTTTACACTTCAACGCAGAACCCGACTGAAGTACAAAAACTGGTTGCCGAAGTGCTTGGGGTACCGATGCACAAAGTGGTGATTGATATGCGCCGCATGGGTGGTGGTTTTGGTGGTAAAGAGACCCAAGCTGCGGCACCTGCGTGTATGGCAGCCGTGATTGCTCACCTAACGAAGCGCCCGACTAAGATGCGCCTACCGCGCGCAGAAGATATGACCATGACGGGTAAACGTCACCCATTCTACAACCAATACAAAATTGGTTTTGATGATGATGGTGTGATTCAAGGCTCTGAGATCATCGTGTCAGGTAACTGTGGTTACTCACCAGATTTATCAAGCTCAATTGTAGACCGTGCGATGTTCCACTCAGACAACGCCTACTATCTAGGTGATGCGACGGTCACGGGCCACCGCTGTAAGACTAACACGGCATCGAATACTGCTTATCGTGGTTTTGGTGGCCCGCAAGGCATGATGACGATTGAGCACATCATGGATGAAATTGCCCGCTACCTAGGCAAAGACCCTCTCGAAGTACGCAAAGCAAATTACTACGGTGGTGAGGGGCGCAACGTCACTCACTACTACCAAACGGTTGAAGATAACTTCTTACCAGAGATCACCGAACAACTTGAGCAAAGCAGTGACTACCACGCGCGTCGTAAAGCCATTGCTGAGTTCAACAAGCAAAGCCCCATCTTGAAAAAAGGCTTAGCGATTACTCCGGTGAAATTTGGTATTTCATTCACGGCGACTTTCCTAAATCAAGCAGGCGCTCTAGTACACATCTACACCGATGGCAGTATTCATTTGAATCATGGTGGTACTGAAATGGGACAAGGCTTGAATATCAAAGTGGCACAAATCGTTGCACAGGAGTTCCAAGTTGATGTTGAACGTATCCAAATCACCGCTACCAATACCGACAAAGTACCGAACACATCGCCAACCGCGGCCTCATCGGGCGCCGACCTCAATGGTAAAGCAGCCCAAAATGCCGCTCTGACGATCAAACAACGTCTGATTGATTTTGCTTCTAGCCACTTCAAAGTGTCACCAGAAGAAGTGGTCTTCAAAAATGGCATGATTGTCATCCGTGATGAGATCATGACCTTTGAATCCTTTGTTCAACTGGCCTACTTCAACCAAGTATCGCTATCAAGTACAGGCTTCTACCGTACACCGAAGATCTACTACGATCACGAAAAAGCTCGAGGCCGTCCGTTCTACTACTACGCTTACGGCGCCTCTTGTTCAGAAGTTATCGTTGATACGCTCACTGGCGAGTACAAAATCCTTCGTGCAGATATCCTTCACGATGTTGGCGCATCGCTGAACCCTGCTATTGATATCGGCCAGATTGAAGGGGGATTCCTGCAAGGTGTCGGCTGGCTGACGACTGAAGAGCTGGTCTGGAACGAACAAGGCCGCTTAATGACCAACGGCCCTGCAAGTTACAAGATCCCAGCGATTGCGGATATGCCGATTGAGTTCCATACCCACCTTCTGGAAAACCGCGCTAACCCAGAAGATACGGTATTCAACTCGAAAGCTGTCGGTGAACCGCCGTTCATGCTCGGTATGTCAGTGTGGAGTGCACTGAAAGATGCGATCGCATCTGTGGCAGTAGAAGGGGCTATTCCAAAACTGGATACCCCTGCAACGCCAGAGCGGGTTCTGATGGCGATTGCAAAAGTGACGCAGCCGCAGAAATCCTCGCAGCAAAGCACTCAGGAAGCATAGCCAAGGCTTAACCGTTCAAGGAGAGACGTATGTTTAAGGACAATTGGATTCATGAACTGGCACAACTAGAAAAAAACAGCGAACCGTGTGTGATGGTAACGGTATTGGAAGACCGTGGCTCTGTGCCAAGGGATGCCGGAACCAAAATGCTGGTGACCCGTGACCGTTTGATTGCCACCATTGGAGGTGGTCACTTAGAGCACGTAGCGACCAAAATGGCGCGTGAAATGCTCATCGCGGGTGAACGCTCACTAAAAGTAGAACGCTTTAATCTTGGCGCTCGTTTGGGGCAGTGTTGCGGCGGAATGGCAACACTTAGCTTCGAACCGATTGGCACCGCGCAAAAGCATCTGGTTGTGTTCGGCGCAGGTCATGTTGCCAAAGCCCTTTTACATATCGTCTCCACCCTCCCTTTCCGAGTTACTTGGATTGATGAACGTGATGACGTTTTCCCTGAAGAACTGCCACGTAATGTTACCAAGGTCGTCACCGATGATCCGGTGGGTGACGTTCGTGACTTACCACCAAATAGCTACTACTTGGTGATGACGCATAACCACCAGCTCGACTTTGACCTTGCTAGAGCCATTATTGACCGAGGTGACAGTGTGTACTTCGGCATGATTGGGTCGCTAACCAAGCGTAAGAAGTTCGATATGCGTTTAGCGCAGCGTGGTTACACCGATGCACAAATCGACACTATGATTTGCCCGATTGGTGTCAGTATGGTGAATGGAAAGCACCCTGCGGAGATAGCAGTCTCAGTTGCCGGTGAACTAATCGCACACTATCAGGGTATTCCCCTTGAACAAAAACGCCCTACGGCACACAGTAAAAGTAATCAACAGAGCGATTCCCAATTGGAAGAAAAAATCGCCTAACCCAAGTCGTGGTTAATTTTGGGTTATAAAAGGAAGTAACAATGACAACGCAACGCAACGCTTATCGTGCAGCCATCTTGCACAGCATCGCTGATCCGAAGGATGTCGGACTGGATAACTCTTACCAATTCTTCGATGACGGTGTCATCGTGGTTGAAGATGGTCATATTGTTGATATCGGTGAAACAGAAGAAGTTCTCGCTCGCCAACCGAAAGACATCAGTATTACCGAATACGAAGATAAGCTGATCACTTCGGGCTTTATCGACACCCATATTCACTACCCTCAAACGGGCATGATTGCCTCATATGGAGAGCAGCTTCTCGATTGGCTAGAAAACTATACCTTCCCAGAAGAACGACGCTTTAAAAACCCAATCTACGCGCTTAAAGTGGCGAAGTTGTTTCTTGACGAGTTAGCCAGTAACGGTACTACCACCGCCCTTGTATTTGGCACAGTACATAAAGAATCGGTTGATGTTTTCTTTGGTGAAGCAGAGCGGCGCAATCTAAGGATGATTGCGGGTAAAGTCTTGATGGACCGCAATGCACCTGACTACCTTACCGATACGCCAGAGTCAGGTTATGAGGCCTCGAAAGAGCTTATTGAACGATGGCATAAGCGAGGTCGTCTACTCTATGCCGTAACGCCTCGGTTTGCTCCTACGAGTACACCGGAGCAACTCGCAACGGTAGGTAAACTGCTCGAAGAGTATCCTGACGTTTACATGCATACCCACCTGTCTGAAAACAAAAAAGAGATTGAATGGGTATTAGACCTGTTCCCTGAAAGAGAATCTTACCTCGATGTTTATGACCACTATGGCTTATTGCATAAACGTTCGGTATTCGCCCACGGTATTCACCTGTCAGATTGTGAATGTCAGCGCCTAGCTGACACCGAGTCAGCCATTTCTTTCTGCCCTACTTCTAACCTATTCTTAGGCTCCGGTTTATTCAAACTGCCTAAGCTCGAAGAATACGGCGTTAGAGTGGGGATGGGAACCGATGTTGGAGCTGGTACCAGTTTCTCGATACTGCAAACCATGAGTGAAGCGTACAAAATTATGCAGCTTCAGCAAGAGAAGCTTCATCCGCTCAAGTCGTTATTCTTAGCCACCTTAGGTGGTGCACGTTCACTTCACCTTGAAGATAAGGTTGGTAACTTAGAAGTCGGCAAAGAAGCGGATTTTGTCGTGCTGGATTTACATGCCACCCAGCTAATGCGTTTTAGAATGAACCAAGCGAAAACACTAGAAGAAAAACTGTTTGTCTTGATGAGCTTAGGTGATGACCGCACCGTATGTGAAACCTTCATTTACGGTGAAAAAGCCTATGATGTTAAAGGAAACATCGACGTAAAAAAGTTCGTTAGTTAACTTTCTATCTCTCTAGGGAGTGATACCCGCTCGACAACACCAAAAGGCCTAGCGCTAGGCCTTTCTCTACTCAGCCTTAACACATATTCAATTCGGACAACGTAAATTACGCTGAATCTTGTTGTTCTCCTGATTGAAAACAATGTTTTTCCAGCATCCCTTGCATCCAATCCAGTTGATACGGTTTAGGCAATACGTCATCAAAACCTTGCTGCAAATAAAACTCGATGTCGCTTTCAAACGCATTGGCGGTTAACGCAACTATCGCGGTGTTAGGAGCCAAACCTTGAGTACGAATGCGCTTTAATGCCTCCACACCATCCATCACAGGCATGTGAATATCCATAAAGATGAGGTCAAAGCTTTCCGATTTAAGGATGTCTAAGCACTCCTTACCATTGTTAACAATGCGGGTTGTGACATTTAACGTTGATAGCATTTTCTCAGCCACAACCTGGTTCAACTTGGTATCTTCAACAATAAGGCAAGACAACGATGCGGGGAGCGAAACGGGTTGATGAACGGCTGAAGCTAAGGCTCTCCCCTCAAACTCATCGAGTGCCTTCAGCAAAGAAAAAACATCGTAAGGCTTACAAACCTTTGATATAGAATCGAATTCCTCGGCTTGATTGTCGCCAATCAGTAATGTCGACTGCGGTGAAAATGGCTCAATATTGGCGTCTATCTCTGTTAGATATACTACGTTTATCTCTCCGCTCTCATCATATAACCCCAAACGCTTCAGTTCATTGGTGATCAAGTGCTGTGCAAAAGCATCTGCTGATACAACAGCCACGGTTTTACCTTGCAGACTATTCGGCACAATGTCAGTACTGCCTTTTACCTCGATAGGAACCGTGACGTTAAAACGGCTTCCTTTGTTCAACTCGCTTTCAACATGAATTGTCCCACCCATAAGCTGAACAAGCGACTGACAAATCGATAAACCAAGCCCTGTACCTCCGAACCTCCGTGTTATAGAGTCATCCGCTTGAGTAAACTCTTCAAACACCGTCGCCAATTGCTCTTTGGTCATTCCGATTCCAGTATCAGTAATCGTAACAACTAAATTCGTCACACCTTTATCAAGTTCCAAAGTAAATTGCACATCTACATGACCTTGATGCGTAAACTTTACAGCATTGAAACTGAGGTTATTGATGATCTGTATGAGCTTAGTTTTATCCGCTATCAGTTTGAAGTTACGGCTTAGGTGGCAGGAGAAATAGACCTCTACTTGCGATTTGTCCTGCTCTACAAAAATGGTTTTGGATGCTTCGATCAAATCACTAATGTAGAACTCTTCTTGCTCTAACGTAACTTTTCCATTTTCTATTTTGCTGATATCAAGAACACTATTAATCAGCTTTAACAAATGCTGACCTGAGCGATTAATCATCACGACAAACCGTCGGGTTTGGTCATCACACCCTTGATAATACTCTTTTTGACTTAGACCAATGATCGCGTTTAGGGGTGTACGCATCTCGTGGGACATATTGGCCAGAAAGCGAGCTTTTGCGGTAGCGCTTTGTTCCGCTAGCTTTTTTGCTTCTTCAAGCTTACTCGTTCTTTCCTGAAGATCTCGGCTCAGTTTACTTTGATACAAATACATCCAAGAAATGATGCCAATCATAAATAGGGAGCAAACTAGAATCGTCCCTAAGTAAGCAAACTGCTTGTTGTACAATTCCTCTTTGTACTGATTAAACTGCATCTGATTCTTTTGTACTTCGGAAACAAAGCCGGAAAGATATTCGTTCATTATCAAATAGAGCGAGTCGATTTCTTGCACAGCCCGTTTGACTGTCAGCCTATCCTCCACCGTAATTTGGTTGAGAACAACAGATAGAGGCTCAAACTGGTAGATCAGCATATTTAAAGTATCAATGTTCCCGTATTGCTCATGAATCAATATGGTCCGTTTTGATTGCAAGTCTTGCAAAATACTCGATTGAAATGCTCGTGACTTGGTTTTTAGCTTCAGAAGAGAAGATAAAGTTGGCTCATTGGAGAACTTATACACCTCCGATTTGAGCAATAGCAGTTTGTTTTTTGCAGCCAAGTTGTTGTTGATGATAGTAACGTAAGGTTGTGGAGTCAGGTGACGAATTTCTAGAAGTGAATAAAAGAAATGAACGATCATCGCCATTAAGATCAAACATAAACTACCTATGACGCCGATAAATAAGCGTCTTGACGGAGCTTCGTAAGGCTATTCAACGATCACCTCTCTAACCTGCCAAACAGATAAACTGTAGAAATAATCACTTCTCAATTCGGGAAAATCACTAAATGGGAACACAACAAAGAATGGCCCCTTACCATCAATGGTCATCCTCTCACCATTTTCATGAGTCGCGAGTAACACCTTATATTTCTGTAAGTATTCAATCGGAATGGTCACCACATAATCATCCCACGCCATCACCTTTACATGTGTACCAAACGCCCCTAGGAAATCCAGCAAACTTTCAAACGTTGGCCCGCTGTACTCCATCACTGTATCAGTCACATGATTGCTAGTTCGAATGACGCCCATATCTAAAGATTGAAGCATTGCTTCATCCATCTGAACTCCGACATCACTGTTTGATTGGGTGATCTTCCCTTCTATCCACAAGATGGGATCATTAATTGGAGCTGGAAGAGCGAGCGCATTGTTGGAAGCTAAGACAACTCCTACCATCAACACCGTACGCAAAGACATAAGCATAGTTCACCTATTTTTAGGGTATTTATCACTTGTTTATCACCAGTCTTAGTCTGCGACAGCAAGCTTTATATTGGCATTATTATCAGTATAGACGACGATTTATTGGCTGGTATTCACATTGCAATCAAAGGCAACATGAGCGAAGAGACATTGAAGTCGCGAGTTAGAGCAAAGAGAAAAAAGCCCCGAACAGGAGTCGGGGAAAGGGAAATGCACTACCTTTAGGCAGCGGTCTGAGAGCGAATGCTAGCCCGATTGGATGACAGGTTATCGGAGCTAGCGCTCTACAAAGGCGATTACTGAATAATCGCACCTTGTTCTACCCAAAGACCAATAAGCGCTCGCTCGTCTTCGGTCATTTGAGTCATGTTACCCAACGGCATGTATTTGGTGGTGACAGTCTGCGCAATGCGTGGGCTATTGGCTTGAATCTCCTGAGGCGTATCAAGAATTACCCCTGCTGGCGCCGCAGCAAAGGCAGCATGTGTCGGCGTTGCTGAGTGACACACTGAGCAGCGCTCTTGAATCACCTGGTTGATGATCGCAAAGTTGACTCCATCGTCGGCTGGTTGCTCGGCGGCATTAGCAGCTTGAGCGTTATCCGTAGATGCGGCTTGTGTCGCTGTTTCCGCAGGCGCTTCAACCGCAACTGGCGCTTTCGCTACTGGAGCTGCTGGTCTATTAGCATACGGCGAAGTGACGAATGCTAGCGTGATCATACCCAGCGCTGCCACAGGAACAGTCCAAGCAAACTTCTGGCTACCATGACGGGTGTTAAAGTAGTGGCGAACCAAGATACTAAAGATCGCAAGGCCAGCAAGAATCGCCCAGTTGTACTCAGAACCATAGGTGCTTGGGAAGTGGTTACTGATCATAATGAACAGCACCGGTAGCGTCAGGTAGTTGTTGTGACGAGACCGTAGCAAGCCTTTCGCTGGTAGCGCTGGATCAGGTTCACGACCTTCTTCAATCGCACTCACAAGGTTACGCTGCGCAGGCATGATCACTCGGAATACGTTACCGACCATGATGGTACCGATAATGGCACCAACGTGAATGTACGCGCCACGGCCACTGAACACTTGAGACAGACCATAGGTAGCACCGACTAACAGTACGAATAGCACCGCACCTAATAGCATTGGCGTTTTACCTAATGGCGAGTCACACAGTAAGTCGTAGATAAACCAACCTGCAACCAGAGCACCAATACCAATGGCAATCGCAGTGCTCGGCGCCATACCTGAGCCAGGCGCAATCAAGTAAATCTCAGCGTTGAGGTAGTAAACGACACTCAGTAGTAACACACCGGTGATCCACGTAAAGTACGCTTCCCACTTAAACCAATGTAGGTGTTCTGGCATTTCTGGCGGCGCGAGTTTGTACTTCTCAAGGTGATAAATACCACCACCGTGAATCGCCCAAAGATCGCCCGATAGGCCCGTTTTTGGATTGACGCGATTCAAGTTGTTTTCTAGCCAAACAAAGTAAAACGAAGCACCAATCCATGCGATGCCAACTATCATGTGAACCCAGCGAATCGCTAAGTTCAACCACTCCGTGATATGTGGATCCATAATAAATTCCTTCTTACAGCACTCTACTCAGAGAGCATTACTTCCTGTCTGTTACTCGCCGGAATATCTTCTAAGTGTAGTGAAACCAAATCGGCTTCAAAGAAGACTTCATCACAGTTATGCCCTTCACCGCCACGGTCAACGATCAGGAACTGGTCTTGATCGGTCAACGCAAGTACTGGGTGGTGCCAAACGCCTTTGTGGTAATTAACACCTTGGCGGCCATTACTATAAAACGCACGGCAATTTTGCAGTGATGGGTTGTCTCCTTTGGGAGCAACAACAATGAGATACGGTTGACCAAGCAATGGAACAAATGCCTGTGACCCTAGTGGATGACGTTCTAGCATTGAAATCGTTAACGGGTAGCTAAGCGGCGTTGCTTGAAAGATGCTGATGATGGCTTCACCACCTTGATCTTGCACATCCGTCTTGGCCAGTTTGTGGTAACGACGAGTCGAACCATTGTTGATCATGAAGTAGTCACTGTTCTCCACTTCAATCACATCACCAAACTCAGCAAAGGCTTGTTTGGTTAAGGGCTCGATTGCTAAACGGCGAATTCCATTGCTCATAATCGTCCCCTCGCTTATTTCGCTTTTGTGCCAAACAAACGCAGACGGCTAATACCACCATCAGGAAAAATATTCAGGCGAACGTGCGTGATGGCACCTAGGTCATTGACCTCTGAGGTAAACTCGTGAATATCGTGAGCTTTAAGCTTTTGCGCCGGTAACAGTTCACGCCAGAACAAGCTTTGTGTCGCGACTTGGTCGTCTGTTCCACCTTTCACATACGCTGCCTGAATTGAACAGCTATCTGGGAAGTTACCTTTGAAGTGCGCGGTATCAACCACGACGCGATCAACGTTACCTGCGTTACCCAGCGCAACAATCACCCAGTCATTACCTGGAGTACGGCGACGTGCGGTTTCCCAACCATCACCCATGTTCTCACCACGGCCAGGACCAAGGATGTTTGATTTGTTGCCGTAGTGCTCGTCACTACATGCCAGTGCACGACCACCATTTTCAACAGCGGCTAAGTCAACTTGCTGTTGTGGGTCTACGCGATCCCAATCCACACTCGGACGACCGTAAACACGTAGACGTGCCACGCCACCATCAGGGTAGATATTTAGACGTAAGTGAGTAAATACGTCTTCGCTAGCAATTTCTTCTAGATGATGATGGTCACCTTGAAGACTCATTGATGGCAGGATCTCTTGCCACTCTGTCGCGTCCGTTGGGTCACCGTCTGGTGAATAACATGCATCGATTGACGCTGACGGTGGGAAGTTACCCGTAAAGAAAGAAGTGTCGATATCAACGCCAGCAATCGTGCCAGCTAAGCCAAGGCGAATCACACAATAATCGTAACCTTCGCCACGCTTACGGCGACTTTCCCAGCCATCCATCCACTTGCCGTTATCATCGTATAAATCGTCTTTCCACTCTGGCGCTTCACGGCGCAGTAGGCGGCTTTTATCAGCAAAGAAATCGTCAGTAGCGTAGATAGCCTCTGCGCCTAGTTTATCGTCAGCAAGATTAATGTATTGTTCAAAGTCTAAGGACATTTCCTTTATCCTTCCAATTATTCAAAAATAGGTTTATGAGTAAGCTCTTATCGAGCGCCATATCCTTCATATTTGAAGCTGTAGCGTTGTTGCCTGCGTCAATTCACCCTAATCTCATAGAGCCCCTATGCTCATAGGGATGAATTGACTTGTCGCCTAGCTACAACTCCAACTATTTTGGATATCAACATCTACTAGATGTTAAAACGAGACAGTCGACCTCTCCGTGACTTACATATCTCGTAAGCGAAACAGGGCAATCTTATTGATTTCCTGGATCGCAGTAGCAAACTCAGTGTCACTATCATTGCCTAATCGCTTCTCGAACGATTCAAGAATTTGGTAACGATTGGCCCCTTTCACTGCCATGATGAAGGGAAAGTTGAAGCGTTGTTTGTAACTGTCGTTGTACGTAGTGAATTTTTCGAACTCTTCAGCGCTGCACTGATCGATACCAGCACCAGCCTGTTCAGCAGTCGATGCCGCTGTGAGTTCACCGTTGATTGCTGCTCGCCCAGCTAAATCAGGGTGAGCATTAATAAGTGCAAGTTGCTTTGCTTTCTCTGCATCCAGCAGCGCTTCCGCCATTCTTAGATGCAAATTCGCAACAAAATTATCTTGTTCGCTAAGCCCTTGATCGTAGACCGATTCTGCGACCCATGGGCTGTGCTCATACACATCACCAAAGTGAGAGACAAATTCCGAACGTGCCATCTGTGATGGTTTGCAAAAACGAAATTCAGTCATATTATTTCTCCTCTTGTGGTGTGTATGGGTGGTTCTCGTGCCAATGACGAGCGATATCAACACGGCGACATAGCCAAACATCATCGTGCTGTTTTACGTAATCTAAAAAGCGTTTCAGTGAGGCGATACGCCCCGGGCGACCAATCAGGCGACAGTGCAAACCGACTGACATCATTTTTGGCGCTGTTTCACCTTCGGCATACAACGTATCAAAGGTGTCTTTAAGGTATTGATAGAACTGCTCACCGGAGTTAAAACCTTGCACCGTAGCAAAACGCATGTCATTAACGTCTAAGGTGTAAGGGATGACCAGTTGTGGCTTACCTGTTTCGGTGTGCCAATAAGGTAAGTCATCGTCATACGCATCCGAGTCGTAAAGAAAGCCACCTTCTTCCGCGACAATTCGGCGGGTATTCGGGCCAGTACGACCTGTGTACCAACCTAAAGGTCGTTCGCCTGTCACCTGTTTGATGATCTCAATTGCTTTCATCATGTGATCACGCTCTTGTGACTCATCCATGTATTGGTAGTCAATCCAGCGATAACCGTGGCTACAGATCTCATGACCCGCTTGAACCATCGCTTGTGCAACGTCCAGATGACGTTCAATTGCCATCGCGACAGCAAACACCGTCAGTGGGATTTCGTATTCATCAAACAACTTAAGTACACGCCATACTCCTGCGCGGCTACCGTATTCGTATATGGATTCCATGCTGATATGGCGCTCACCTTTAATTGGCTGTGCGGCTGGAATCTCAGATAGAAAGGCTTCGGACTCATCATCCCCGTGTAAAAGGCAACGTTCTCCGCCTTCTTCGTAGTTCAATACAAACGACACAGCGACACGAGCTCCACCAGGCCACTTGGGGTGAGGAGGATTCGCCCCATAACCAATTAGATCTCGTGAATAATCCTTATCCATTCAGGCTCTCCTTAAATCTAAGCACAATCCATAGGTGCCAATCTAAATCTTCTAAAATCATTGTATACAATAAAATATCTCAATGTAAAGATTTTGTTGCTAAAGTTAATTAACATTGACGCCAAGTTATTATTCAACAACTTAGCAACCAAAACACCAAAGAACACATCTAAATCAGCGTCACAAATCTAAGAAAACTCAAATTCAACCAGTAACAAAATTATAACAACAAGCTTTACTCTCTGCATATTTTGTGTACATATATAGTTATCGAAGTGAAAAACAACACTCCAATGTATACAATTTAAATTCAACACACGCTAAGGAGAGCGCTGGGCGCAAATGATGAATATGGGCAAATTAACCACACATGTATTGGATACAATGCACGGTGTACCCGGGTCAGACATACGGGTTGAGCTGTACCGCATTGAAGGCGACAACCTTACCAAAGTGAAAACTGTCACCACGAACTCTGATGGCCGTACGGATGAACCTGTACTTGAGGGAGAGGATTTTAGAATCGGTAAATACCAATTGGTATTCTATGTCGCTGACTATTATCAACGCCAAGAGATCAAACTCGATGACGTACCGTTTTTAGACGATGTCGTTATCAGATTTGGTTTAGCTGACGAAGGTGCACACTATCACGTCCCTTTGCTTGTCTCGCCATACAGCTTTTCAACTTATCGCGGCAGCTAAAACTTCAAACCTAACAACGTCAATACAAATCAATCGGGAGAATTGGAATCTGCAAAAGTACCTATGAGTACAACAACACCCTAATGCAGAGCGTGGTATTCAATTTCTGAAACACCAAACAAAAGGACTTGCTGACATGAATGAAAGCAAAGCAGAAGTGCTGAATGAAGAAAGTCAATCGGGCGGCTTTCTTGAACGTTTTTTTAAACTGAAAGCACATGGAACCAGTGTAAAAAATGAAATGATCGGGGGGCTCACCACTTTTGCCACCATGGCATACATCATTTTTGTTAACCCTCAAATCATGGCCGCATCGGGAATGGACTCCGGAGCTGTGTTTGTTGCAACCTGTATTGGCGCTGCCATTGGTTGTTTACTGATGGGATTATTTGCCAACTGGCCTGTCGGTCTAGCGCCAGGTATGGGCCTCAATGCTTTCTTCTCTTTTACTGTGGTTAGCGAAATGGGTTACAGCTGGGAAGTGGCGCTAGGCGCGGTATTCCTGTCAGGTATTCTCTTCGTCGGGATGAGCTTTTATAAAGTCCGCCAGTGGATTATTGAGAGTATTCCAGTCAGCTTACGTTACTCAATGACTGCAGGTGTTGGTCTGTTTCTTGGTCTTATCGGCCTTAAAACGGCTGGTATCGTCGTTGAAAACCCAGCAACATTGGTCTCCCTTGGTGACTTCACCAAACCTGATGCCATGCTCGCTGCAATCGCGTTTTTAATCATTGCAGTGCTCAGCGAGCGCAAAGTGTTTGGCGCGGTGCTTATCGGTATTTTGAGTGTCACGGTGGTTGGCATGATGCTAGGTCTAGTTCAGTACAATGGCTTCTTTGCGGCTCCACCAAGCATTGCCCCAACCTTTATGGCGATGGATATTGCAGGTGCATTTAACATCTCAATGGTCAGCGTTATCTTGGCTTTCCTATTCGTTAACATGTTCGATACTGCCGGAACCCTAATGGGTGTTGCAGAGCGTGCGCATCTAGTGAACAAAGAAACGGGTAAAATTGAAGGGCTTAGCAAGGCGTTAAAAGCCGATTCTATCTCAAGTGTGGCCGGCGCATGTGTCGGTTGTCCACCAGTCACAAGTTACGTAGAAAGTGCGGCGGGTGTTGCAGCCGGTGCTCGTACCGGTTTATCTGCTATTGTTGTTGCTGCGCTATTCTTAGCTGCTATTTTCCTATCACCACTAGCAGGTATGATCCCTGCGTATGCGACTGCGGGTGCACTGATTTACGTAGCTTTCGTAATGATGAGCAGTATGCAGCATGTCGATTGGAAAGACTTCACTAACGGCGCGCCTGCTGCAATCACTGCACTGATGATGCCATTGACCTTCTCAATCGCGAATGGTATTGCACTAGGCTTTATCACTTACACAGTACTTAAAGTCGCGACCGGTAAGACCAAAGATGTATCAATCTCTATGTACATTCTGACGATCATTTTCGTTGCAAAACTCATTTATATTTAGCATCTACTCTGAGTACCTAGCCTTCTTTGAGGCTAGGTACTCTATACCGCCACCAATCTATTTATTTGTGTATTCAATAAACATCTACGACAAACTGATTCTCCAACATTGCTCCATCACTTAATGCCATACTTAGCCAAAATGCTGTCAAAAGTCCCATTAGATCTTATCTCAGCTAACCCTTTGTTAAACGCCTCGATGTACTGCATATGTTTGGGGTTGGCCAGACCGACAGTGACATGTAATGGATTGACCGACAAGGCATTACTCGTAAATTCAAAGTCCGCCAAATTCATTCCCGCACCAGATAACGTTGATTTCGCCACCAACTCATCTTCCAACGTCAGATCAATACGCTTTGCCATCAGCTTTTTCGCGTTAGCCACTAAATCATTCGCTTCAGGTTTTTTGAAATTTTTTGCAGCTAAAAACTCATCACCGTAGCCATAGTTCCTAATAATACCAACCGTTTTACCGGACAAACTGTCCATACCGTTGTATTCAAATCCATCCCCTTTACGTTTAATGAACTTCAGTGAATTTTCTAGGTAGGGATCACTGTACTTAAGATACGATGTGCGCTCATTGGTAAACCAAGTCGCCACCAGCACATCAACCTTGCCACTTTTAACTTCGTTTAATGCACGAGTCCAAGGCATAATTTTAAACTCAACGCTATGACCCTGAGTTTTGAACGCTTCGGTGATTATCTCGACCGATACTCCAGGGTTGGCTTTATCTTTTTGTACAAACGGAGCCCAAGGATCTTGTGCAGCCGTTATCGTCGCAGCATGAGTCACAAAAGAAAGCAGTATTGTGCTCACCACCAATAGGATATTTCTCATAACATGTCCTCTGTTTGATATACCTAAGTACGGAATTTCGCCATATGATTCGCTATTTGCTGGCTTAAGCTAAGTACCTCTTCCGTTCGTTTTGCATTCTGTGTGGCCCCTTCAGAAACGTCATTCGTCGCTTCTGATGCTTCTACAATCGCTCGGCTTATCTCTTCAACCGCCATTCTTTGCTCATCAGTGGCTTGTGAGATTTGACCACTTCTATCCGAGATGATTGAAATTAGGCTTTGCACTTCTCCAACTGAGCTTTGTGACTCACTCACTCGGGAGGCGGTCTGTTCTAGGAGCGTTGCAATGCGAGTAAGCTCATCTTCAACCGATTTGGTTGCAGCTCCCAATGCGGAGATATTCTTTTGAATTTGTTCTGTTGATTCGCTGGTTTTAACAGCAAGATTACGCACTTCATCTGCCACGACAGCAAACCCGCGCCCTTGTTCTCCTGCTCTGGCAGCTTCAATCGCTGCATTAAGGGCCAATAAGTTGGTTTGCTCCGAAATATCATTGATAACATTAAGAACGGTTGTGATCTTCTCGCCTTCATCAATCAATATATGCATTTCAGCATTTACATGATTCATCTCTTCGCGCATGTTGATGATGTCACTGGCGGAATTCTCAATCGCAGAGTTCACATTTGAAGCCAGTGATGTAGCGGTATGCGCTTGTTCTGCCGTTTCGGAAGCCGTATCAGCGACGGTTGAAACCGAGTGGTTGAGCTCAGTCGCAGCAGCAGCTACGGTGGCCAATTGATGCTTTTGCGACTCCAATTTTTCAGCATTCATCTTCGCAGTCGCGCCATTAGCTTGGGCTTTTTCGCCAAGTGATTCTGAAGAATGATTCACTCCCTGGACAATGACACGGAGGGACTCAGTAAAACTGTTGATGCCATCAGTTATTTCCGCAAATTCTCGATACCTTGCTGGCGCCAGTTTATTCGTTAAATCCCCATCTCCCGATGCCAAGTCTTTTATAACTTCGGTCAGCTGCGCTATTGGGCGAATCACTGTCATAGAAAGCGCTAAAACAATTACGATTGAAATAATAATGTCGAGTACCAAGAGCTCTACAATGTTGGTTCTGAGAGAAGCTGCCAGCTTGGTATCTAATGCATGGGTATCAAAGTAAACGACGACCTTACCTACGTCATTTTCTTCGCCATAATCAACAAAAACTAGATTGGCACTAAGACTACTCTCTACCTCAAAGGCTTCGCGATCTTTTACATCAATTGTCTCCCGCGCGTCATTAACCTGCTGCTGGGTCAAGAACAACAGATCATTACCCTCATTATCAATTAACTGAATTGCCGAAATTTCCGCAAGATTCAGCTCAGCAATGATTGAAACTTTCGCGGCATCTAAATCGAAATCCCAAACAGACTTAGGCAAACTAATCATCATTCGCTGCGTGGTATTCTCGACCGACTGCTGCAGCTCTTGATGGAGATTCTCTTTAAAGTTCTGATACTTGATGAATGCAGACACAAGTAAAACTAGAGTCAGGGCAATGATAACCTGAACAAGAAATACGACCTTTAACCTTTTCAAAGCTAGCCCCTAGTGATTTTCAGCTATTAATAAAAAAGTAGTAATTGATTAATCAATAATCAACAAGACGTATTATTGTGATGCAAAACACTAAATTTCTTTAAGCGCATAAAATCCTCGCACACACATGTTGTCATTATTACGAGGCACTTTTACAAAAGCGCTGAGTGCATTGATAAACTAGGAGAACGCGTTTGCCACCTAAGTTACTAACAATCAAAGAATAAAAAGTGGGGACAGTGATGACGGGCGATTAAATCCAAGTAACGTTCAATAGACAGAGTAACTTACTGTTACTCTGTCATGCATTTAATACTTCGCTCAATTGGCCATGATTTTTGCAGTTGGGAGGGTGGTTACGCTTGATTATAAACTACGGGCGTTTTGCCTCGCCATTCCCTCCATAATTTGTCGTCAAGAACCAATCGACACAAGGCATTAGCAACATTGATTCGGCTAGTTTCCTTGGCATCAAACAGCGGACTACTTACTGGGCTAGGATGCCAAGAGTACTCACTCACTTCAGACTTATCGATCAGCGTATCTGGACGCACCATTACCCACTCAAGAAATCGCTTTTGGGACCCAAAACGTTGCAGTAACTTGGCAGAGTTTTCGTTATCTCTATGTGGAGGGAGCAACCAACGAAGTATTAGATTAATTGACTGCTCTAATGGCTTAGCTGGCTCTTTAAGTGCCATATTGCGCACGCCCGTAGAACTCATTAGCACGAGCTTAAATGGCTGCTCTCTTGATTCGTTGATAAGAGATATTACCCGCTTTAGGCTATCGCGAACTAGCATCTGCGGCGCACCGTATACACCTTGCAAAGTGAGATTATGGCCTAAGCAACATATCGCAGCATCGCTCTTGGCAAGGATCGATTTCATCTCATCGCTTTCTATCGTCAAAGCAGTGCTAGTAATCTGCGTCAAACGCGGATGATCGGTCAAAACATCGGTATGTCTGACCAAGGCTGTAACTTGGCATTCAGCGTCCAATAGCTGTGCCACAACCAAACGCCCTGTTGCTCCTGTTGCGCCTAAAACCACTACTTTCATCGTCACTTCCTTTTTGTATAACGTGAGCAATCAGTTTAACAATTCAAAATCGTTTGGAAATTAACCAAACATGTATAACAATCATTCATTATTGAATGGATTTAGAGTACGCCATGGATTGGAAACACATTCAGTTTGACTGGAATCATGCTAGGTCGTTCCTCGTTGTTGCCGAAGAAGGTTCGTTCTCTGCAGCGGGTAGAGCCTTGAATATGAGCCAACCCACCTTGGGACGTCAAATTGCAGCCTTTGAGCAAGAGCTAAAACTAACACTCTTTGAGCGGGTTGGTAAAAAACTTGTTCTTACCGAGAGCGGTCAAAAACTCTATCAACATGTTAGCCAAATGGCGGAGTCTGCCAATCAGGTACTGCTAACTGCACTCAGCCAAGGTGAAAACATTGCAGGTAAAGTGAGTATTTCTCTCACTGAACTCGACGCCTTTTTCCGTTTTCCACCGCTTGTGAATCAACTCAAAGAGCTAGCGCCAAATATAGATATCGAGCTTATCGTCTCCAATCAGGTGAGTGATCTTAAGCGACGTGAAGCCGACATCGCCTTGCGTTACCAAAGGCCAACTGACCTAGACCTGATCGCGAAGAGAATCGGTCGAGAGACGGTTTATCTCTACGGGCACAAAGATTTGGTAAACAGCTTTGAAGATAAGTCACCCAATGAGGTCGCCAACGTACAAATCATCGGTTTTGACTACGGAGATCACTTAACGCAGCATCTCAAACGATCACATTGGTTACTCAAACATAATCCATTCACTGTGGTGTGCAATAACCAATTGGTACAGTGGCAACTAGTACAACATACTCGCTCTTTGATTCTACTTCCGGAGCATATTGCTCAATCCAGCCCGGATTTACGCATCGCATTTAGAGATCACTTTGAGCCGTTCGAGATTGACGCTTGGTTAGTTAGCCATCGCGAATTACACACAAGTAAAAGAGTACGTTTGGTATTTGATTTTTTGGCCAAATTTATGACGATTTGATAATGATAAAAGACCCTAACAAGTTCCTATCGAGTTGTGATCGCTTTAGATATAAAAGAGATGATTATTTGCTAGCTTACCGATAAACAAAGGTAATAAAGGCTGGATACCTGATGATCACAAACAAAGAAGTTAGCTACTGCAAGCAATGTGATGAACAAACCACACACATTGTTGTGCTGGTTCGTGACGACCCAAAACCCAATAAGGTAAAAGACTTTCTAAATGGGTTTATTAAAAGTGCTGCTGTCGGTGCTTTTGAAGCGAGTATGGACGATTTCTCGCGCCATAGTATTTGCGAACAGTGCGGAAAGAAAACCATCAACGACAACCTAACCTAAAGAGCCACTTTGGGCTGAACAAATCTAAGTGCCTCTAATCATTCTAAAACTGCACACTCACACAAGGAGGGAAAGTGGAGTACTTTCAGTATTATGGCATTGATTGGATCGCAATGGTGCTAACGTTTCTTGCTATTTGGCAGATAGGAAACAAAAACAAAATTGGTTTCGTTTTAATGATGTGCGGAAATACGAGTTGGGTGCTGGTAGGCTACCTCACTGGAAGCGTGGCAATGATCATCGCTAATATTATTTTTTTCTCCATGAACCTAAGAGCGATTATTAAATGGTCAACGCCCAAGCCAAAGACTGAGATCGCCGAGGTTTAACGCTCTAACAAAAAGACAAAGGGTAAGCCGTTTGGTGGCTTACCCTTTTCTATACGTGAGATAGCCTTCAATGAAGTTTAGCGAAATGCCATAGCACCTTTGCCAACACCTTCATAAGCAATAATTTGTAGTGACTGTTCAGCTTCTAGAGTCGGTTTTACTTGGTCGGCAATATAACCCGCAAGCAACTCAACCGTAGTGTCCGTCGGTAGAATCTCAGTCTCGCTTTTTGCAATTGCGAGCTCAAACTTACCTTGAGGCGCTTCATAACAAAATGCAAAGTGACTGTCGTCGGAGATTGAACTTGCTCTGTTGCTCAAAGCCAGCTTACCCACCGTCGTTAGGTCTTCTTGTGAACCCAAGTAAATATCTTCCCAACGCTGTGCGAACGCTGCTTCGCGCTCACTATCGCGTTGACCATCAACCAATATTTCAACCGGGGATCGATGACCATGGGCAATACGCTGACAGTTGCCGTCGTGCTTTTTAAGCCCATGAGTATAGTGATAAAACGCGCCAGTGATATTTTCATGGCGGAGCGTAATCTCAATACCGGTTACATTACTAGGCAGGTTGTCACGAAGGATGTCATACACGTGCTTGGTGATGCTTTCAATCGTAATCTTGTCAGCATCAATTAGGCAGTAGGCTTCATCAGGACAGTGAAGATGGATGCTTTTTTCACCACGTAATACATCGAGTGTCGAATAGCCCGCTTTGCTTGGCTGATACACAATCGCAGCGCTTTTCATAGGTACGAGGAGGCGGTGATCAACAAATTCATCGACAAGGTGTTTGATCTGCTTTTTAACACGACCAAAATCCAGCACCATACTCATCTCATTAAGCTCACCAGACATGGTGACGTCTAAAATCCAACTATCTCCTACGACTCCTCGGTGTTCGCAAATGTATGAAGAATCGATAACGGTAAGATCTCTTACAAATAGGTTCAAGTTGAACTCCTTACTACTTAATGAGATACGGGAGGCTGATTAAATGTTCAGCAGGCACTTCGTCTCATTGATTAGGTTGAATGAATTTGGAGCGGCAGAATGGAACAACGACTTCATAAAGTCCACCTTTTTCATGCCTATCTTCCCAAGTAAACGTTTAAATGGCTCAATTCACGAGAAATCGAATAGTAACAAGTGAAACAATCACGCATTGTGAAAGAGAGCAGAGCAAACAATAGCACTCTAAATATATCAAAAAGCCGCCATTCTAGCTCGCTCGATCTTGTAACCATTGTCTTGGCGACATGCCCGATACATGCTGGAATGCACGAGCAAAACCCGAGTAGCTACTATAGCCTACTTCGTCAGCAACCCAATTGAGCGGCTTGCTTTGCAATAATAGTGATTGAGCAACTGAAATCCTCCATTTCTGTACATAGTCACCTGGAGTCTCCCCTACTACCTGTTTAAACGTTTCAGTGAACTGGCTACGAGACATTGCAGCTAACGAAGCCATTTCTGCAATTTGAAAATGGCGAGCGGGAAGCTGATGCACAGAGCTAACAACAGACTCTAAACGTGGATGGGCCAAAGCCGCAAACAAGCCCTGTTCAATTTTCTGCGCTTCAATAAGATGACGGAAAATCAGCGCCATTAGCGTATCGCTTAAAGTATCCATTAAAAACTGTTGACCAACACTTACTGTACTGGACTCCCTGAACAGCATCCCCATAACGGAAGTCAAACCAGGTGACGCATCAAACGGAATCACGATAACTTCAGGCAAAGCCGATAGCAGCGGGTTCACTTTCCCAGCGCGATACTCAACGTTGGCGCAGACAAGCTCCGTACTTTCCCCCACCGCTTCAATAGAGTGCGGGGCACTATTAGGCAGATAAATCACGCATGGTTGAGTAAATATCTGCGTTTTATCATCAGCATGAGATAGCTTTAAATCTCCACGATTTAAAACGTGCAAGTGGCCTTGATTAACCTTGCGCTCTTTAAATGAAGAAATGCCACATAGGTGTCCTGAGTGAAACACCCCTGTTCGTATTGAGAAGTGCTCCATCAGCTGAGAAAGCAAGTCCATGTTACCTCCGGACGATTCGCGTACTTTTTCGGTTTTTAGTCCCTCTATAGACCGGAGAGGTGAGCTAATTTATTCACAAGAGATAACTCAACACAGACAAGGAGCTTGTTATGTCTCACACTAAATCGACAGGAAAGAAACTGACCTTAATGGCTGCAATGCTTGGAACCAGTTTTTCACTAATGGCGGCTGACATCGATATGAGCGTAGATGCCAACGATCTCGCTATCAAGGGCTATGACCCAGTCGCTTACTTTACAGAAGAAGGCGCGGTACAAGGGAAACCTCAATTCACCGCAACTTATAAAAATGCGATTTATCATTTTGCCAGCAGTGAAAACCGAGACCAGTTTAAAGCAGACCCACAAGCTTATGCGCCACAATACGGTGGCTACTGTGCATTTGGCGTGGCGATGGGTAAGAAGTTTGATACCGACCCTGAAGCTTGGAAAGTTGAAGATGGCAAACTCTATTTAAACCTTGATAAGAGCGTCCAGAAGCGCTGGTTAGAAGACACTCAAGGCTTTATCCAAGATGCCAACAGCAACTGGCCGACAATCAAAACTGTGTCTGCCGATAAGCTGTAACTCAAACACATAGGCCTTTTCTCCCCTTCCCAATAGCGAAAGCGTTAAGCGCTTTCGTTATTCTCAGATCGGTGTAAACCGATTTCGCCCATTAACATATTAACCATTGTTTTCGAAAATCGTTCTTGTTAGATTGGAGACATGCAAAACACAATCGCACCTACATCATTCAACTTCTGGTGGCGCTCTAAATAGAGCGGCGCGGAATTCTCACATTCTTATGCTGCTGGAAGGTAGCTAAGATTGTTCTCTCTTTTGTATCTCCAGTAGCGATCTATTTATCTAGGAGATACACATGAACACCGAACAAAAAACCAATCAAAGAGAAATTATTCTAACTGGCGATCGAGCAACTGGCCCACTGCATCTTGGCCACTATGTCGGATCTTTAAAACAGCGAGTCGAGCTGCAATCTCGCCATGACCAAACTATCCTTGTAGCCGATATGCAAGGTCTGACTGACAATGCGCACAACCCAAGTAAGGTATCTTCTAACATTCTCAACGTGGTCGCAGATTATCTCGCTGTTGGTATCGACCCTTCGCAAACGACCATCTGCCTGCAGTCACAGTTGCCAGCCTTAGCTGAACTGACCATGTACTACAGTAACTTAGTTACCATCGCCAGGTTAGAAAGAAACCCAACTGTAAAAAGTGAAATCCAAAGCAAAGGGTTTCAACGCTCACTACCTGCCGGATTTCTCACCTACCCGATTTCCCAAGCTGCCGATATCACCGCATTTAACGCAACATTAGTTCCGGTTGGAGATGACCAACTACCTATGCTTGAGCAAACCAATGAAGTCGTGAGGAAAATCAACGTATTAGCAGAAAAAACAGTTCTTAATGAGTGTAAACCTCTACTCTCAAATGCCTCGAGATTGCCAAGTACAGATGGGAAAAATAAGATGTCCAAAAGCATGGGCAACGCTATTAACCTAGGCGCCTCAGAGAAGGAAATTAGCGCTGCAGTTAAATCTATGTACACCGACCCAAATCACCTTCGAGTTGAAGACCCAGGGAGTATCGAAGGGAATGTCGTTTTTACATACCTAGATGCCTTTCACTCAGACTCCAATTACATAGCCGAGTTGAAAGCACATTATCAAAAGGGTGGGCTGGGTGATGGCACAACCAAGAAAATCCTAGAAGAGTGCTTACAGGAAATGCTAAGACCAATTCGAGAAAAGCGAGCCATGTACTTAAACGACAAAGCTCAGCTCATTGAAATTCTGACCACGGGCAGCGAAATTTCCAGAGAGAAAACAGCTCAAACCTTATTTGATGTAAAGGATGTGTTCGGTCTGAACATTCTATGAAATAAGTCCACTCCATTTAGCCCTTCGAGCGAATATGGTTCCTAAATAAGCTCGAAGTGGCCCACAAATTACCAGTAGCAAACAAGACAAACCAGCCGTCACAAATCAGCCATAACTCATTGATTACAAATTGAAGTGAGGAATGAAAGACGGCATTATATGGTGGTTATTTGTACTGAAATTACCACCTAAGCTCCCGCGATAAAAGAGATAGAGGCATCGGGCAAATGTCAGAAAAATATATGCTTAGAGCGTTAGAAATATCAAGAAAAGCATTACCCGCTTGTATTCCAAATCCGCCTGTAGGCTGCGTTTTAGTGAAAGATGGCATAGTAATATCTGAAGGATTCACGCAAGCGTTAGGCGGAAATCACGCCGAAGTTGAGGCATTAAATGGGTATCAAGGTTCATTGGAGCAAGTGACCGCCTATGTAACCTTGGAGCCTTGCTCTTTTGTGGGGAGAACTCCTGCCTGTGCACAAACATTGGTGAGCTCAGGTATCAAACATGTCGTGGTTTCACTCCTTGATCCTGACTCGCGTAATAACGGTAAAGGTATCTCCATTCTCGAAGAAGCAGGCATCAAGGTAGAGGTAGGGCTTTGCCGAGAGCAAGTAAGCAACTTTTTGAATCCCTACTTGGGTAAATCATAAAAACAACCGATTCCTATGCTCTCGGCATAGGACTCAAAAACTGAGGACTAGTCTATGAAACATGCTCCAATTAAAGATGAAATCACCTTTGATGATTTTGCAAAAATCGATATTCGTGTTGGCCTGATTTTAGAAGTGTCTGAAGTAAAGAAGTCTGACAAACTCATGAAACTTCATGTCGACTTTGGTGACCACACGCGCTCGATTTTAGCGGGCATCAAACAAGAACGTGAAAATCCCAAAGAGATCAAAGGCAAACAAGCGTTGTTTGTCGTCAACCTTCCAGAAAGAAAAATGGCGGGTGAAGTGTCTCAAGGAATGTTGTTTGATATTGGTTATGAAGACAAATTACAACCTTGCCTCGCCTGCCCCGAAAAAGAAGTGCCTAACGGTGCCAGAGCAGGATAACCATTACAGCGACATACGCTTTTACAAGGTAGAGTTTACGATGAGATACAAAGTCATTAAGGATTATCAAGAAGCGCCTGAATCCCCGATTCACATAGTAAAAGGCGAAAAGCTGCAATATGTAGAAGAGTCTAACCCAGACGGAGACTGGCCAAATTGGGTATTTTGTCGAGGCACTAACAAAGAAGGATGGGTACCCAAGCAACTACTTACCTTCGAACACAATGAAGTAACAGTTCTTAACGACTACGTGGCCAAAGAGCACCATTTAGTTGTTGGCGAGATTCTAGAGAAGGAATACGAACTAAATGGATGGATATGGGGCAGCAAGCTAGGTGATTCCGCAGAGCTAGCCTGGGCGCCGTTAAATCACCTTAGAGAAATTTAAACTAGACGCTAGGGCGAACATGAAATTAGTCGAAGTTAAAAGCACAGCGATACCGTTCAGTTTATTGCTTGAAGCCGACCCTTCAGAAACCAGTATCTCTTCGTACTTGTCTGGTTCTTGGTGTTTCGCCGCTCTTGAGGGTGACAAGGTTGTCGGTGCTTGTATCGTAAAACCATTAGATAATACTCTCGCTGAGGTATTCAATGTGGCCGTTTATCCTGAGCATCAAGGGCGTGGAATCGGCTCTAAGTTACTGAAATTTGTCTTATCTGATCTCCCCACTAAAGGAATTCATCGAGTCGAGTTAGGGACTGGTACATTCGGACATCAACTTACTTATTATCAACGCTTGGGGTTTCGCGTTGACTCTATACTCAAGGATCACTTTTTGCTCAACTATCCAGAGCCAATTTTTGAAAACGGAATTCAACACAAAGATATGCTAAGGCTTTACGTAATGCTCGGCCCCCAAGAGCATTCAAGCAGCTAGAAGTATCTGTCCATTACTCGGGGAGACGATAGACTAATCTCCCCCAAACCAAGCATTGGGCACTTTTACCGCCACTACTTCCGCTTTGCAGCAAAGCTCACCCTGCGAATGTAGCTCACACTCGACAACCATCTTCTTCGCTGATGCTTCAACAATGTTGGCGATTAGATGCACGCTCTGGTGTATTGGAACGGGTTTTAAGAATGAAACATTAAGGCTGCCAGTGGCAAACCATACTGGCTCACCTTCACCCACCTCTTGCCCTTGCATCTGATAACCTTTGGCGATAGCCATACACACACAATGACAATCAATGATGGTTGAGATGATGCCGCCATTAAGAAAATGAGTTGGGCCTGCGCAGTGATGATGGGAAGGCGTAAACATACAGCTCGCCTGTGATTCTGATTGCCAATAGCTTTTGATTTGTAAGCCCAGTTCATTTTCGCTCCCACAACCATAACAATGGTTATTGGGGATCTGATCTTGAATCGCTATCTGTTGCTGCATAACACCACCTTTAATCAGAGTTCTCTACTGACTATAGACTGCAAATGCCGGTATGTTATTGCTTTGGAATACAATTTTTCATTTGTTCAGCAAGCCATTCAATGAAGTTGGACTCCAAATTGCTGACACTGCTTGGCTCTGTGAGCACCATGTATCGGTGGCCTGATTGAACAAAGCCAAATGGGGCAATCAGATTACCTCGCTCTAAATCATCAACGACCAGTGGGTAAGAGCCAATCGTTGCACCTAAGCCATCAACCGAGGCTTGCAAAGCAAAATAGAAGTGAGCAAAAGATTGCTGTTCATGACTAAGCAAGTTGCCAAAGCCGCTGGCTTTTCCCCATAACGACCACGCTTTTGGCCGAGTTTGACTGTGAAGCAATTTAACTGCGCTAAAGTCTTGTTTAATCTGTTGCCAGTATTCTGGGGACATCACAGGCCCAACCCACTCTTCCACCAATGGTGTTTGCAGATAGTTATGCTCAACCTCAAAATCATCACGTCGAATCGCCATCGACAGACCTGAACTACCGAGCGTCACCGAGCCACCCGCGGTCGATAATCGCACATCGGCAGAAAATGTATCGTTAAAAGTCGCCAATCTCGGCATCAACCAGCGCATGGTTAATGTTGGCTCGCAGGACACCTCTAAACAATTCTGATTTTGCTGCGCCAGCTTGGCTACGCCAGTTTCCAGAGCGTGGAAAGCTTGCTCGGTATAGGCTTTTAATAACTCACCTTCTTTGGTCAAACAGACATTCCGGCCATGCTTCACAAACAAAGTTTGATTGAGATAAGCCTCTAATACTTTGATCTGTTTGCTCACCGCCCCATGAGTGATATTGAGCTGCTGCGCCGCCTCGCTATAGCTCGACGATTGCGCCGCAACATGAAAAACATGAAAAGATTTAAGATGCCTCATTTGTGACTTTTTCTCACAGATAGCCAGAATTCATTTCGATTATAGGCAAGCAAAATCAACCCTACAATATCAGCACATACAATAACTAGATTGGGAAATTAAATGGAGCTACTTAGCCTAGCCATTCTTGGAGTGTTAATCGTCATCAGCCCAGGCGCTGATTTTGTATTAGTTTTAAAAAACAGCTTAAATAGCGGCCGAAAAGCGGGCATTGCTACAGCGATAGGGATTAGCCTCGCAATCTGTGTCCATATTGCGTACTCCTTGCTTGGCATCAGTTACCTAATCTCACAAAACCAGTGGGTATTTAACTTGGTGCGCTATGTCGGTGCCGCCTACTTAATTTACCTAGGACTCAAGGGCATTTTTGCTAAGCGCGAAACTCAAGAGGTGCTCTTATCACACAAGCAGCACAGCTCTAGTTGGCGCTACTTTTCGCAAGGCTTTCTATGTAACGTACTCAATCCAAAAACCATGTTATTTTTCTTAAGTATTTTTAGCCAAGTGATGTCACCTGATGCTGATAATAGCTGGCCTGCGATTGTCTATGGCGGATATATGATTGCGCTGCATGGCGTTTGGTTTTCCTTAGTCGCAATATTGTTTACTTCGCCGAAGCTGCAAGCCTATCTGCAACGCGCCAAACATCGAATCAATCAAGTATGCGGCGCAGGGCTACTGCTGTTTGGAGCCATGTTGGGTTTAAAAAACTAGCTAAAAAAAGAGGCTGCGCAAGGCAGCCTCTTCAAACAATTAAGTGCAGCTAAACCAACTCACCCGCCCCCTGGATTGAGCGAGCACTGTTTTCAACTAAGAACACGGTCGCTGTTTGCTTCAGCATTTCCCACTCACTGTCCTCAACGAAGATTCCCTCTTCCCAAGAGCTCTTTTGTGCTCGGCTTAGCTCTGCACTGTCAATGTGAATCGCATAGCCTTCGGAGCTCTCAGCAACATCAAAGTCTTGTGTCGCAAGCTCGATAGTCATGGAGTGGAAATCGCTATGATCGCTTGCTAATTGGTCCGAGAAGAAAACCTCTGGTGCCACGCAGCCACGGTTAAGTACGTACAAGGCGCGCTTCGGGCTGGTTCCATTGACCCACTGCGCGCGGCAGGCTATGCCTTTCGCAGCCAATCGCACCAGTTCACTGTATGCTAACCAGCGGTTATGACACTGCTTAAGCGTAATAGTGACCGCTTTGGATTCAACCATATTCTCTAAAGCAAAATCCAACACAGCTGGTAGATGACAAGCAACACTACCGCCATGAAAATCGACCTCAAAACGACCCGGCTTGTGATTCTGAATCGAAACCGCACAATCTGAGTCTAGGCTAAGAAACTGGCTGGCATTGTTAAAATGCCTAACACCACTGAGTCCTACCATCTGTAGATCAGCAACCATATTAGCAATCACATCCGCTTCGCCACAGTGGCGACGCATACCCAGAAAGGCTTTGTTGACCGCTGCAACCAGTTCATTGTGAGACACGATCATGATGCAATCCCTCCATTGATTGTCTGATTATCACTTTGAGCCACTTCTTGTGCGCTCGGCATAATTGGGAAAATCCACGTATCGCAGTAGTTAGGGTCGTTAATCTCTTCGAGTAACGGCGCGCCTTGGAAGAAAGTCACTCGCACCCAACGGTCAGATCTAGGATCAAACTTGGTTGCACCAAACACCGCTAGTTTACAGCGAAGCAGATGCATAGGCAGCGCATCTTGGCGCAACACATTCATTTGGATGTCACCCATTTCTCTGCAACCTAGCGTCCAAGCACGACGCGTGATCGCACGATATTGAGGATGCTGGAGTAAGAACTCCGCCACACTCATCTCTTGCGGGCATTGAGTCAATGCCAAGTAGAGACGATTCGCTTGTCGACCAATATCTAATGGTAGCTCTCGCTCTTCCCCGATTTCTTCACCGCGTACACCAAGTCTTGGCTCTTCTTTATCTTGTGAGCGATACCAGAACCAGTAGTTGTTCTCGCTTAACGAGTAATCGGCTTCGACTGCCCACTGATATTTTTGCTTCATCAAGCTAACCAGCTCTTCAACCTTCTTTCCACTAGGGATCGCAAGCGTTTCACTGGTGTTCATTTGATTTTCGTACTTATCCACCAGCATCGGATAAAGTTCAAGCAAACATGAAGTCAGGATTTCTTGGGCTTCCAAACTCATGGTCTCTGCTTGCTTGAGAACTGCGCTCCAGTTTGGCTCACAAGTCATCACTTGCGGCAAACGTTCAATCAACAACTCAATATCGCTAAGCGCTTGTTGATTCAAATGATCTTGATGTTCATTGATGGTAACAACCTGCTCTAAGTGACGCATGGCTTTGACCAACAAGGTATTCAGAGGTTGCTCAAACTGCATGTCACAAGGCATCGCTAACACTTCGGCCACTGCGCGCTCTCTTGATGTCATCCACTGATCGACAATGCATGGGTGATTAATAAGATAAGGTGCCATACCTAAGCCTGTCGCATTGCCCACCCCGAGGTAACGCTGCAAGCCTTTGTGCAGCACAATCGCTTTCTCACCACCTTGCTGCTCGGCTAAGTAGTGCACCCAGTCTAAGCTGAATTCACGCAGTATATAAACCGCGCACATTTGAGCGCTAAATGACTGGTTGAAGTCTGGGTTATCTTCCAGCAACTTAAAATCAGCAATGCCAAATTTACCGTTTCCATAAACCGCGGTGGTACGGAGGATATAGCCCACTTCAGCCAGCTCTTTAGGCTCTGGTTGTTCACCACTCGCCAACGCACTGACAATATGCTCAAACACGCGAACACTCTTATTGGCACGCGCTAAAACCAACACATTATTTGGGTTACGACCGGCTTCTTGTAGCGGCACATTCGCTCTTAACTGTTCGAGCAGCGTAACGTCAACATCGCCCTTTACTAAGGCAAAGGTTACATCCCATTTTTCAGCAATAACGCGATCATTGCGCTCTTCGTCAGCGATCTCATCGCAAAATACTACTAAATGATACACGTGATTTGGTGTCGCAAGTTTGTAGATCACGTGGCCAAAACCGCGTGGACACAGTTGCCAGTCATGCTTAGTGACTTGCCACTCTTGCTGAGCCATTTTACGAATCAAACTGCGTACAAAGCTGATTCGGTTTTGGTGCATTGCACCTAGCCTGTCAGGAGCCATGACGATGGCTGCATCACGCAGCGGGTTTTCAGTGTAAGTAGAACGATGTGCATCCATTTTGCTCACCACCTATTTTTTATTGTAAGAATAATTGGAGCTTGTGTAGGTGTAGGGGGAGTGTCCTACACAAGCTCATCGTTATTGGATTTGTTTATAGACCTTGCTCTTTAGCCATCTTGATTGCGATTTGCGGAGCATTCCAAAGCGATGGCAGCAAAATCAGCGACACCGGAACGGCAGTTATCACGATGAAAGATTGCAAGGCTGAGATTCCACCTGAGCCTAAAGAGATAAGGATTAACGCTGTAATACCCATTGCCACACCCCAGAAGGTACGAACAATTGCATTCGGCTCTGTTTCACCACTGATCACCACACTGATGGTGTAAGTCATTGAGTCACCTGTGGTCACAATGAAAATCGTGGTGAGAATCAGGAATAAAATCGAAACCAGCATCGGCAGAGGCAACTGCTGAGTGACCGCCAATAGCGCGCCTGGCAAATTAAACCCTTCAAAGGCTTTACTCACACTGCCCGGTTCAGCAATTTCAAACGCAAGACCAGAGCCACCGACAATAGTGAACCAGAAACAGGTAGTTAACGGCGCAACAATACTGATGGTAGAGATGATTTGGCGAATGCTGCGGCCACGAGAGATACGGGCAATAAAGATAGCCATCATTGGCCCATAGCCTAAGAACCAACCCCAGAAGAATACGGTCCACCAGCTCAACCAACCTTCATCACCGCGATAAGTCGCCATTGGAATGAAGTTATCTAGCATACTGCCGACACCTTGAATGTAGCCATTGAAGATAAAGTCCGTTGGACCAAATAGCAGGATATAAATCATCAGAGCGATAGCTAGGATCACGTTGTAGCGACTTAGCAGCTGCATGCCGCGGTTTAAGCCACTCAGCGCCGAAAGTGTGTAAAGAGCAATCGCAAAAAGGATGATAATCAGCTGAGTGGTAAAGCCATCTGGAATATCAAACAAAGCGTTTAACGCGTAGCTAACCTGCAAGCCTAAGAAGCCAATCGGACCAATGGTGCCCGCCGCAACCGCGATAATACAACACGCATCAATCAGTGCGCCGGTATGGCCTTTGAGCGCTCTTTCACCCAATACTGGATAAAGCAGAATGCGCGGTTTCAGTGGTAAGCCCTTGTCATAATGAAGATGCATCACAACAATCGAAGTTAAACTGCCGACAATCGCCCAAGCAAGGAAACCCCAGTGCATAAAGGATTGCGACAGTGCGTTGACCGCCCCTTGTTGCGGATTGTCTTGCGCGCCATACAGAGGGGGAGGGCTGACATAGTGAGCAATCGGCTCTGCTGCCGCCCAGAACACTCCGCCACCAGCCAGTAGCGTACAGAAGATAATGGCCATCCAACGGAATGCATCCATTTCAGGCTGAGTTGTACCACCTAAAATCACTTTGCCTGTTCGACCTGCAGCTAAACCAAGACCAATAAGAAAAGTGAGAAGAAGTAGGATTTGCCAGTAAGGCCCGAAGACCTCCACAGACCAACCAAAGCCGGCATTAACAATGGAAGAGAGTAACTCGCCATCGTAGAGCGCTAAGGCAACAAATAGCGCGATAAAACCGCCGCTATACCAAAATGCAGGATTACTTAATCCCAATTTATCCGGTGAGTTTTCAACACTGGTGTTGGATGATTGTTGTGTTGCTTTCGATTGACCCGACGACACATTCATCGTGGTCGCTTTCATGCTATTGGTTAGATCAGACATACTCTGACTCCAGAACTGTTTTGCAGCAGCCGACAACTCGCAGCAAAGTTGAATTAACACCTACCTTGTAGTTTTTTTATGAGTAGGCTTTTCCATGTTTAGGGCGTTACGTCATGCATTGTTTTGGCTTAATGCACGGTTATGAAATCGGCTCCAGACCTTCTTGAAGGAAGTTAAACCAATTTCCACCCAGTATTTGTCCCGCCTCAGGTTCACTGAACCCATGGCGAATTAACCCGTTGTAGATATTTTCCATCCCCTTGCTGCCACTGAACCATGGCAAAGCGTCGGGCCAACCAGAATTGCTTGCGGAGCCTTCGCCATAATCCATCGCTTTCGACCAGCGGCCATTGCGCATCCATTCCAACACTTGCTGTGGTTGGTTAAGGCATAGGTCACTACCAATACCAAGATGTTCAACCCCGAATAGGTCTGCGGTTTTCGCCACCATTTGGCAAAAATCATCAAGGCTACATTGGCTGCCATTTGGTAGATGGAATGGGTACAAGCTAAAGCCAATCAAACCACCACGCTGGGTGAGTGCCTGAATGACAGTATTAGATTTATTACGCAGCGCATCATGAGCAAACGTAGGGTTGGCATGACTGATACAAATAGGACGAGAAGAGAGATCAATCGCTTCAAGTGTTGAGCGCTCGGCGCTGTGGGACATATCGATAATCATGCCGACGCGGTTCATCTCTTCGATCGCTTGCTTGCCAAAGCGAGTCACACCTGAGTCGTTTTGCTCATAACAGCCCGTCGCAAGTAAGCTCTGGTTGTTGTAAGTCAGCTGCATGATCAGCAGACCTTGGCGGCGCATAACTTCAATTAGGCCAATTTCATCATCAATCGGAGAACAGTTTTGCGCGCCAAAGAAGACCCCTACTTTGCCCTGCGCTTTAGCCGTCTCGACATCAGCCATCGAATAGATTGGCATGATTAAGTCGGCATTTTGTTCAAAGCGTAAGTTCCACTCGGCAAATCGAGTCAGTGTTTCACGCGCGTTTTCGTGATAGACAATCGTTGCGTGAACCGCGGTGATCCCACTCGCTTTCAAGGTTTGAAAATACTCACGATCCCAATTGCAGTACTGCAGCCCATCGATCACAATCCGTTCTTGATACATAACCACTCCTTAATCTTTCCCTGTCCTTTTCATCGCTTCTTATCGAGTCGGGAGCAGAACGGCTCTGCTCCCTCATCCTGTTAGTAAGGACGTTGGTAAGCAGTTTTCACCACGGTATAGAACTCTTTCGCATACTGACCTTGCTCACGTGGACCAAAGCTAGATTCTTTACGCCCGCCAAATGGAACGTGGTAGTCAGTCCCTGCGGTTGGTAGATTGACCATCACACAGCCTGTCTGAGCTTGTTGTTTGAAGATGGCGCTGTTGCGCAGACTTTGGGTGATGATCCCACCCGTTAGGCCAAAGCGAGTATCATTAACCACGCTAATCGCTTCATCGAGGTCAGCGACTCGAATCACGCTCGCCATTGGCGCAAAGACTTCTTCTTGGTTCACTTCCCAGCTATTTTGCGTGTTCAGGAACAGAGTTGGCGACATGTAGTAACCGTCATGCTCAAGGTTCAAACGCTCGCCACCGAATGCCAGTTCAGCGCCGCTTTGACGCGCTTTCTCAATCCATGCAAAGTTGGCATCTAGCTGATTACCGTCAACCACTGGCCCCATGAAGATACCCTCTTCCAGTGCATGACCCACTTTCAGCTCACTCATACGTTTGATCAGTGCTTCAACGTACGCATCATGAATACCATCCATAACCACTAAACGAGAAGACGCGGTACATTTTTGACCTGCACCAGAAAACGAACCCGCAATGGTCGCTTCAACCGCAATTTGGATATCCGCATCATCAGCAACCACGAGCGCGTTCTTACTGCCCATTTCGAGTTGGCAACGGACAAAGTTTGGCGCTGTTGCTGCCGCCACTTTACGACCGGTATCGACAGAGCCAGTAAAGCTCACACCATTGACCTCTTTTGAATTGATTAGAGTGTTACCAACTTGAGAGCCACTACCCAGCACAAGGTTGAACGTACCTGCTGGCAGGCCTTGGCGGTGAATGATTTCAGTCAGCGCAACCGCACTTGCTGGGGTTAAGTTGGCTGGTTTCCACACGACGCTGTTACCAAACGCTAGTGCAGGTGCGATTTTCCAGGCAGCCGTCGCTGTCGGGAAGTTCCAAGGAGAGATAATGGCGATAACGCCAACAGCTTCGCGAGTCACTTCAACGGAGACTCCTGGACGGACAGACGCTGCGTTATCACCAATTTGACGTAGCACTTCTGCTGCAAAGTATTGAAAGAACTGACCTGCGCGATAAATCTCACCGCGACCTTCAGCAAAAGGCTTACCTTCTTCACGAGAAAGCAGCGTGCCAAGCTCATCACAACGGGCAATCAGCTCATCACCAATCGCTTGCAGTACCGCTTGCTTGCGCTCGATTGGGGTCTTTTCCCACTCTGGCTGTGCTTGCTTAGCCGCTTGAATCGCTTGCTCTACCTGTGACTGGCTTGCTTGAGCGAAATTACCCAGGCTTTCACTGATGTCCGATGGGTTGATGTTGGCGATGGTGTCGACACCCGCTTGCCACTCACCACCAATGTATAGGGCCTTTTCTGCTTGAACGTTATTTATAAAAGTCATTGCTCTTTCCTTGTTCAGTTCTGACTGACAACATCAATCAGCTTCGATTCTTATCGTTAGTTGTTATTACTCTGGTTGGCTTGCTGAGGCATAAACCACAAACTCGACCAACATCTCCTCACGCGCTAGACCCGCGACGACCATAGCGGCGCGGTTTGGGTATGGCGCTTCAAAGTACTCGGCATACACTTCATTAACCGTTTTTAGATATTCGCGGTCGGTGACATAAATCAGCACTTGCAGCACTGAGTCGAGAGACTCACCCGCACACTCCAAGGTGTGTACTAGATTGTTAAAGGTTTGGCGTGTTTGCGCTTCAATTCCGCCTTCAACAACAGCGCCGGTATCATCAATTGGGATTTGCGCCGTGTACAAAGTGCCATTACTGACAACTGCCCATTCAAGCGGCGCTTTAGAAGCAAATAGAGCGGTTTTTACTGGGTGTTTTTTTGTTGGAGTATTCACGTGCCTTTCAACCTTTGTAACAACTTTGTTTCAGGATGGTTAAATCATGCACATTGACACCTGATAAATCTAACGGTAAATTTTTTACATTTGATAAGTTTTTTTTATCACCCTGAATAACATCAGAGAAATAAAGGGATTGAAACGGTGGTCAGATGAGTATCAAGCTTCAACAATTAATGCATTTTGTGATGGTGGTAGAAGAAGGCGGTTTTCGTGCAGCGTCACACCGAGCGAATCGCTCTCAGGCAGCCTTATCGACATCAATCAAAGAGCTGGAAAAGATCCTCGGGCAGCCGCTATTTGAAGCAGGTAACAAAGCAAAGCTGACCCCATTTGGTGAGATATGCCTGCCGAAAATCATCCAGTTTCTGAACATCTATAATGCGCTCGATAACGACTTAAGAGCCGCCGCAGCTGGGCAACAAGGGCGTGTAAGAATTGCGAGCGTGCCTTCGGTGGCAGCCAAACTTATCCCTAGTGTACTGGGCGCATTCAGTGAACAATTCCCCAATGTAGAAGTGAGCCTGATTGATGATAATGCCGCAGGGGTTGAAGAGAGGCTGCTTTCTGGTGAAGTGGATTTGGCGCTCGGTAACCCCTCTCACCTCGATGAAGGTGGGATAAACTTCACCTCACTTCTCTCAGACCCTATTGGTGTGGTTTGCCTGAAAGATAATCCCATTGCTCAGCATCCCGAGGGAATAGAGTGGCAAACATTGCTAAAACAGCCATTTATTCGCAATGGCACTTGTACACTCCTCGATCCCACCCCCGCCAGAGCGCTCAGTGAACAAGCTCTATATTCAGTCGAAAACATTACCTCACTGTTTTCTGTATTGGAGCTGGGGATTGGCGTAACCACTTTGCCTAAACTTGCCTTTCCTACCAATGAAACCCGCTTGGTTTGGATACCGCTGATCGACCCACCTTTAGAAAGACAGATTGGTATTTTTACCTTGAGCGATCGCACCATATCGCCCCAAGCTCAAGCCTTTCATGATTTATGCATTGAGTATCTCAATTACGACAAAGCAATGTGAATCTTATCTCGGTAACGGCTCGCTAAATCGTTATGCTTTATTCAGCATACCAATAAGGAAATTAACCATGAATAAATGGCTCGTAGCATTCTTCACCTCAGCAGTACTTTTGGCCTCGCCTGTTTTCGCTACAGAACGAGCAGATATTGGTTGGGAGTGGATTGAACAAGGAGCATTGGTTGTTGATGTCCGCACGCCACAAGAATTTGCCGCTGGTCATTTGGATAACGCAAAAAACTACCCGCTCTCTGAGTTAGACAAGCATTTTGCCAACATAGATAAGGATGCACAGATCGTATTGTACTGTCGCAGTGGTAATCGTTCTGGTAAAGCGTTTCAGTATTTAACTGCTCAGGGCTTTACTAATCTGCATAACGCCGGTGGGTTAGTTGAGATGCAACAAGCCAAGTAATATCAAAAGGTTTAAGCAAATAAGCACCTAGTCACCATGGTGCTTATTTATTCGATGATGAACACTCCAAAGCGATACATTTCGATACCTATTTCGCGGTTTTTCTAGTCATTTTTTCGGCATTTTTCACAGACTCTAGATATCTAGTCCATAGAGTTGGCCTATCGCAGGTCAAATGTAGTAGAGTCTCATTCTTATTTATAAAATCATATAAGCACAAGGAAAGGCTATGCATTTAAAAGCCTTGGCTCTCGCAATCTCCGTTTCTCTCAGCGGCGGATTTCCAACCGCACTTGCAGATGAAACCACACAGCAGCAGGTACAGCAGATGACAGTACAATATCCGAACACCAAAACAGTGGATGTGGTGGACGAATACTTTGGCACCCAAGTAAAAGACCCATATCGCTGGCTAGAAGATGATCGCAGCAACGACACCGCTGGCTGGGTTGAAGCACAAAACAAAGTGACATTTGATTACCTAGAACAGATACCTTATAGAGACCAAATTGAGCAGCGTCTCACTCAGCTTATGGACTACGAGAAAGTCGGCAGTCCATTTAAAGAGGGTAAATACACATACTTCTACAAGAATGACGGTCTACAAAACCAAGACGTTCTGTATCGCCAGCTTGGCGACGGTGAACCAGAGGTTTTCCTTGACCCAAATACTTTTAGTGAAGAAGGCACGACCTCTCTTGGCGGCACGAGTTTCTCACAAGATGGCTCACTCTTCGCGTACAGTATCTCTGAAGGCGGTAGTGATTGGCGTAAAGTCATCGTGCTTGATGCCGTAACCAAACAGCAAATCGGCGAGACACTGGTTGATGTAAAATTCAGTGGCATTAGTTGGCTAAATAACGAAGGCTTCTACTACTCAAGCTACGACAAGCCTGAAGGAAGCGAACTATCGGCCAAAACCGATCAACACAAACTCTACTTCCATAAACTCGGAACAAAACAGAGTGAAGACCAACTTATATTCGGTGGAAACGAGCAAGAAAAACATCGCTATGTCGCGGGTTATACAACAGAAGACGGCCAGTACCTAATCATTGGCGCAATGGAGTCTACCTCTGGTAATAAGCTCTACGTAAAAGATCTGAGCAAACAAGATAACCCACTAGTGACAGTATTGGATAACACTGACTCAGATACATGGGTGATCGATAGTATCGGTAGTAAGCTTTATCTTTCTACCAACTTAAACGCACCCAATAAGCGCGTTGTTGTGGTCGATGCAGCTAGCCCTGAGCCAAAAAACTGGCAAGATGTGATTCCTGAAACCAGCAATGTACTTAGCGTCTCGACAGCTGGCGGTAACATGTTCGCTCAATATATGGTGGATGCCACTTCGCAAGTGAAACAATACGATATGGACGGCAAGTTTATCCGCGAAATCGAGCTTCCAGATATCGGCAGTGCACATGGCTTTGGTGGGAAAGATGACGAAACAGACGTTTACTACACCTTCACCAACTATAAAGTGCCAGGTACAACCTACAAACTGAATATAAAAAGTGGTGATAGCAGTGTCTATCACGAATCAGCGGCACCATTCGACTCCGATCTCTTTGAGTCAAAGCAAGTGTTCTACACATCGAAAGACGGCACCAAAGTACCGATGATTTTGACCTATAAAAAAGGCATCAAACTCAACGGTAGCGCGCCGACAATTCTCTATGGTTATGGTGGATTTAACGTCAGCTTAACCCCTACATTTAGCCCAAGTCGAGCAGCGTGGTTAGAACTAGGTGGTATCTATGCGGTTGCTAACCTGCGCGGTGGCGGTGAGTATGGTAAAGAATGGCACAACGCTGGCACCCAAATGCAAAAACAAAACGTGTTTGATGATTTCATTGCTGCAGCAGAATACCTCGTTGATAAAGGCTATACGTCGTCAGACAAACTGGCAATTAATGGTGGCTCTAATGGCGGACTGCTCGTCGGTGCCGCGATGACCCAACGCCCTGAGCTGTTCAAAGTGGCACTGCCAGCGGTTGGCGTACTGGATATGCTTCGCTACCACACCTTCACCGCAGGCGCTGGCTGGGCGTATGACTATGGTACGGCCGAACAAAGCAAAGAGATGTTTGACTACCTAAAGAACTACTCACCTGTCCACAATGTAAAGAAAGGGGTTGAGTACCCGGCGACAATGATCACCACAGGCGATCACGATGACCGCGTGGTACCTGCACACTCGTATAAGTTTGCAGCTGAACTCCAAGCTAAGCAGGCGGGTAATAAACCAACGCTAATTCGTATCGAAACCGATGCTGGACATGGTGCAGGGACACCAACTAGCAAGGTGATCGACCTTTATGCCGACATGTACAGTTTTACTCTGTTCAACATGGGTTTAGAAAAGATTTAACCCTAGATAAAATCAATAACCTAAAGCACCGCATTCGCGGTGCTTTTTTACATCAAAGTTGATATTCAACCACCAGAGCCATTTTACGCAAATAGGCTTCGCGTAACTGAACCTGAGATTTGTCTTGGTTGTGGTAGAACAGCGCACCTTGCTCTTGCAATAACGGAAAGTCAGACTTAAGCATAGCGAGTACTTTTTCAACTCGTTTGATGGTAGTGGGCGTGCAACTTCTCCCTTCTAGGTCATCTTCAATATCAAGTACATGAGAACGAAACATCTCTAGAGTGAATAGATTGCTTAAATTCCCCTCATTTTTAAAAGCGGCTTTATATTGTTGTAAAAGCCGTGTCTTAGCGTCGATAACTTCATCACAACTCTTGCGATCTTTGAGCCAGGTTATTTGGCTCTCTAATGCGAGGGCCGCTTGACGCTTAACTTTGGTAAATAGGCTTAAACACTCTTGTTCAGAAACAGCTTGTTCAAGCAGCCAACCTGATAAGAAACGCGTCTCAAACCGTTCACAAAAGTGAAAAAGTGGCGCAGTCATCCCATTACTATTTAGCTCAGAAGTAGGAATGAAGGGATACATATAGCCAAAATCAAATAACTTCAGTTGACCTTGCCTATCAACCAATAGGTTACCACTACACAAATCCCATTCGAATAAGCCCGCGCGTTCACAAGCGTGCAATGTTGAGAAGAGTTGTGCCAACAAGTCCTCCGTAAGCTCTCGAACTGGCGAACCTTCGATCCATTCAGACAGAATAATCCCTAGCCGATAATTGGCATAAATCGTTTCAACAATGTGCTGAAAAGACGGCGCTAAATCTGGGTTGCTTTTTAGAGCTTGAAAGTCAGAGCGTCGCTGAACTTCATTAAGAAAAGAGTACTGACCATCAAGGTTTTTCACTTTGGCCTGCGGCCGTTTTTTCTTTAAGGTGTAATCACGTCCGTCGATACGAATATGAAAAACCTGCGCGGTTAATCCGCTTTCGAAGGTTTCGACCACGTAGTCACAGTCCGCTGTTGTCCTCGCTAATCGTTTTGGTGACAAAGGGCATTGCAACTCTGAGCCAACAATTAAGTTGTGTTCGCTTTGTTCAAACTCTTGCTGCTGTTTTTGACGTTGATTCACGGCGTGCTTCCTGCTGACAATTTTAGTTCTGTCTACTTTATCAACAGTGAAGCACACTACCTCCCCCCGAATAATCTTTGTTAAGGATGAGCCGCTAGGGGGAGGAGGAGCCTCTTCGAGTACGCCCTGAGTAGTACGAATCTTAATGCCACACAAAGCTAATCTATCGTAAACGTAATGCACACTCAGGTTAGGAAAATCAATTTCAGAGGAGAGCTTTGACCACCAATATGCGATCTTGATGACAATTTTTATCCATAAACTATGCACTTAAAAGCATTCCAAGCTAGACTCCCCTTCATTCATCAACCCAAAGTGGTCACACTTTATTATCAATTTAAGGAGGAACTTATGTCTTTGTGGTGTTCAATCAACCCACGCTTTTATGGCATGAAAGTCCGCTCAAGAGTTTCAGATTACGCGCTGCGATAATCTCGACTTGAGCGAATAATTACCTACAGACGAAACACGTCACCCGAGTACTTTCCCTCAAGCTCGAAGAATTATTGTCAGCTATGACAACGGCTTTTTACGCCAAAAATTCTTGAGAACAATTATGAGTACTTTTTTAACTGCACAATCATTAACCCTTTCTTATACGTCTAAGCCGCTTTTCAAAGCACTTAACTTTACCCTCCTCCGTGGCGACAAAATTGGTCTTATCGGCCATAACGGCTGTGGAAAAAGCTCGTTGCTTAAACTGTTAAGTGGTCAATTTGAACCAAGCCAAGGTACGATTGCTAAAGCCAATACCTGCCTGATGCGTTATGTTGAGCAGCACTTGCCGAATTCATTGCTTGATCATTCTGTCTTAGAGGCACTTGCAGACTCTTTACCGGCAGAGGAAATGTGGCGAGCTGAGCTGCTACTTGATGAGCTTGGTTTCGCTTATGAAGAGCGGTCTATGCCTGTCACTAACTGCAGTGGTGGTCAGCAGATGCGTTTGCTGCTTGCTCGGGCCATTATCCACAAACCCGATTTGCTCTTGTTAGATGAGCCAAGTAACCATTTGGATTTACCATCTCTTATTTGGCTAGAGCAATTTCTTTACAGCTGGAAAGGTTCGTTTGTCTTGGTCTCTCATGATCAAACCTTATTGGATCGCGTAACCAATTCTACGTGGATTATGCGTGACCAAACTCTGCATCACTTTTCCCTACCCTGCTCTTTAGCAAGGCAGGCATTAGTCGAAAAAGATGCAGCCGATAAACTACGCCATGCCAGTGAACAAAAAGAGATCGACCGAATTGAGAAAAGCGCTAAGCGGCTCGCGACGTGGGGAAAAGTCTATGACAACGAAGATTTAGCTCGCAAAGCAAAAACCATGTTTGCACGTAAGGAGCGATTGGAAGAAGAGCAAACCGAATTGTCTGACGGCACACCTTGGGTACTCGATATTCAAGGCGAGGCACTGCCAGCCAACCGCTTACTCGAAACCATGCCATTTTCGGTTACACCTCCCAATAGCGATCATCATCTATTTGATATGGTCGAAATGCGGGTCAAAAGTGGTGATCGCATTGCGGTGCTTGGCAGTAACGGATGCGGGAAGTCGACTTTACTCAATCGGCTTTTCCTCCACTACCAAGCGGATAAAAAACCAAGTGCATCCATTACCTTTCATGATCGCTGTCGATTGGGTTACTACGATCAATCGTTGCAACAGGTTAACGACGAGGACACCCTAGGCGACGCTTTGCAATCTTTCGCCAACGTCACAAGTGAGGTCGCTAAACGCTCACTTATTGGTGCTGGGTTTGAATATGCACGGCACGACCAAAAGGTCTCCAGTCTTAGTGGTGGAGAACGTGCTCGATTGCTGTTTATCGGTTTGACCTTAGCTCGATATCACATGCTATTTCTCGATGAACCGACCAACCACTTGGACATGGAAGGTAAAGAAGAGCTAATAGCAACACTACAGAAATTCTCTGGTGCGACACTATTGGTTAGCCACGACCGCAGCTTGATAGAACAAAGCTGCAACCGTTTTTGGTTAGTCCAAAATGGTCAACTCACTGAGTATCTTAGTGCTGAAGAGGTTTACCAACAGATATCGAACGTGGAACCACTCACGCGTGACTCAAGTTCTGTCGAAACGGCTAAACCCTCTACCACAGAAACCAATGCCTCCTGTTCGACTGAAGAGCAATTACTTGAGCGCTTAGTTGAACTAGAAGCATTGTTAGAAGCCGACCTAGCGCGTAAAGCTAAACATCAAAAGCCAGCGATGCAACAGGGGTGGCGAGACGAGATAGAGATAATTTCTGCGCAGCTATAATCACAAAGGCACCGACAATCGGTGCCTTTTTATTATTGAGGGCTACGAATGGTGCGCCGTAAGGTTGAACTCTAGCGCAGGCTTAAGCAGTTTAGGGGGAGGGAGCTGAACGTCTCGCTCCTCTCTTATTGCCACAAACTTATCCCGCGGAGTGATTTCATCCAACATTGCATTGTCGTGTTTCTCTTCTCCGATTGTGGTCTTAAAGTGCAGATTTTCAATCTTGTCTGGGTAGTTATGGCACAAATACACATCGGTACTGTCTTTCAACTCATAGAGCTTACGAATAGAGTCAAACATCTTCTCTGCACTGCCGCCGGGAAAATCTGCTCGCCCTGTTCCGTGATAGAACAATGAATCACCGACAAACAACGCATCGCCGATTTTAAACGTTAAGTCAGAAGGGGTATGACCAGGCGTACTCATTACTTCTAGATGAGAATGGCCGAACTCGATATCTTCATTCTCTAACAAGAAGTGCTCGAAATGATAGAGCTCACTGAGGCATAGCTCATCTTTCCATTGTGCGTACACCTCCTTGACGCCTTCTGAAACATAAATGGGTGCCTTAAGATATTTACTTAAGTAAAAAGAGCCGGACAAGTGATCGGCATGGATATGAGTTTCAAGAATCGCCACAATATGTAGCTGCAAAGATTCGATATGATCGATAATTTCATGCGCAGATTCAAAGCTTATCGTATCCGTCTCAACATCGTAATTGGCCACAGGGTCGATAATGATGGCTTCCTTTGTATCACCGTCAGCCACAACATAACTGATCGTTCCAGATTCAGGGTGAAAGAAGTGTTGAATACTCTGAGATGCCATTTTTCCTCCCTAAGGAAAATTCCTTACACTAATCACAAGACACTCACTAATACTCATTGTAGTGGCTCATACGAAAGTTGAGAGAGTTCTGAACAGAAATAACAAAGCCAGAGCAAAACTCTGGCTTTAATTGGTCAGGCGTATAAAGCCTTTACTACGATTCTACTTCTTCAGGGCTCGGAACGTATTCCAGTATATCCCCTGGCTGACAATCAAGATGCTTACAGATAGCTTCGAGCGTTGCCAGCTTTACCGCCTTAGCACGGCCGTTTTTCAGTATCGACAAGTTTTGCTCAGTAATGCCAACCAATTTTGCCAACTCATTTGAGCGCATTTTTCGCTTAGCCAGCATTACATCAAGATTGATTACAATCGCCATATCTGTTCCGTTAAATAGTCAGCTCACTTTCTTCGTGAAGCTCTACCGCTCTTTCCATTACCACCGCAATAACACGGACAATAAAACCGATTACCATCATTGTGATGTCGACATCATCGACTTCTACAGAGAAGTACCAAGAATCACCATTGTACGATAAAGCGAGGCTGAGAAGTAAGTCACTGATTGCACCAATGAAAGGAGTTGCGAGCAATAAGTAACTCAACTTCTTATAACAGCGAGCATTTTCCTGCTCAAAAATCCGTCCTTTTTCATATAAACCAAACAAGATTAACAACTGCCATAACATCGCCATGGTTAAAAAGGCAGAGAACATACTCGGGATATAACCAACCAAAGAGCGCGTCACAGAAAGTGGCAATTCAACTTCTACAGGGAAGGAAGCGTTAAACCACTGAGCATTAAACATGGTTGCACTAAACCAAAGTGTCGTATCTAGCACTGCGACAAAAAAGAAAGAAAACCAAAACAAAATAAGTAACTTACGACTAAAAGTACTAATAGAGTGGTGCGACATAGTAAGCCTCGTAACAAATAATTCATCTGTATATTAGTGGCCAATTCATAAATAGACAATAAAAACTTATCGTTTTACGATAATTTTTTATTGATTTATTCCGAGGTGACATTTATTTTATAAATCAAACTTAGCTCAACCATTGATTATCTGAGGTACCTATGTCGCTAAAAAACTCCGCCTTGAGCACCATAATGATTCTGTTCTCTTGTTCTGCAATGGCAGATGATGCTCTGTTAAAAAGCATTGAGGCCAATAGCTACCTGAGCGACTCGATGAGTGAGCTCAACGGCCCCTCTAGCCTACCTGGCCAACAAGGATTTGCTGGACAAGACTGCTACGGTTCCACCAGCCGCCCTTTTAGTGGAAGTGGTGTGTCAGCAGGTCATGGCGCTACAGACTGTTACGTTACAGAGTATGATTTGGGAGATAGTAATGTGAAGACTTACTACCATAGTGATCCTTATGGCAGCTACGGTGTGGGTTTTTCTTGGACATTCGAATAGAAAACGCTTTGATGCAGTTTTTTGTTTGATGATATTCCGACACTTGCCCGTTTTCTCATTGGATTTAACTATTTAAGTCATAGATAAAACCAAATTTTCTTCTCCAACGATGAATCGTAATATGACTCCATCGGCAGCAAATACTGCAATACATTTTTGAAACTTTGTATCAACCTCAGTGAACCACTGGCTCGTTACTGCAGATTGATATCATCTCCGAGGAGCAAAATGATGAACAAACAGGTAAGCCTAATTGGTCTAGATCACGAACAATCAGCACAGCTAGCTCAACAACTCAATCAACTACTTGCACACTACCAAGTGCTGTACATGAATTCACGTGGCTACCACTGGAACATTAAAGGTCAGCAATTCTTCGAACTTCATGTGAAATTTGAAGAGATCTACACTGATCTACAAACGAAAATTGATGAGCTTGCAGAGCGTATTCTGACGTTAGGGCACACTCCAGCGCATGCCTTTAGCAATTACTTGGAAGTCAGCGAAATTAAAGAGCATCAAAACGCGACGTCTGGTGAGGAATGCGTACAAGGTCTGGTGCAAGGTTTTAGTGTTTTACTTCTAAAACAGCGCGAGATCCTACAAAACGCCGGTGACGCTGAAGACGAAGGTACAGCGGCATTGATGGGAGACTACATCCGCGAGCAAGAAAAACTCATGTGGATGCTTAACGCCTACTTACAACACTAAGTTGAATCACCGAGCAATTACTATCAGAGTCATTATCGGAGATAGCGAATACTTCATGTTTGAAGGTAAAACGGCTTTCCCAATAAAGCTCAAGTAAGCACAAAAAAGGCCCACCAGCTTTCGCTAGTGGGCCTTTTAATTTGTCTACGTATGATTAAGCGTTGGCTGCGTCTTCAACCATCGCTTTCGATAGCGCTTCAGCTACCTTGATGCCGTCGATACCTGCCGACAAGATACCGCCTGCATAACCTGCGCCCTCACCCGCTGGGTAGAAACCTTTTAGGTTAACGCTCTGGAAGTCTTTACCACGCTTAATACACACTGGAGAAGATGTTCGAGTCTCTACGCCTGTTAGTAGACCATCATCTGATGCGAAGCCTTTGATCTTCTTGTCGAACGCTGGAATCGCTTCACGAATCGCTTCAATCGCAAAATCCGGTAGTGCTTTAGAGATATCCGTTAGGTGGATACCCGGAGTGAATGACGGCTGAACATCACCCAACTCGCTTGGATCGCGACCTTTAAGGAAGTCACCAATCTTCTGCGCTGGCGCGTCGTAGTTTTCACCACCAAGTACGTAAGCACCTGACTCAAGTTCACGTTGGAAGCGGATACCTGCTAGAGGGTCACCTGGGTAATCACGCTCTGGGTCGATGCCGACAACGATAGCACTGTTAGCGTTACGCTCTGAACGAGAGTATTGGCTCATACCGTTCGTTACTACGCGGCCTTCTTCAGACGTTGCCGCAACAACAGTACCACCAGGACACATACAGAAGCTGTACACAGTGCGACCATTCTTACAATGGTGAACCAGTTTATAGTCAGCTGCGCCCAGAATTGGGTGCCCTGCATTTTTACCAAAGCGCGCTTCGTCGATCATCGACTGCTTATGTTCGATGCGGAAACCAACCGAGAATGGTTTTGCTTCCATGTATACGCCACGATCGTGCAGCATTTCAAACGTGTCACGCGCACTGTGGCCTACTGCTAGAACAACATAGCGAGATTTGATCTCTTCACCGTTAGACAGCGTCAGGCCTGTGATTTGGTCGCCATCCATGTGGATGTCATCAACACGAGTGCTGAAACGGATTTCACCACCCAGTTCGATGATTTTCGCACGCATTTTCTCAATCATCGTTACCAGTTTGAAGGTACCGATGTGTGGCTTACTTACGTACATGATCTCTTCTGGAGCGCCTGCGGCGACAAATTCAGTCGTCACTTTACGGCCGTAGAAGTTTGGATCTTTAATTTGGCTGTATAGCTTACCGTCAGAGAATGTACCTGCACCACCTTCACCAAACTGTACGTTCGATTCAGTGTTCAGTGTGCGCTTACGCCAGAAGCCAAAGGTATCTTTCGTACGTTCACGTACTTCTTTACCACGCTCAACCACGATAGGTTTAAAGCCTGATTGCGCAAGAATCAGCGCAGCAAATAGACCACATGGGCCAAAACCGATAACTACTGGACGCTCTGTTAGGTTCTCTGGTGCTTTCGCCACGAACTTGTACTCCATGTCTGGAGTCTCTTTTACGTGCGGGTCGCTAACGAACTGCTCAAGTAGCGCAGCTTCGTTTTCAACGATTACGTCTAGCGTGTAGATAAGTAGGATGTTGGCTTTTTTACGAGCATCGTAGCCACGTCTAAATACATTGTAAGAGATGACTTGGTCTTCAGAGATGCCAAGTTTCTTGGTGATGGCAGCAGTTAGCGCCTCTTCCTCATGATCAAGAGGAAGCTTGATTTCATTTAAACGTATCATGTTGATGTCTCGTATAGATAGGTGTCTTAGCCAAAACCGTTTGACGGACGGTCAGCTCACAATGGCGCGAATTTTACGAGAAATTGAATTGTCTGTCATACTAATTCATACATAGGAAATAACATTCCCGATTTAGCATATTGAATTTTAGCTTGGGATGAGTATTATCCCCTCTCTTCTAATTTGACTAACTTAAGAGCATTCATCATGGCGTTTGTCGTAACTGATAACTGTATCCAATGTAAATACACTGACTGTGTCGCTGTATGTCCGGCAGATGCGTTTCATGAAGGGCCAAACTTTATGGTCATCAACCCTATCGAGTGTATCGATTGTGGTCTGTGTGTTGATGAATGTGATGCCCACGCGATCTTCCAAGAAGACGAAGTGCCAGATGATCAAAAGATCTACGTTGAGCTAAACGCGGAACTGGCTGAACTGTGGCCAGTACAAACGGAGGTAAAGCCTGCGATGGATGAAGCAGAAAAGTGGAATGGCGTGCCTGATAAGTTGGGTATGTTAGAGAAGTAGCAAAGTCTCAAATTTAGAAGGGCTGACGAATATGTCAGCCCTTTTTTATCTCATCTTCCTATCCACCTAAGCGATGGAAGTAAGCCATACTCAGCGACTATTCAAACGCAGCTAGGGCTAGGCGTACCTGTTCGTTACTTAATCACACCACAAACAATACGCGCTCCGCCACCGCCAAGCTTAGCAGGATGGTCAGAATGGTTATCGCCTCCAGCATGAACCATTAGCGCTCTCCCCTTCACATCAGAAAGCTTCACTCTCGGTGCCAATAACGGCTGATTCGCTAGACCTTCAGCATTTACATAAAGCGCAGGTAAATCGCCAAGGTGATTGTCATCTGTCCATGGAAAACCGTGCTTACCCGTTCCTTGCGGGTCATAATGTCCACCAGCTGCGCCACCTAACACCGTCTTATCTCCTTTGGTGCTACTTTCACAAGAGCCATTTTGGTGCAGATGAAAGCCATGAGCTCCAGCAGGCAGCCCTTTCAAGTCAGGTGTAAACACAGTGCCATATTCACTTGCACTAATGACTACCTGGCCTGTGGATTGCCCCGTGCCTAGGTCCATCATCTCTACACTCAGAGTTTCAGCAAGAGATGGTGTAGACATCAATGTAAGTGCAGCAAGTAAAGTGGTTTTATTCATACCATAGCGTCCTTATCGTTGTTATTAAATTACTCAAGTTCATGTTGAAGTGATTTCAACACATCAGATTGACCGTAAACCTCAGCGAATTCGTTCAAGTTTAGACCCGCTTTATTGCGGATGTCAGGAGAGCAATCTGACTGATATAGCTCTTTCGCAATAATGAGCTCCCTTTTGATTAACGCTCCCATGAGTGCGGTATTGCCTCGTTTATCCTGTAAGCAAGCATTCGCACCGGATCGAAGTAAAAGACGAACCGTATCTTTGTTCCCCTGATAAGCTGCAACCATCAATGCGGTATAGCTTTGACCATTACGTTGATTGATGGGGAAACCGTTGGTTACAAACTTATTAATCACTTCATTGTTGCCGACTCGAGCAGCATCAAAAAACAAGCTAACTAGTATCTCGTAGTCATCGTTACGGGGCTCGTCCGATGCAAATGTACTCAAAGAATATGTTAAGCCAACCCACACAGACACTAATAAGATGACATGTTTCATCGCTTCATCTCCATGAATAAATGAAGGTAAAAGGCCTACAGGAGCCCTGTTTTTCGGGCAGAAAAGAGCAGATTTATCTCCCGTAGGCCAAACCTTTTCCTTACATACCCGCCATAGATTTTACTTTGGATAGGTTGGTATCCGTCGCTTTTGCAAGAAGAGAACCATACTCGTTATCGGCACGATAGAAGTAGCTCACCATAGTGGTTTTCACATCGCTATCCGCCACCTTGTTCAAGTCGCCAGCGAGATTAGCAATCAAGTCTTTTTGCTCTTGCTCCGTCATACTGCGAAACAAAACGCCAGCTTGGTAGAAATCACGAGGATTGCTGATGGCTTTCTGCTGCACACTGCCGACAAGCTTGGTATTAACAGCTTTAAACTGGCTATCTTCTGCGAATGCTAACTTGCGACTCGGCTCGTAGTTCACATCACCATTCGCTTTTTTAGCGTTGTTGCTCAAACCATTTTGGTTATGGCTGTTAACAGGTGCCAATGGACGATTTACTGGCAGTTGGAACAGGTTTGCCCCTAAACGGTAAAGCTGCGTATCAGCGTAGGCAAACAGACGGCCTTGAAGTAATCGGTCTTCAGAAGGTTCAATACCTGGGATTAAATTTGAAGGAGCAAATGCCGACTGTTCGGTATCCAAGAAGAAGTTTTCTGGCATCCTATTTAACGTCATCGTACCTACTTTTTTATCAGGTACATTTAGCCAAACCTTGGTCGCATCGAGGCCGTTGTAATCAAGTTTGCTCAAGGCTTCTGGAGATAGCACCTTTACGTACAAATCCCACTTAGGGTAATTACCGCGGCCAATTTCTTGGTATAAATCGTTGGTTAGATGATTGAAGTCTTTACCTTGCATGTCTGTGACTTGAGCAGGGCGCAAACTTTCAATACCTTGCTGACTCTTCCATTGGAACTTCACATAATTGACGTCACCTTGGTTATTGACCCACTTATAGGCGTGAACTCCAAAACCATCCATTGTGCGGTAGCTTGCTGGTGTACCTAGGTTGCTGTACACCCAAGTCAGCATGTTGGTCGCACTTGGCTCGTGGCTAAAAAAATCAAAAAATCGATTCGGATCTTGAACATTGGTTACTGGTGATGGTTTCAAGGAGTGCACCATATCCGGAAACTTAATTGAATCGCGGATGAAGAACACAGGCAGGTTGTTCCCTACCAGATCCCAGTTACCCTGTTCAGTATAAAATTTGGTGGCAAACCCGCGAGGGTCACGAAGGGTCTCCGGCGATCCTTTAGAATGAATAACGGTCGAAAAACGAACGAATACGGGCGTCACTTTTCCCTTATTCGTAAAAGGAGCGGAAGCCGTTAAATCACTAAAATCGCCTGAGGCAACAAATTCGCCATGCGCACCAGTACCACGAGCATGAACAACACGCTCAGGAATGCGCTCTCTGGCAAAACGTTGCAATTTTTGGATCAGGTGAACGTCTTGCAGCAAAACACTGCCGTTTTCACCTGCTGTGATCGAGTTTTGATTGTCACCAACAGGTGCACCATTGTCTCTAGTCAGGGTTTGAGCCTGTAGAGATGTGCTGGCTAAACCAACTGTAATTAATAAAAAGCTTTTTGACATCTGCATGGTTGCTCTCCAATGCGTGCTAACCATTTGACCAATCGAGTGATCAATGGATATTCAAAAGCTCTTTTCTGCCCAACAGAAATATATATTCAATGATGGAATTTGTTTAATGGAATTTATCAATAGATTTGATAGGGAATTCCTATAATATGAGTCAGGTTATACCAAGAAGGGAGAACAAAAGACGTTGAGGGAGGGGACGATCAGCTCAACTAGGCTGTTGAGCTGAACACTAATCACTCATTAACTGTGCTGACGACGCAGGTTGTCCAAAATAATGCCTGTGGCCATCGCGACATTCAGTGACTCTGCGCCACCAAATGCCGGAATGGTAATTTTGTCGGTCACGAACTTAGCCGCTTGCTCTCGAATGCCGTGAGACTCACTGCCCATCAACAAAATGCCTTCGGCAGCAAACTCGGTTTTATGCACGCTTTCACCTTCTAGGAATGCACCATAAACCGGCAGATTAGATTGTTCTAAATAACTTGGTAAATCTAGCTGGCTTACGGTTACTCGGCCAAAGCTGCCCATAGTCGCGCTGATGGTTTTTGGGTTGTATGGGTCAGCACAATCAGTGCTCGCCACAATGTGTTTGATGCCATACCAATCAGCTACACGAATAATCGTACCTAAGTTGCCCGGGTCAGACACGCCATCTAGTGCAATCATCAAGCCTTGCGCTTTTGGTATTTCGACACTTGGAATGTCAACCACAGCGATGGCCGCATTGTTGCTAACCAGCGTGCTCGCTTTAGTTAAGTCATCAAGCGAGGCTTCAATGCACTCAAAGCCGCTCAGCTCACTGCGATTCTCGGCCAGAAACTCTTGCGTGGCAAAAATCTGCTTAACCGTTAACGAGCTATTAGCCAACTCAAGTACGTTCTTTTCTCCTTGCACCAAAAACAGGCCAAGCGCTTTACGCTGTTTCTTTTGGCCAAGAGCACGAAGTAATTTAAGTTGGTTTTTTGAAATCATAATTTATCCAAAGTAAGCGGGCTTAACCCAAATAAAAGCGCGCCAATTATAGAGTAAAGCCTTGTTGAGCTAAAGAGGAGAACCAAGATTCCTCGCATGATAAAGCGCATTGATACTGGCTCTCACTCATCTCTAGTTTGGGCTTTTTCAGGCAGTTTGCATCTATTGGCCGTGATAGAATCCATACACAATTTTCGATGGAACAACGACATGTCGATCGCCGAACAATTCGAACCACAACTAATAGATTTCATTCGCCAAGAGATGGTTCAAGACCCAGCCCATGACCTCAGCCATGTAAAAAGAGTCGTCAAAACTGCACTTGAACTTTGTAGGCAAGAGAAAGGGCAGATCGAAATCGTACTTCCTGCTGCTTATTTACATGACTGCTTCACGTTCCCTAAAAATCATCCAGATCGAGCTAAAAGCTCAATGATGGCGGCAGACAAAGCAACGCAGTTCTTAAAAGACATTGGTTACCCAAGTGAGTACATCAATGGCATTCATCACGCCATTTGTTCGCACAGCTACAGCGCCAACATTGCCCCCACCACACTCGAAGCAAAGATAGTACAAGATGCCGATAGATTAGATGCATTAGGAGCGGTTGGCATTGCGCGCTGTTTGCAAGTGAGCGCTAGCTTTGGCTCAAGCCTATATGAGATGGACGATCCATTCTGTCGTGGCCGTGACCTCGATGACAAGCGCTACACCGTTGACCACTTCTACAATAAGCTGTTTAAGCTCGAAGCGATGATGAATACCACATCGGCTAAGCAAGAAGCAAAAAAACGGACAGATTATATGAAAGGCTTTCTCAGCCAACTCAAAGGTGAAATCGAGTGACTGAAAATGGCGAGAATACCCTCGCCATTTTAATCAACCTCTGGAAAGCTTTACCCCTACCTTTTCATCGAATGCCGCAATTCGAGCGACAAACTCAGGCTTATCACTATTAAGTATCGAGGTAGCCAACGGCAAATCGGCTTTCATAGGGTCGACCGCTCGATTACGCACCAAGACTTCAAAATGCAAATGAGGCCCAGTTAACCGACCTGTCGCGCCGGAAAGGGCGATCTTCTGTCCCCGCTTTACCTGCTGGCCTTTTTTCACCAAAAACTTACTCAAATGCAAATAGCGAGTGGTGTAGACGCTATTATGCTCAATCACTAAGTATTTTCCTGCATACGGGTGATTCCTAACTCCAACGACTCTGCCATCCCCCGTAGAATAGATAGGCGCACCAACAGGGGTAGCAAAGTCAGTGCCATTATGAGGAGTCACCCGCCCAGTGACCGGATGCTTACGTTTAGGGTTAAATGGTGAAGTCACTCGGCGGTACTGTGGGTCAATAGGAAAGCGATTAAACGCACGCTCTAGGCTATTACCATCACGATCATAGAAACGTCCATCGTTCGCAAGGAAGGCAGAGACCTCTTTACCTGAAAGATGAAGCGAAATAGCCTGAATTTCACTTTTACCGGTGGGATGCTCACCCAGAAATTGACGATTAACCAACACATCAAAGCGGTCTCCGGCTCTGAGAGACCGAGCAAAGTTGACCTTATCACGTAGCACGCGTGTGATATTCGCAATTTGATTAGCAGACAACCCCATTCGATGGGCAGATAACGAGAAGCTGCCATCTATCGTTCCACTATAGAGTACCTCACGCCATACACCCGACTCCTCTTTTAGCTCATAGCTAAACGACTGGGTATTGTCATCTCGCGTGTAGGTCGCATGCTCTACCATGCTTAGATGATACGTTAAGGCCTTCAGTTGGTGCTCTTTAGCAGAGAAAACAAACTCTAGATGATCACCCGGTTGAATCGTATCTAATTGCAAATGTGCGGAATCCGCTGACATTACCTCATGTAGCGTTGAGTAAGGAATATCCCAAGCCGAAAAAATATCACTGAGCGTATCCCCCACCTTAACGAAGTAGTGAGCTCGAACATCTGACTCATGAACAGCAGCTTGTTTGGTAGGCGTAACGGTAATAATCGTCTTTTGTGGGACAGGTGACGTTTCCTCAGTAGGAATAAAAAGAGCGGCGGAAAGGGCCGTTATGGCCACAAGGGAAGTGAGTGTTTTAAAGTGTTTCATCTCGAGGAGCCAAGAATTTTACATTTGTTATGTTATAACATATCTTATTTGTAAATTCAGCCTGAGATTTTTCAGAGCAGCACAGATTTCGATAGGGACACCACATAACATGGTAAAACTGAATCACGTCCTACTGGTTGCCGGGACACATGGGAATGAGCTTTCTGGTATCTATCTGCAGAAGCTCATCAAGGAACGATTGTTTGATGCCAACCGAAGTACATTTTCGTCTACCAGTACCATCGCGAACCCAGAAGCAGTAAAACGGAATGTTCGCTATGTCGATGCCGATCTCAACCGATGCTTCTCTACTCAAATGTTACAACAAGATCTCGCACTGTATGAGCATCAACTAGCTCGCCAGTGGATAGCTGAACACACGCACAATCAACAACAGCTCATTGTCGATCTGCACAACACAACAAGCAACATGGGCGCGACACTTATCTTACTTTCACAAAACCCCTTCTATACAAAAATGGGAGCCTATGTAAAACAGCGCATGCCTGACGCCAACATCCTATTTGAAGATCGAAAAACGTGGCAAGAACAACCCTATCTCTGTTCATCGGGTCGCTACGGGATCATGATCGAAGTTGGGGCACAAGCGCATGGCTCTCTCAAGTTTGACACCTTAGAGTTGATGAAAAACATGCTTAGCTACGTGCTCGATTATGTAGAGAAACACAACCTAGGTAAGTTAGATAAGTTCAATCCTTACGACGCCTATTTCTACACCGAGGAAGTGACGATTCCATTGGGACAAGATGGCCTAAGAAGTGCCATTGTTCACCCTGCCATTTGTGGCCGAGATTTCGAGGTGGTCAAACAGGGAGAGCCGCTTCTTGCTACTTTATCAGGCTATGATATTTGCTGGGAAAAACAGCAAGATATCTATCCTCACTTTATCAACGAAAGTGCTTACGCTTCGTCTCATGTCGCGATAGCATTGGCAGAGAAAAAAACCGTCGTCGTCAAATAGTGCCAATGTGTACACAGCCCGAGCAACAACTCGGGCTATTTGATTGCTGCGATCTATCGGTTAAAACTCAGTCGCATTGCACTGCCCAGCGCTTGGTTGATGTTTCCATCCGCAAACACTGAATGCCCATTGACCCATGTTTGTTTAATAGCTGCCTGAAACTGATGACCAGAAAAGGGTGACCACTGACAGTGATAAAGAGTGTTCTCATCACTGATATCGGTCGTCGACGCACGGTCAACCAGAACGAGATCGGCATAGTATCCCTCACGAATAAAACCACGATCTTGAATAGCATAGCGAATAGCTGGATTATGCGCCGTTTTTTCAACCACTTGCTCCATGGTCATACGGCCATGATGAACATGATCCAACAAAGTAAGCAGCGCATGCTGCACTAAAGGCAACCCCGCAGGCGCCTGATCGTACTCCACCTGTTTTTCTTCCAGTGTGTGAGGCGCATGATCAGTCGCGATAATATCGATTTGCCCGGTCGATAATGCCTTCAAAAGCGCAGTTCGGTCGCTGTTGTACTTGATAGCTGGGTTGCACTTAATCCGATTGCCACATTCTGCGTAGTCGTCGGCACTAAACCACAAATGATGAACACAAGCTTCTGCGGTAATACTTTTACCCTCAACAGGGCCAGCTTCAAATAAAGCCAGCTCTTTTTCAGTGGTAATATGGAGTACATGAAGTTGGCTTGAATACTTTTTCGCTAAGCTAACAGCGTACGACGAAGAGGCGTAACACGCTTCATCATCGCGGAGAATAGGATGGTCATGAATGGTGAGAGGCGCATTGTCCATTAATCGACGCGCTCTATTTTTTGCGATAACTGGACCACTTTCGCAGTGAGTCACAATCAGCACTGGCGACTCACGGAAGATATCTTCCAACGCTTTTGGTGACTCAACCAAAAGGTTTCCCGTGGATGCACCCATAAAGACTTTCACGCCACAGTGCAATTTGGGATCAAGGCGTTTAATTTCGGCTAAGTTATTTTCTGTCGCCCCTAAGTAAAACGAATAATTGGCATAGGCCGCTTCAGCTGCCAAGGCGAATTTGTCTTCCAACGCTTCAATCGTCGTCGTGGCAGGCGCAACGTTAGGCATTTCCATGAAGCTCGTGATTCCACCTGCAACCGCCGCACGAGATTCAGATGCAATGGTGCCTTTATGGGTTAAGCCAGGCTCTCTAAAATGAACTTGATCATCAATCATTCCAGGCAATAAATAGGCGCCGTCAGCGTCTACAATGGTATCACCTGCCTGAGCTTCTATATGCGCATCTATTCTTGCGATACGTTGATCCACAATACGAAGATCGGCTTGTTGTACACTTCCTTCATTTACTATTCGGGCATTTTTAATCAATGTCGATGTCATGATCTATTCGGCTCTCCTTGAGGTTTAGAGTTCATGGACGGAAAGGCGGAGAGAAAGGCTATGACGACTTCAAACACTCGTCACACACGCAGTTGATTTCAATCTGGGGCTGGATCACCGTAAATCCTTGTTGACGAGCATGGTGTTGCAACCCAGACATCAAAGAAGGGTCGACTATCTGCTCGCTGATTTTGTTGCACTTTGAGCAGATGAAAAACTGTGGTGTGCCATGTTCATGCTCGCACTCAATATGAGCGCAAACAACAAACTTATTGGAAGCCTGTATCTTGTGCACAAGTTTCAGCTCCTCTAGAAACTCCAGAATCCGATACACCGACATGGCTTGAATCGTATGCCCCATTTCTTGTTGGCAATAATCAACAGTTTCATAAGCAGACATCGCTTGATCGGCTCTCAATAAAGCATGTAAAACGAGCTGACGTTTATCAGTCAGCTGCTTCCCTTTCTGCTTGCATTCGGCTTTTATTCTTTCTATTAATTCCTCGATCTGCACAGCGCTCTCCTTCACAACTGCCATTATGTTATAACATAACAATAATAAAATCTCCGTAGCCTGAACAAGAAAGACAAAAAAGCCCAACGTTTTTAGGCTGGGCTAAGAGTATTAAAAAGCAGTGTTGATAGGACAGTGGCTAGCCATGCGTCATTTGGGTGGCCACTGCAAATCGATTCCACGCGTTGATCATAATGACCTGCATCATCGTCTGGGCAAGAAGGGCCTCTCCCAATTCAGCAAGAGCTGCGTCATACACTTGCTCAGAAACGCCATGTTGCGCTATCTGGGTCATTTCGTCGGTTAGAGCGAGTACTGCACGCTCTTGCGCGTTAAACAATGGGGACTCTCTCCAAGCGGCCAGAGCAAACAGTTTCTGCGCAGGCAATCCAACTTTTTCCGCTTCGGTTACGTGCATCTCAATACAATAAGCACACTGATTAATCATCGATGCTCTAAGCTTGATCAGTTTTTTAAGTTGGATGGATAGCGCTGTACTTTCCAAATAACCTTCCACCTCTAACATAGCCGTTAATGCTTTGGGCTCGACGCTAGCGATATTAATTCGTGAATTCATGTGGTTTGGTTTCCTTTCAATGTCAGTGAAGTTAAAACCATTGTGCATCAAACCAAATATCTTCAGAATAGAAGTGAAAAGTAGTTTAGTTTTGCACAAAACGCAAAGGTGAAAACAGCATGTTTGAATTAATAAGAATCTTCAATCAAGTGGTTGAGTCAGGCAGTTTTTCGCAGGCGGCCCAAGCGTTAAGCATGGCACCTTCATCGGTGGCGAGAAACATTGACAGTTTAGAATCAAAGCTGCAAACCACACTCTTTAAACGCAGCACGCGTCAGCTAGTGTTGACCGATGAAGGCGAGTATTTTCACCGCCAAGCCATGACTTTGATTGAAGACGCCGATACTCTAGTTAACCAAATGAGGCAGTCTCCTAGCCAGCCAAGCGGCTTACTTCGTATTTCTGCCTTTGAAAGTTTTGGCAACGTGTTTCTAGCAACGCTGATTCCAAAGTTTCTCGCTCGGTATCCGAGTGTGCGAGTCGAACTTGAGCTAGACAATAATGTGGTCGATCTAAATAGCGATAACGTCGATCTTGCGATTCGAATTGGAACACCCAAAGACAGTCGTTTGAAAGCCAGAAAGTTGCTCACCAACCGTACTCTGTTAGTCGCTTCGCCCCACTATTTGCAAACGCAGCCGCCTATTCAACAACCGCATGACCTAGCCGAACACAATTGCCTACTGATTAGCCAGCAACGTCAGAGATGCCATTGGTACTTTAGCCGTAAAAAAGAGACTCAAAAGATCCAAGTCAGTGGCAACTTTAGCTCCAGAGGCGGCTCGCCTATTTTACAAGGTGCTCTGCAAAATAGTGGCGTTTTGCTACTTTCAGACTGGATGGTAAAGCCCTACCTCAAAGAAGGCCGCTTAGTTGAAGTATTACCCGAATGGCGGGCATCCTATGGGGAGAATCGTAGTGATGAAATCTATGCGTTATACAAGCACTCTCACTACCCAAAACCTCAAATTCGGGCATTTATTGACTTTATTCTGCAACACTTAACTATGATTGATGGCTCAGCTGAAGAGTAACCAAACTCCGACGCCCATCATCAACGTGCCAGCGATGCGGTTCATTAAGCGTACATTCTGAGATTGACCAAGAAGACGTTTCAACCCTTTACCTCCAGTGGCGTATAGCGTCATACAGATAAACTCAAACAGCAGAATAATCGACACCAAAACAATCAACTGCGGAGTGAGAGCGGCACTTTGGTCAATAAATGGGGGCAATAGAGAAATCATAAACGCCCAACCTTTAGGGTTAGCAATAGCGGTGACAAAACCTTGAACGACTAAGTCCCAATCACTTTGCGGCTGAGATTCCTGTTGCTCGACATTAATGGCTAGTTTGCCGCGTGAACGCCACATTTGTACGCCCAAATAAAACAGATAGCCCCCGCCTATTAACTTCAAAGCAACGAACAACCAAGGATAGTTGAGCATCACTGCAGCAATACCTAAAACGGCAGCAATCGCCACGAGTCCTACACCAACTAACTCGCCAGCCATCATCCATAAAGTGCGTTTGTAACCAATACTCATCCCGAGTGTAAGCGCCAGTGTCATACACATCCCCGGCGTAATTGAGACAAAGAAGAAGGTTGGAATAAACATTCCCAGCAAAGCGGTATTCATTGTTATGTCTTATTAATAGTTCAGTTTATTAGGCGAGATTAACATGGTTCACAGACAAGGGAACTAGAGATTTATTGAGCCACGATTGAAATTGGTTTTCGATTTACGCATTTGCAAAATACCGTTATGGTGAATTCGTAACCCTTTCAAATAACAAAAACAAGGACGTCGCTCCATCATGAACAGTACCATTGAAACCATTCTCAGCCATCGCTCAATTCGTAAATTCACTCAAGGGCCAATAGCAAATGAGCAGCTACAGACCATCATTCAGGCTGGCTTAGCCGCTTCTTCTTCTAGCTTATTGCAGGTGGTGTCGATCATTCGCGTCACGGACAAAGAAAAGCGTAAACAATTGGCACAATACGCTGGTAATCAAGCCTATGTAGAAAATGCAGCAGAGTTCTTGGTGTTTTGTATTGACTATCAACGCCACACAGCGATTAGACCTGATGTGCAAGTAGACTTCACCGAGTTGACACTTATCGGTGCCGTCGATTCAGGCATCATGGCTCAAAACTGTTTGTTGGCCGCTGAATCGATGGGGTTAGGAGGTGTATACATTGGCGGTCTAAGAAACAATGCCGCGCATGTGGATGAACTACTTGGTTTACCAAGCAACACTGCGATTCTGTTTGGCATGTGTCTTGGACACCCAGATCAAAAGCCAGAGGTGAAGCCACGTCTGCCGAGCCAGGTAATTGTACACGAGAACCAATACCAAGCGCTCAACCTTGAGGCTATTCAAAGCTACGATCAAACCATGCAAGACTATTACGCCAACCGCTCTAGCAATCAAAAGCAAAGTACATGGTCACAAGAGGTTACAGGAAAACTAGCACGAGAGTCTCGCCCTCATATTCTGCCGTACTTAAATAACAAAGGGTTGGCAAAACGATAGTATTACCACTAGTCAAAAAAGGCCTCTGCGAGGCCTTCAACATCAACGGATTTATCGTTCACCTGCTTAAGGTTGCTGATGTAGGCGAATCAATCATCACTTTTTGAGCATCTTTGCTAAATCAGCAAATGGGTTGTACGTTGCCCCTTGGTGGTCATCTTCACCTGGTTTTACGTCACTGCCATACCGTTCATGCTCTAGGTATTTACTGTGCTCATGATCGTGACAGTACAGGCACAATAACTCCCAATTACTGCCATCTTCGGGATTATTCGTATGGTCATGATCTTTGTGGTGGACGGTCAGCTCGCGTAGGTTAGAGTAGACAAACTCCCTTGCACAACTCCCGCATACCCAAGGATAAAGTTTCAGCGCTTTCTCTCTATAACCCGCTTCTTGACGTTTGTAGCTTGCGCTGGTTCCGTAATGATCTGATGACATATTTGTACCCTAAATCTAAGTCAAGATTAGATGCTAGCACGAGCCAAAATTAGAAAACAGTGACCAAGGTTAAGCTGCCCGCGATTAAATCCTTAGCTTTGCAACTAGGTCAACAAATACAAAAAAAGAGCGACGAATCGCTCTTTTTTCTTCAATCATTTCGCTACTGATGAGCTTTGAGAATACGCTGGTGAAGATTATCTTTAAGCATCGCTCTATCGTGTTTCATTTGATGCATGTCTTCATCGCTGATCGGAGAGTCTTTCAACTCTAACGTCCTTATCTCCTTATCTAGCCCGTCGTACGTTTTCATGTCTTTTAAAAACGCTTCGTCCATTTTTGCTAGAGCAAGAATCGTCTCTTTAAACTCTGGAAACTCACTGAGTAATGAATGATCTTCACCTAACATAGTTACCCCTTTAGTTTGTGATAGCCAAAAGCTGATTTCAGCCGATTAAATTGGTTACTATGCGTACTACCCTATCACCTAAAAAAGAGCCTAACTGAGACCCAGATCGCCTCTTTACTCATCCATGCGAATTACCTCACCGAGGCAAAAATTCATACCGACGGACCCGCCCTTCATTTGGCTCTTCATGCTCTCCCAAGAATAGACCACCACACGCTTCAATCACTTTACGTGACGCGCTGTTGTTCACATCGCACGTCACTATCGCTCGCTCATCTATCGCATGGTTTACCACCCAAGAGAGTAGATACTTAGCAACACCTTTTCCTCGTGCTGATGGTCGAGTTTCGTAGCCAATATGACCAATCACGTTTTCAACCCAATCATTAGTACCACTGCGCACCCGAATTGCACCTAACACCTTGCCATCTTCAACACAGTAATAGGTGGTGCTCGGCAGCCAACCTTCTGGTAGTTCTACGCAGGTCGCACTTTTTCTCGCGACAAGGCTAGCCAAATACTTTTGGGGATCTTCGATTGCACGCTGATACATCTCAATCCCTGAGTCATAACATTCCAGTGCATAATTTAGCAGTGCACTGTCTAGTTCAACATTCGCCTCTACTACTTCCATGTGTCACCTCTGCGAACTGTCAAACTCATACCCTGTGGTATGAGTAATAAATTGAAAACCATATTTCTCGACAATAGGCCGACTCATATCCGAGGCATCAATTATGAGATACTTTTTGCCTCGCGCTTTGGCCTCTGCGATTCGCTTATTGAGCAATAGCGAGTAAAAGCCACGTCCACGGTAAGATTCAATGGTACTGCCCCCCCATATACCAGCGAATGGACTCTCTCCATTAAAGGTTAACCATGCCGATGTCACCGGTTGGTCTTGGTGATAAACCACATAAATGGCTAATTCATCTGGGGCCTGCTGCTTAAGAGTCATCAGGTGCTGGAACTGCCAATCAAAGCTTCCTCCCCAAACTTGTTCTTGAACTCGGATTGCATCGCGAATTCCTTGCTCATCATTCACTTCGCGAATCAACGACTCATCCACAGGCTTAGCGGTGATAGATGTAAGGTCGAGAACCATGAACGACTCTTTATCCCCTTGCTCAAAACCATTACTTACCAACATCTGTTGAATATCGACAGGCAGATCAGTGTCATAGGTTTTCCACTCAAAGCACTTACCTAAATGGAGGAAGTACGCTTTTTCTCGCTCAATAACAGCTTGCGCATTGTCCGCAGTCAACGAGAAGTAAGCGATATAACTGCCATACTGCTCTGGGGATACATAACGAACGACTTCGGGCGTATCAACTTTCTGCCCACCGTACGCACTAAACTGCTGCCTTTCAAACTGGTTATACTCCAGCATTACTTGTTGGGTATCCATACCACCTCTTAATCACTTAGACTTATTAGGCCAATACAATCAATAATTTACCACTAAATATATTCACTTAGACTACTATAAATTATCTACAATAAATATGCTTAACAAATCACCAGTAGCATTCGTTTTCCCATTAAGGTAGCATTGCCGACCTTTTTTCAATGGTAGGAGGTTCGAATGTTTATTGGCTTTGACTACGGGACAGCAAATTGCTCAGTTGCAAAAATGGATCAAGGAGAGCCAAAGCTGCTCAAACTGGAAGGCGACAGCGTTTATATTCCTTCTACTCTATCCGCTCCTAGCCGCGAGGCAGTGGCTGAATACCTGTTCAAGTTTCGCAATATAAAACCGCTCGATAATGTTGGTGAGCAAGTACTGCGCCGAGCGATAAACATTAACCGCGAAGAAGGCATTGAGTTTATTGCCGATGAAGTCGCGTTTGGTCAAGCGGCTTTGGATCACTACCTGCAAGATCCCAGTGAGAGTTACTACGTTAAATCGCCAAAGTCCTTCTTAGGTGCTTCTGGCCTACGTGACGTACAAGTGAGCTTTTTTGAAGATCTAGTCTGCGCCATGATGGATAATATTAAGCGCAATGCGGAAGCTGACGCTCAACAAATCATTACCGACACCGTGATTGGTCGCCCAGTTAACTTCCATGGCCGAGACAGTGAAGCAGCTAACCGTCAAGCAGAGAACATTCTTCTAAAAGCAGCCACGCGCGCAGGTTTTAAAAATGTCGAATTTCAATATGAACCTGTTGCCGCTGGGCTAGAGTACGAAGCGTCACTCAATGAAGACAAAACAATCCTGGTTGTCGATATTGGTGGTGGTACTACTGACTGCTCACTCATTGAAATGGGGCCAAGCTGGCGAGGCAAAGCAGACCGAACGCAAAGCTTGTTAGCTCATAGCGGTCAACGTGTCGGCGGGAACGATCTCGATATTGCCCTTGCCTTTAAACAACTGATGACGCCATTTGGCCTTGGCAGTAAAACCACCGCGAACATAGTGATGCCGACTATTCAGTTTTGGAACCCGATTGCAATCAACAGCGTTGATGCTCAGGCCGATTTCTACTCTCGCTCTAACTTGGCCACATTAAAGCAACTGAAAAAAGACGCACAAGAGCTAGAAAAGCTCGCTCGTTTACTGGAAGTATTCCATGAGACATTGGGTTACCGTTTGGTTCGCCAGGCAGAAGAAGCCAAAATTGCGTTGTCAGATAACGCGCACTATCGAGGCGTAATTCAACTGTTGTCAGAAAAATTAGACGTTGATATCAGCTTTGAAGACATGATTGATGCGATAGAAACGCCTAAACAAAAAATGGCCGAACTGGTTAAAGAAGCCGTTGAACAAGGCGGTGCGAAACCTGACGCTATATTCATGACCGGAGGCTCTGCCCGTTCACCAATTTTACGTGGTGCCGTGCAAGAAACCTTGCCAAATATTGAGGTAGTGAGTGGGAACTATTTTGGCTCAGTGACCGCCGGCTTAGCGCGCTGGGCTGAAGTCTGCTTTAAATAAGTCAGCAATAAAAACAAAATCGCCTCAAGCTAACAGCAAGAGGCGATTTACATTGTAAATAATCTAACTCCAGTTCAACACCGTCCAGTTTGGCCGATGAGCATGAGCTTTCAACTGTGGGCACGGGTTAACTAAATACGCATAATCTGCGCACTCGCACAACGGCAAGTCATTGATTGAATCAGTGTAAAAGTGAATTTCTGAGTAATGCTCAGGCTGAACATCTAGCCATTGCTTCAAGCGCGTCACTTTGCCTTCTCGGTAACTCGGCACGCCTTCAATTTCAGCGGTATAGCGATTATCTTCTGTCACTAAATCGATACCAAGCGCAGTTTGAATACCTAAATGACGCCCAACGGCTTCCACCAAAAAGGTGACGCTTGCAGAAATAATGACCATATCAATCTCATCCCGAGCCAACCGCTCTATCAGTGTTTTGGACTGAGTAAACTGATGAGGCAATACTTTCGTTATCACACACTCTTCCACCAATGCGTGAACATGTTCAATCGGCATGCTCGCCAAAGGAGCCATCGAGAACTCCAAATAGTCCTCCATATCCATTTTTCCTTGCGCATAAAGGCGCATCAAGCGTTGGTCTTGCTCGATGAAATCTGGTTGAGTCGCGATTCCTTTTTCAACCATAAACGCATTCCATATCATAGCGCAGTCAGCATTGATCAGCGTTTCGTCCATATCAAAGACATACAAAGGTTTGGACATGGTTAGGCTCTCACAGGTTGAATTTCATTAAGATTGAACAGCAACTCTAGTTGGCTACCATTGGCCAATAGACGCTCAGATGAACGATTCAATAAATCGACCGTCAATTCACTTTCTGCAACATCCACTTGGTAGCGAATCACATTGCCGAGCAACTGATGATGTTTGATCGTCGCAACTTGTGGGGCTGATATATGGCTGCCGTATCGACGCCCCTGCTCTTTGACATAAATTGATTCAGGGCGAATGGCTACTTTCCACTCTGTATCAATATTGAATAGCTGCTTGGCTTTGTCTGCATCCACCAAATTGTAGTGACCCATAAAGCCTGCGACAAATTCATTGGCAGGGTGAGTGTAAATCTCTTCCGGAGTGCCCGCTTGGACAATTTCGCCTTTGTTCATCAAGAAAATGCGGTCAGACATAATCATCGCTTCTTCTTGATCATGAGTGACAAAGATGGTGGTCAAATTCATCTCTTTTTGAATATCACGGATTTGCTGACGAAGATGTTTACGAATCTTAGCATCTAGCGCAGAAAGGGGCTCATCGAGCAGCAATATACGCGGTTTCACAACCAAGGCTCGCGCTAGGGCTACGCGTTGCCTTTGACCACCTGATAGCTGATGCGGGTAGTGTTTTTCTTTGCCTTTGAGTTCGACTAGCTCGATAACCTTAGCCACTTCGCACTGAATTTCATTGGCGTCGAGCTTTTTCATTTTTAAGCCAAACGCGATATTACCTTCCACTGTCATATTCGGGAACAACGCATAAGACTGAAATACCATACCTATACCACGCTCTTGCGGGACTTGATGGGAAATCTCCTCACCATTGACCCAAATTTCACCGCCATCAACAGGGTTTAATCCAGCAAGGCTGCGCAGTAATGTCGATTTACCACAGCCACTTGGGCCGAGCAGAGTAATGAATTCTCCTTGCTCAATGGTGAAATCAATCGCTTCAAATACGGTATTATCACCAAAGCGCTTGGTCAGATTGTTTGCGGATACATAACTCATTATTTGACTCCTCGGCTAAAACGACTTGCCAGCCAAGTCAGTAAGAAAATAAATAGGAAGTAGGTCATAACCAGGGCAGAGGTAAAGTGGCCGCTGGTTTGACGCATGTTGTATAGGTAGATCTGCAAGGTTTCATAACGCGTACCGACTAAGATGTTGGCAAAGACAAACTCTCCGAGCAGGAATGAAAATGAAAGAAACAGCGATGCCATCAGCCCTTTCTTTAAGTTAGGTAGAATGATGAGCAAAAATGCTTGGCTGGTACTGGCACCAAGCAGGTGCGCCGCATCCATTAAGTCATGCAGATTAATCGCTTCAAAGCTATTGGCAATCGCACGATACATAAACGGTAATGCGATGGTGAAATAGGTACCAATCAAAATCCAAGGCGTACCTATGAGCGAAATTTCACTGTCGGCATAGAGCTGAAGTAACCCAACCGAAGAGACCACAGGCGGCACAGCAAATGGCAGCAAAATCATTAGATTCATTAGCTTGTCGAGCTTCGGGAAATAGTAAAAAACCACAAAAATCGCTGGCAAAACTAACACGACACTCAACGCAAGCGACGCCACACAGATAAACAGTGAACGCCCAAACGCCTGCAAGAAGCGAGGGTCTGTGAGTAGCTTGATATACCAATCGAAGGTGAATCCATCGGGTAAAACCGTTGCGCCCCAACGTGACGACAGAGAGTAAACCAAGGTAGCCAAAATAGGGATCAACATGATACCGACAATCGAGTACACCACGGTTTTATGAAATCGAGTATTTACGTTTTGCATTACTACTTTCTACCTGCATAGCTTTTAGAAATGAGCCACTGATTAATGACGGTGATAAAAGCCAGCAGTGCCATCAAGATCACAGAGATCGCCGCTGCTAGGTTCGGCTCTAGGAATAAATCACCGGACACCAGACTGGCAATACGGATAGTAATCAGGTTGTAGTTACCCGAGGTAAGGGCATAAACACTGGCGTACGCACCAATCGCGTTAGCGATCAAGATTATAAAGGTGCCAAATAGTGCTGGAGAAAGAACAGGCAAAGCAACCTTAGTCCAATACTGGGAAGTGCGTGCACCCAATAGTGCCGCCGCCGCTTGCCAGTCATCACTTAACGCGTCAAACGCTGGGTAAAGCAGCAATACCGCTAAGGGAATCTGAAAGTAGATATAAATCGCTAGCAAACCCCATTTGCCGTACAGGTCAAAATCGCCGAGCAATCCATATTGTTTCAGCAGCAAGGTGATTGCTCCGTTGGTTCCTAAAATGATGATAAACGCGAACGAAAGCGGCACTCCGGCAAAGTTGCTGCTCATGTTAGTGAATGCAATCACGCCATCGCGAATCTTTGAGTCCACGCGTCGTAATGAGGAAACCAACACGGTTGCAATCGCCAAACCGACAACGCTCGACCAAATCGCCAACCACAAACTATTGCCAAAGGCCTGCATCATGAAAGCAGAATCGAGCACTTCGAGATAGTTATCAAAAGCAAATTCATCATCATAGATGAAGCTATTGATCAGCACCCAGATCATAGGTGCAAGTTGAAATAGATAGAAAAATAGCGCAAATGGAGCCAACCATAACGCCGGGGTGAAACGTTTGAACCAAGATGTGATTCTAGACTTTGCTGAGCTCGAAGGGTTCGAGCCGGAAGTTAAAACAGAACTGCTCATAAGGCTAACAATTCCTGACAGTAAGGCTTAGTGTGGTCAAGGTTAAGCAGTTGGCAAACGATGCCGCAGAGATCCGTTTGGTTTACGTGACTCTCCTGATGAGAGAACTTGTCGCCAATCACAAAAAGAGGAACTTCGCGCTCTTCTGGCAATATACCGCCGTGAGAAAAATCATTATTCATACCGTGATCGCTGGTCACTAGAACTTGATAACCATCAGCTAGCCACTGCTGTATATAGTTTGACAAAATGATATCCGCGCCACGTGCACAGTTACGATACTGGCGCGAATCGAGGCCAAATTTATGCCCCATATCATCAATATTCATCGGGTGAATTAGTAAAAAATCGGGTTGATAAGTTAAGCGCAAATGCTCTGCATCTAAAAATAACGCCTCATCTGGGTAGTGGTCCCAATGATAAAAACAGCCATGTTGAATGTTTAGCGACTCATCGTGGGTAAAACGATCTTTCACGGGGTCATACGGTGCTCGATTGTAAAGCTCGCTCACCCAATGATATGCCGCAGCTGCTGTCACCTTGCCTTGTGATTTTGCCAGGCTAAAAATCGATTCATGGTATGACAGGCGCGCTATATCATTGTTCACAATGCCGCTTTCCACTGGCCGTACGCCCGTTAAGATGCACTCATAAAGTGGTCGAGAAAGTGATGGCAGTTCACTTTGCACGGGGTAAAGCGTCGCGCGCATGTTTGACTGAGGGTGGTTGTGTTCGAGAAGACCATTAAGGTAGCCCATACAATCGCGGGCTACCTGATAATTGAGTCCATCTAACACAACAAGGATAACCTTATTGCTCATAAAAACAGACTCTTATTGCTGGTGAATTAACACGCTTTCTTGCCATTGACGTGGCAGTTTACGCGCAGACTTTTCCCAAGCTTTAAAATCCGTCACTGGGTGAACATTACTGTATTGGTCATTAGCAATCAGTTTATCTTGTACAGATTGAGGTAGTGTCACGTTAGTACGGATTGGACGCGCGTAGCCTTCAGCAAGATTGATCTGGCCTTGATCACTGAAGATGTACTCACGAGCCAGCTTCGCTGCATTTGGGTTTTTCGCGTATTTGTTGATAATGGTGGTGTAACCAGAAATCACCGAACCATCTTGTGGGATATTAACCGTGAAACGCTCACGATCGATTTGGTCACGGTAGCTAAGTGCGTTGAAGTCCCAAAGAATCGCCACTTCTACTTCACCTTTTTCTAAGTTCGCAATGCTAGGGTTAGTAAAAGAAAGACGACCTTGCTTGGACAGCTCTGCAAAAAAGTTGATCGCTGGCTTAAGGTTAGATTCATCACCACCGTTAGCAAACGCAGCCGCTAGCACAGCGTTATTTGCCTGAGATGCGACACCAACATCGCCAACTGTCACTTTGTAATCACCTTTTAGTAAATCATCCCAAGTTTTCGGTGCATCTTTGACTAGATTGTTGTTTGAGATAAACGAGATAGTCCCCGTATAAGCCAACGCCCAGTGACCTTCTTTATCCTTAGCCCAATCAGGAACATCATTCCAAGTCGTTGGTTTATAAGGCTGAGTCACACCTTTCTTGACCGCAACACGAGCAAATGCAAAACCCACGTCACCAATATCGGCCGTGGCGTTTTTCTTCTCTGCTTCAAACTTAGCAATCTCTTGTGCTGAGCTCATGTCCGTATCTTGATGCGTCAAACCGTAGTTTGATTTCAAGTCTACCCATGTATCTTTCCAGTTTGCCCAACTGTCTGGCATACCAACACTGTATACCGCGCCTTCTTTTTGCGCGGCTTTAATCAGTGAATCTAGGTCTGCATCTTTTGCCATTGCTGGTACTGAAAGTGTTGTTGCGATCAGTGCTGCTGGCACCATTTTCTTAGCAGAAAAAGTAGTTGAGCGACTTAGCAAAGTTTTCATTGTCTCCATCCTTCTGGACTAGGTCAGTAAGTTCGAAATTTATCCTAGGGGGAGAATGTGACGGTTTCGCGCAACTAATTTGACAGTTTTGCTGACATTCGATGGCATTTATATTTCATTTGTTTACAAGGCCGCCAATTAGCGTATGTCATATTTCTGTTACTTGCTCCACTTACATTATGCAGAGAAAAACATATGGACTAGATCAGCAATGAGAGTATTAGAGGCAAGCCAAACGGGCACTCAGCTAGGACGCATCAAAACCAGTCTAAGAGAACAAATTGATTCAGGAATTATGTCAGAAGGGCAGAAACTCCCATCAGAAAGAGAGCTCAGTGAACTGTTTTCCACCACTCGTATCACCATCAAAGACGCGCTTATTTCACTGGAAACGGAAGGCTTGATCTACCGAGAAGAGCGCCGTGGTTGGTACGTTTCACCGGAACGAATCTGCTATAACCCGCTTTCACGTAACCACTTTCACCAAATGATTCGTGAACAAGATCGAATAGCGGAAACCAAACTGGTTAATGTGCGCAGCGAAATGGCGGCAGGTGAATATGCAGCGGCTCTCGATATTGATCGAATCACACCAATTCATGTGATTGAAAGGCTACGTTATATTGATGGCCGCGCAGTATTGTTCGTAGAAAACGTGCTTAAAGCTTCGCTGTTTAAAGATATTCTCGCTGAAAACCTTACCATGTCTTTAACTGGTATCTACCGTGAAAAATATGGCTACATTACGCAGCGGTCGTGTTTTGATGTAATACCTACGTCAGCGCCAGCTCATGTCGCAAAAGCGCTTAACTTGGCACAAGGACAACCTGTATTGAAGATATGCCGAGTCAACTACAAACAAGGTGACGAACTCATGGACTGCGAACTCGAATACTGGCGACCTGACGCGGTAATGATTCGTATTGATAGCGTAGGCTAACCTGCTTACTAGCAATAACCAGGCTGGCTGTATAACTCTTTCAACGTCTCGCGCAACCACTTAATCTTAGGGTTTTGATTGTTGCGCTTATGCCAGATCATCGTAAATGGGATCTTGAGTTTCTCTTGCTGTTCATCGTCAACGGGAATAGGCAAAGCCACGAGATCAGGGTGAAGCTGCTGACAGTAGCGTTGGCAGTATCTCGGAGCCGTCGTAATCATATCATGGCCCGCTTTCTCAGCTACGAACAGCGCTTGCTCGAAGCTCGCCATCGTTAGATTCACATTGCGCGTCAGCCCCTGCTCAATCAAAATCTCATCTAACGCCCAGGTTTCACTTTTTTCCCAAACCACATTGATGTGCGGATAGCTAAGAAACGTCTCCAAGTTCCACTCCTGTTCGAGCAATGGATGATCGTTACGCACATAAACGAGAGGTAAATCGGTAAACAGCACCTCAAAATTAATGAAGTAAGGGAGCAAATTCAGTGACTCTTTCGATCTTGGGTGGCTTTCTCTCCCAGTAAAGCCGATGTCCACCTCACCGCGAGTAATGGAGTCAATCGAGTCATAATCCCAGTTATGGAACTTCACTTTGGAATCTGGATAGGTGGTATGAATCCGCGAAGTAAGCTCATCAACCATGATCAGTGACAGCGGAGACTCTACACCTAAGTTAAAACGCACACCTGTTGGAGCTTCATCACCTCTACGAGACACAATTTGGCTGCCAATTTGCAGCCAATCAGACAAACTCTCTTCCATACTGTGCGCTAGCGTCGTAGGCCGCAGGCCATTGGGTGTATTGACGAATAAAGGGTCGTCAAACCAGTCTCGCAACTTCGCTAATGACTTACTCACCGTAGATGGCGTGACATTAAGCTTCTTAGCCGTTTTGGTGACACTCTGCTCCTGTAGCAAAAGCTGTAACGTGAGGAGCAGATTGAGGTCAAGGCGTGCAAGTGACTTCTTCATTGAGTTCGCTATTTGTTTGATTAGACACTAATACTATTAGAGAGAGCCCCATTGCGCCACCACAAGCCAGAGCAATTAATAACATATCCACCGCTGACACCCCCAACCACGCCATAAACCAGATATACAGAGCTGAGCAGCACACTTGGGCGATACCTAATACTGAACTGGCTAACCCTGCTTTGTGTGAAAACGGACTTAAAGCTTGGCTCATTGCGACTCCAAAGCCCATCGAAAACCCCATACTGATCATCGCAAACCCGAGCATATAGAGTGTCGAGCTGTCGTCATGCAAGTGAGCCGCAAGGATGACGACAGCCGACAATAAAGTAATCGCTTGCGAACCAAGCAAAAGCGTCCCTTGCTTGAAGTAGTTCAATGCAATGGGCGCAGAAAATGAGGTCGACATACCGACCATCGCGAGCAACGCCATCGCCGTCGAGTACTGCCCGCGAGTAAAGTTGAGTGTCTCCATCACTATCATTGGCGACGTATTAACGTAAGTCAGAATGGCTGTCACACCAAAAGAGGTGAACAGCACACGAGAGATAAAGAAGCGATCAAATAAGGACTCAGACGCAGCGCTTGGAATTGTCTCAGATCGAACATGACGACTTAACGTCTCTTTAAGGAGCAAAGTAGAGATAAGACAGACTAAGACACCCATGCCTGCCATTGCGCTAAATAGAACTGGCCAAGGAAACTTAATCATAATTAGGTGCCCTATCACTGGCGCTAGCACAGGGATCATACAAGTAATCCCGTTTAACATAGAAAGTACCTTGGCGCGCTTCTTGTCATCTAATGTGTCGCGCAAAATAGCAAAAGCAACCACATAGCAGCAGCCTGCACCCACTCCCTGGAAAAAGCGCATCTGCAAGAAGAACTCACTGTTTTGCGCAGTCCCCCCTAGCCATGAGGCAATGGCGAAAATCACCGCCCCGCCAATCGCAACTGGTTTACGACCTAATCGATCAGCTAGGCGGCCCACAAACAACATTGTCACAGCCATACCTGACAAATAGACGGAAAACGCCATATGAAGCTGTGATTCAGTTGCCGCCAGATCCTGAGCAATTTGTGGCAACCCCACGAGATACAAATCAATCGCGGTGGGATAAAGAAGAACCAGTGCAAAACTGCACAGCAGGAAACGGGACATACACACCTCACTTATAGTAATCGTTTGCGAGGATAGTATTTCAATCTCATGGATTAGGCTTGTTGCCATTATGACAACAGGTTTTTCCATTTGCGACATCGCCTTTTTTCTTCCAACTTAACGCCTTAGAAATAGATTAACTCCATCCACTTCACTGAATTCCTTCTCACTCTTTTATAAACTCGTGCTACAAACTAACCAGAATAAGAAATCAAATGGACAACACGCTTTCAAAGGAATGGCAAAACATTGAGTGGGTACTCACAGACGTCGATGACACACTCACTTGGCAAGGTCAGCTGCCGCCAGAAACACTAATAGCACTGCAGTCTCTACAACAGCAGGGAATTAAGATTGTCGCTGTCACTGGAGCATGTGCTGGATGGTGCGATCACATTGCTCAGCTATGGCCCGTCAACGCAGTGCTGGGGGAAAACGGCGCTTTTGTGCTAGAGAAAGGCGCCAAAGGAGTCGCTTTATCAAGTTCAGTACCACTCCATGAAATGCGAGCAAGACAAGCAGAACTTAAAGTCCAAATTGAACAAATTCTGTTAGGCTACCCTGATATCAACCTCACTCTAGATCAAGCGTATCGCTTGTGCGAAGTCGCCATTGATATTGGCCAGAATAGAGAACCACTCGATGGCATTCTTGTGGAAGACATTCTGACAAAAATCCACCAGCTAGGTGCCCATGCCACAGCAAGCTCTATTCACATCAATGCTTGGTATGGTCAGCACTCAAAACGCACTAGCAGCTTTGCTTTCCTGCAAGCGAAAGGGTTAACGGAGCAAGACATCCTCACCAAGTGCTGTTACGTCGGCGACTCTCTCAATGACCAACAAATGTTTGAGACACTGCCCTTGACCGTTGGCGTCAAAAATATCGAGCATTACTGGGATAAACTCGTGCACAAACCCTCTAAAGTGATGACGCAACCCGGTGGGTTTGGGTTTGCAGAATTCAGCCAGCAGCTACTTGCGCTTAAAACACAAAAATAAACCGCTACGAGCATCTCAATTTGACGTTTCCCTCCACAGCGAGCCCTCTTAACTCGGAGCAACTGACTACACTTATAGTAGAGAGTTGTGATTCCAAGGGGGCTGGCCATGGACTTTACGCAAAAACTCAGACTCAAAGGCAAAGCAGAAGAAGACATGTACTTTACCCGTATCGATCGCGAGCTTATCGAAGCAATGCACAATAACCCTAATTGGCAGGATGAGCACTCTAGACCTCATCCTGAAGATGAAGCCAAGCTTGTCGACACTTTGAACAAGTAACACCTTTTGACCAATCTGGCTTAAACAAGGGTTGTGAGGACTGCGAATAAAGCGTAGCAGGAGTGCCCCCCTGCTGTGACCGCTTTTGACTTTTACAATAGTAATAGACGCACTACTTTTCGCGTAAGCTCATGCGCTTATCATCATCAACAAAAAGATGCGCGTGATTTTGATCTATCAATACTATCGCTAAAAGTGAGTCTACTGAGTGAATCTCGCCTTTTCGATAAGGAACGGGAACATCCCAAGGGTTGTTTTGGTACATCCCTGCATCATCGAACTGAATCAAAATCTCCATGCTTACCTCCAGACTACGTTAAGCACTTCTAAAGTTTAGTTCTCAATTGATGTTTTTATAAATAAAGAGTGTTCCGCATATTAAGTAATAGCTTTGTTATACTAGTGCTAATACTCTCAGCGAATACCAGTTTTCAATATCATCAAGGAATTACCATTAATGCCCCAGTTTCGCCGGCTCAGTTCTAGCCTACTTCTCTTCTCCCTCCTGACGGGATGTGGCTCACTACCCGAAGAGATTAACCACTCAAACTCGCCAGCACTTCAGCCGACCAATACAGCATTGTCATCTTTGAGCGACGGTTACTGGAACGAATATAGCGCTCAACCTGCGAGTGCAGTGTTGATGCAAGACTCAGGCTGGGATGCATTAGCGCAGCGACTAGCATTGGTTGAAAAGGCCGAGCAAACGATCGATATCCAATACTATATTTGGAACTCCGATCAATCCGGTACGTACCTCGCTAGTCGTTTATTGGCGGCGGCTGATCGAGGAGTACGCGTGCGCGTTATGCTTGACGACATCAACCTCAACAAGCGAGAAACTTTGCTTATTGCCCTCAATTCTCACCCTAATGTTGAGATCCGCGTATTCAATCCTATTCCAACCCGCCGCGGTGTCACTAAATGGTTTGAATTCCTTGGTGACTTTTCCCGCCTCAATCGACGTATGCACAACAAATCATTCACCGTAGATGGCGTGTTCTCTGTTGTTGGAGGACGTAATATTGGTGATGAATATTTTGACCTTTCTGATGAAATCAACTTTCGTGACCGCGATGTGCTGGCGATGGGGGCTGTCGTCAATGAGATCCAAACTGGCTTCAATCAATACTGGGATAGCCAGTGGTCATACCCTGTAGACTTACTAGGCGACAATGAAGACGTTGACCTAACTGAGCTCACTCAAGCATTGGCTCCCACTTACAGCCATTACCCGCCTCTGCCAACGCAGAAAAGCCAAGCAAAGAAACTACTCGATAGTATCGTCAGCAAGATGGACAGAGTCGAGGCGCACTACGTATACGACCAACCCGTTCCTGTCGATGAAAAGAATACCGATGTACCCAAAGCCACCGCACGGTACCTTAGCCAGTTAGCTAGCCAATCAAACCAACAGATATTATTGGAATCCGCCTACCTGGTGTTCGATGATCGCCAACTCGACAACTGGCAGGCCCTAAGTGAAAACGGTGTAGCCATTAAAGCTTTGACTAACTCCATGGCTTCAAACGACTTGGTGACTAACCACTCTGCTTACGCAGGCAGACGCCAAGATATGCTAGAGCACAACATACAGTTATTCGAATTGATGCCTGAAGCGGCGGTATGCCAAGAATCGACGAAAGACGCTGCCAAGTGTGCGCCAGAAACAGGTTATGGGCTGCACTCTAAATCGGCTGTTTTTGACCAAAAAATTGCGGCGATCGGCTCTTTTAACTTCAATCTCCGCTCAACCTATCTAAACAGTGAGTCCTTGCTCGTTATAGAAAGCCCAGCGGTCGCGAAAGCGTTAGTAGAGGATATTACTGATGCAATGAGCGAGGAAAACAGCTGGCATCTAGAGTTAAAAGATGGCGACGTATTATGGCACGCCAAAGATCAGACTTTTGACCACGAGCCTAACACGGGCAAATGGCGTCGATTCCAATCTTCTTTTTTACAACTATTGCCGATAGAGAAATATCTCTAAGGTACTCTCCAATTCAAAGGCAGGCCACACCTGCCTTTTTCATTTAATTCAAGTCTCTCAATCTCGCCCTCGACGCACACAGATTTGTTCCACATGTCCTACCTTTCAATAAACAGTACGTCAAACCCTATAAATGAACGAACAAACCATATACAATTCGCCGTCCCATAAAAGCAATCAATTCTGGTTTACAAATGAATCTATCTTTAAAACAGAAGCTGACGCTTGCTTGTTTATTCGCTGTTGTATTGATGTCCTCACTATTGACATGGCAGGCATCATCGAAATTGTATGAGCAAAGTCGTCACTCAATTTACCTTCATGCTGGCGGAGTCAGCCATTCAGAGTCAGCCGCTATCCGAAACTGGCTCGTTATACGCGAAAACATTGTGATTAAAGCCGGTGGTCTACTTGGTTCAGAGAACATTCAAGCCGTATTGCTCCAGGCTCGTCTTGGTGGTGATTTTGAAGATGTGTATTTTGGATCCAGTGAAGGCCGAGTCTTCACCTCGTATGAAGGCAAAGATCTGAGCCACATAGACCCTACAACACGCCCTTGGTACAAAGCTGCAATGGGGGCAAATAAGTCCATCATTACTCCTGCGTATAAAGATATTAATACTGGTCAGTTGATGGTCACGATCGCGACAGCAGTCAAGGTAAATGGACGTATTACTGGCGTTATTGGTGCGGATCTCCTTATCGACCAACTTGTGTCTAAAGTAGTCAATTTAGACGTGGGGGAAAATGCACAAGCGATGTTAATTGATAGCTCTAATGGCACCTTTCTCGCACACCCTCAGACGTCTCTGGCGATGAAACCTGTCACCAGCTGGGATTCAGAGTTAACATTGCCAACCATTTTAGAGGCAGAACGCGATAGCGCGATCAATATTTTCAATGAAGGTAGCGCACCTCAGCTGATGTACTTTGAAAAAGTCGACAACTCTGATTGGATCTTCGCAATTCAGATGGATCGCGCCACCCAAGAATCAGCTTATTATGAGCTTCTTCAACAACTTATCATTACTGCTGTCATCGGTACCACGGTTCTAATCGGAGCGGTATCACTGCTCATCTCACATCTATTTAGAGATTTATTAGTCGTCACAACGGCACTCGAAGAGATAGCATCAGGAGACGGCGATTTAACCCAACGTTTGTCACCTCGTACGAACGATGAAGTTGGTCAACTTGCTAAAAGCTTCAACAAATTTGTTGCCAACATGCACCATATGGTGAGCACACTCAGAGACATTTCCAGCTCATTGAGTGACCAAGCCAACGTTACCTCTCAACAAGCCGGTGAAAGAAGCCAACGTATTCATTGCCAGCAAGACGAGATCAATATGGTCGCGACGGCAGTCGGAGAAATGGCAGCAGCAACCGCTGAAATTGCCTCTAATGCGGAAAACACAGCGAAGAACTCACAAGATGCGGTAACCGCGTGTATCGAGGGTTCTGGACAAGTGAATCAAACTCAAGTCTCTATTGAGGCTCTGGCTGCAGACGTTCAAATTGCAACGAATGTCATCGAGGATCTCGAAGGCCATACAACCAGTATTAATACTATCTTGTCGACCATCCAAGACATCGCCGAGCAAACCAACTTGTTGGCATTAAACGCCGCTATTGAAGCCGCTCGAGCAGGAGATCAAGGACGCGGATTTGCCGTCGTAGCGGATGAAGTTCGCGTGTTGTCTCAACGCACTCACACGTCAACGCAAGAAATCCAACATACGATTGAGTTACTGCAATCAACCACGCAAAAAGCGGTTCAAATCATGGGTCAAAGCCAGGCGAAAGCAACCGAGAGTGTGAATGACGCAACCACTGCGTCAGGCAATATAACCAACATCAATACCGCAGTAGATTTGATCAGTGATATGGCCGCTCAAATTGCCGCAGCAGCGGAAGAGCAAAGCCTAGTGACCAATGAAATTACAATGAATACTGAGGGAATCCGAGCTGTCTCTGACGAACTCGCGTCAGAAGCGGTAAACGCAGCGCAGCAAGCTGCGAAGCTGTCCGAGTTAGCGGCCCAGCTAAACCAAGAGATAGGTTCCTTTAAGCTCTAACACACGAAGTATGGCGCAACAAAAAGGCAGGATACGCCCTGCCTTTTTTACATTATTGAGTAGCAATGGCTATCTAAATAAGCTTCTTACGCACATGAACGACCAAGGCTTCGGCTAAGATCACAACCGCAAAGATACTCACTAGAACCATCGACACTTTTTGCCATTCAAATAAATTCTGAGCATCGTTGAGAACCACACCAATACCACCAGCACCCACTAGTCCAAGTACCGCTGATTCACGAACGTTGATGTCCCAACGGAACAACACAATGGAAAAGAACGCAGGCATAACCTGTGGCCAATAGCCTTTCAATAAGATGCTCATCCAAGAAGCCCCTGTCGCTTTGAGAGCTTCAATTGTCCCCATATTCACTTCTGCAATCGCCTCAGCCAATAACTTGCCGACAAAGCCCACACTACGAACCGCGATCGCCATGATACCTGCCAACACGCCAGGGCCAAATAACGCGATGAACAGTAGTGCCCAAACCAGCGAGTTAACAGAGCGTGAAGAGACCAAAAAGAACTGGGCAATCCAGTTGAGCGTTTTGCTTGGTGTAATGTTCGGCGCATTCAACAAGGCTAAAGGAATCGCCAAAATCAGGGTAAACAGAGTACCCAAAGTAGCAATGTGCAAAGTTTCAATTAATGCTGCGTGAATGGTTTCTGGGTAAAAACCATAATCCAGTGGCACCATACGGCTAAACATATCCGCAAACTGAGCAGGAGCATCGTAAAGAAACTCTGGAATAATCTCGACGGTCTGCCATGACCACACAATCGCGGAAACAAAACAGAGGTATGCAGCAAAGCGAGCCAAACGTTCATTGAACGTAAAACGTTGCCATTCTCTATCTATAGAAGCTGTCGTCATTAGAAGATTCTCCTTACAACATTAGACAAGAACTCACCGACTAAGATCAGGGCGATGATGGTGATAAGGATGGCGGCAACAAAGTCGTAATCAAAACGTTGGAACGCGGAAAACAGGGTTCCCCCCAAACCACCAGCACCAACGATACCCACCATGGTTGAGTTACGCAGATTCGAGTCCAACTGATAGCTGGCAAAACCAATAAAACGAGTAAACACCTGTGGCATCACCGCAAACAGAATTACGCTAACAAAGCTGGCGCCAGTTGCGCGAATTGCTTCCACTTGTTTAAAAGATATCTCTTCAATCGCTTCGGCAAAAAGCTTGGCAATAAAACCAATCGATGCAAATACCAGCGTTAAAATGCCGGCCAACGCGCCAAATCCAACCGCTTTAACAAACAGAATCGCGATGATGACTGGATGGAACGAGCGGCAAAGGGCGATAAAACCACGCACAGGCGTCGACACAATTGATGGCATCATATTGCGCGCAGCCAGTAAGCCTAGGAACAAAGAAATAACAATGCCAAAGAAGCTCGAGATGATTGCAATCTGCAAGCTTTCTGCCAACCCGCTTAATAGCAAGCTTGAGCGAGAGAAATCTGGCGGGAACATTCGTGCAAGTAATCGCTCACTTTCACCAAAGCCGATAACTAAGCGTTCAAAGCTAAGGTTAAGTGTCGAGAAGCTGTAAAACAGGTATGCGACGACTGCAACCACACCTGCGCGACTTACCCACGAGGTTTTAAATGGATTCTCAACATTGACCGACGAAGGAGATGAGCTTAATCCAGCCATGACTCACCTCCATAGATAATTTTAAGGTCTTCTTCACTGATACCTTCAGGGCTACCATCATAGTGCACCTTACCGTTACACATACCGATGATACGCGTAGCAAAACGCTTAGCGAGGTTCACATCGTGGATATTGACCAGAACCGGAATCTGTTTATCTTTGGCGAAGGTTTCCATCAACTCCATGATCTCAACCGCCGTTTTTGGATCGAGTGAAGAGGTCGGCTCATCGGCCAATAAGATATATGGGTCTTGCATCACTGCTCGAGCGATTCCGACACGCTGGCGCTGACCGCCGGATAAACTATCGGCACGTTGGTTAGCAAAATCTTGCAGGCCGACAAACTCTAAAAGCTCAAACGCTTTCTTTAAGTCTTCTTGAGCGTAGTTTCGACGCCAAGCATTCCAAGACGACATGTAACCCAAGCGGCCACTCAATACATTTTCAATAACGGTTAGACGCTCAACTAAATTGTATTCTTGGAAGACCATACCGATATGACGACGCTGTTTACGCAGAGCTTGCCCTTGTAACTTAGTCAGGTCTTCGCCTTCAAATAGGATTTCGCCACTGGTTGGATCGTTCAAGCGATTGATACAGCGCAGCAAGGTACTTTTACCCGTACCTGATGGGCCAATGATGGCAATGATGCCTGGTTGGTCGATATCAATATCAATACCTTTAAGGATTGGCTTGCCCGCCACGTATTCATGGAAAAGGTTATTGATCTTTATTCCGTCGTACTTAGCTCCGTCAACGTTTGCTACGGCCATACTACTATTCCTTGTTTCACTATTGTTTGAGCCTAAATTTAGGGTGTACGGAGCCCCGCGCCCTACACACAGGGCACCGTACTTTGGCGTTTCTAATTAAGAGTTATTGGTTAGTTGCTTGTTTTGCTAGCTCTGCCGCTTTCTTTTTAGCGCGCTTCGCAGCGTCTTTCTCAGCTAGCTTTTTAAGACCCGCTTTGGTGTAAGCAGTCCCTGTCGCGTGAGCAATATCGCGGATGACAGACCAGTCTTCTTGGTAAGTGATTGGAGAGAAGCGGTCGGCGCCTTTGAATGCTTCACTCATTTCAGGCGTAAAACGGTAGCTAAAGAAAGCTTCGTTGATTTTTTCTACCAACTCAGGTTTCAAGTTGTAAGCGTAGCCAAAAGCAGAAGTTGGGAAACGTGGGCTGCGGTAAATGATTTTCAAGTCGTTAGCGTCTACTCGGCCAGCTGCAACCATACGATCATATACGTCAGAAGCGACAGGTGCTGCATCGTAGTCTCCGTTATAGACACCAAGAATAGATTGGTCATGCTTACCGGAATAAAGCACTTTGTAATCTTGATCAGGTGTTAAGCCTTGCGCTGGGAATAGCGCACGAGGAGCTAGGTTACCTGAGTTAGATGAAGCCGATGTATGAGCAACGCGTTTGCCTTTTAAATCAGCCATCTCGTTGATACCACTGTCCTTGCGCACGATAGTGATTAGGTTATAGCCCTGAAAACCGGCCTCATCACCTTTTACTGCGATAGGTACGTAACCAGCTAGGTTAACCGCGTAGCCCGTTGGGCCCGTTGAGAAGCCAGCAACGTGTAGACGGCCAGAACGCATCGCCTCTACCTGTGCAGAGTTCGAGTGAACAGTGTAATAAATCACTTTTTTGCCGGTAATCTTGCTTAAGTGAGCTTGGAAATCAGCAAATGCGTCTTTGTAGAGCGCAGGGTCTTCAACTGGGGTGTAGGTGAAAACAAGCGTACTTGGATCAATCCACTCGCTTTCATTTTTTGGCGCATCTGCCACCAAATCTTGGTTTTCATCACAATATCTGTCGTCCAGCACACCACGGTTGGCACACTCACTTGCCATAGCCATTGAAGGAAGCAGCAAAGAGCCAGCGATTAACAATCCTTTTACACTGTTTTTCATATTAGAACCTTACATTCACGTTATTGTTGGAGGTCACTCCTGTTATTGCAGGGGATGTGCCAACAATATTATTGTTATTTTTCAAAAGCTTACACAAACACAAAAAGTAGGAAAATAATTTTGGGTCATTACTGTCCTAAGTAAGACCCTCCCTTTGGGTCACTTATGTCCCAAGAAAGTAGCAATTTCAGTCGTCCATAAGCAGCAGAAAAAGCACTCTTGCTAGGTACAGCAGCGAAATATTATCGGGATAAAACGTAAGTGCGCGAATTTCAATCTAGATAAAATGTTAGCAGGATCATAATGTAAACGACGAAAACCGCACTAATAAGTGATCACTTCACATAACCATAGCGACGAGAAAATAGACGGAATAAATATCTAAGCAACGATAACGAATGAATAGCCTGCAACTATCGCCAACCCTTTAAAATCAGAGAATTACGAAGAATAATTACGCATTTCCAACCTATTTTTGCTAATTACGGCCCGTAATTCGATTTGAACCGTTTCACACAAATCGGAGGAGTGCCGTGTTAGCCTTTGAGCACTCATTGATAGAAGCTATTCATCACTTCTGTCCAACTGAACATCAAAAACGATAAGCCACCTGAGCCGCTTCATCAACGGGTTCAGTAAGCGGTAAACTTTGCTCCTCATAATCTAAGGAACTGTTATGAAGAAGACCCTCTTATGCTCCGTGCTCTTTACGTTTAGCGTCTCTGGAATCAGCTTTGCTAGTGATGCTCCTATGACGACGGATTACAGTGATAAAGCGATTGATTACCTTGTTCAAATTGCGGGTGGAAGTGATGGAATTGGAGCTCGCCCAGCAAGCTCAGCCAAAGAAATAGAGACAGGTGAATGGATTAAAAACAAACTTACAGAAGTGGGCTACAAGGTAGAGGCTCAACCGTTCACCTATACAAAAGAGGGCAAAACCCAGAATTCGAACAACTACATTGTTGAAAAGCCGGGCTTATCGAGCGACACCATTATTCTCGTTGCCCACTATGATTCCACGGGGGACGACCATGGCTCTTTAGGCGCAACCGATAATGGTGCGGGCCTCGCCGCAGCAACCGCAATTGCTGAAGCACTGTTTGCCGAACAAGAGATACCCTTTACGGTTCGAGTGCTGTTTGCAGGCGCTGAAGAAAATGGCCTAAATGGATCCAAACACTATGTGACTAACGCTTTAAAGAGCGGTGAACTCGATAACGTCATTGCCATGATCAACTATGACACCGTTGGTGGTGGCGATATTGTCTATGTGCACGCCGCACACTCTGATTACAAGCAGTACCAAAAGACCTGTGAAGCGATTGGTCTTAGCAATAAAACCTACAACAATGACACTTGGGTCCGAGATGGAATGCTCGCAGCATCGATTGAAAAAATCGGAGAACAAGCCAAGTACATTGTGCACCCAGGCTTCCCAGGTTATCCAGCCGGTGAAACTGGGTCTTGGTCTGATCACGCTCCGTTTGCCTGTGCCGGTATTCCTATCGCCTATGTTGAGTCGACCAATTTCAATATCAACGGTGAAGAAGGCTACGATGGTTACTCACAGACGGAAAACCCGATGATGTGGGACTGCTACGATGAGGAGAAAAAGACCGCATGCGACCGTAAAAAAGAAACCAAATGGGGTAAAATCTGGCATACCGAATTCGATCGACTCGATAAGCTAGAACAAGCCTTCCCGGGACGAGTCAATAAACAGACCAAAAACAATGTGGAAGTGGTAGTTGAGTACTTAACCAACAAGAAGTACTTCAGCCAATCCTAAAGCGAAACCCTTAGGGGATACTGACCAGCTTCAAACAAAAAAAGCCCGAGATAGCTCGGGCTTTCGATTAGGAAATAGACGTTAAATATCCATACAGTTAGCGTAGTAAGTCACCGTTGATGGCCAATCACTAAACACACCCAACACGCCAACATCTTTCGCCAGCACGTCCAGTACCTTCATCATGTCACCGTCTTGATTGATCTGCTCAGTAACTGATTGGTAATACCAGCCACCACCTTGAGCCAGTGGACCTGAGCGCTCAAGAGTCCAAGCGATAATATCTAGGTCTGCTTGCTTCGCCAATTTCGCGTATTCTGACTCAACAATCGCGTTCTTATCATCTAACTGAATGAGCGCATACAATGGCGGTGCGATGATTTGCACACCTTCTTTTGATAACGCTTTCATGTTTTCTAGCGTTGCAGTAAAGCCTTCTAGGTTATAGACACGGTCATCAAGATAGACAGCTTGCTTACCGAACTCTGGCTCATTTTTGATCCAGTATTTCACGTCATCAAGATTGAACGATTGAACATAAGCGTCTTTGGCAGAGAAGCCAGCAGCTTTAAGCTCATCGACCAGCTTTTGCGCGTAATCTTCTTGGCTAAAGCCTTGGTATGGCATTTCAACCGCTGCTGATTTCAGCTCTGGCGTTACTTTTACGCCGTGCTTTTTAAATAACGCCGCGCTCTCTGCATGTGTCATCAAAGTACCCGTCTGAGAGTACAAGTCGGTACGCCAACCAGGAGTGCCGTTCATGTATTCTTCAATCGTGGTAGCTTTCGGATTCGCGCCATCCATCTTGCCTTTCAAGGTTTTAAATTCAGCCAACGTGAAATCAGACGTGCGACATTCCACTTGAGCATCTTCACCTGTTTCTAAGTTCGCTGGCTTAAATGGCACAGAACACTTCTTAGCGAGCTCAGGGTGCGCTAAAACATCCGTTGTTGTGTGCAGATCGCTTTGAGAATGACGACAAACTAGCTGCTTATCTTTAGTAAAGGTGACATCACATTCAAGGACACCCGCTCCCATCGCAATCGCTGCGAGGTAAGACTCTTTGGTATGCTCAGGAAATTGCATCGCCGCACCGCGGTGGCCTATCGAAAAGTCGCTACGATAAAAGGGACCGGCACCACAGCTTTCTAACTTGGTTTTTAGAGGACCATCTTCCATGTCACTCACCAGATATAAAGGACGAGGGCCTAATTGTGCAGGCTCGTTCGCCGCCATCGCCATTGAGCTCATGCCAAGCAATAAAGCGATACTACTGGTTAGGATTTGCTTCATCTGTTGTTTCTCCTTGCAGCAAATAGATATTTGTTGGTTTTTATCGTTCTGGTTTTGCGAAGTTCTTATGCGCTCTGCAACGCGTAACTCCCTGACTTCAAATCAGAACTATTGATAGATTGCACGCAACGTGCCAAAAACTTTTCGCTTATAATTCAAACAGATAAATATAACGGTTTTATTAACTTTCTATGATGGGTCAATTATGTCTTGTGGTTTGTGGCTTAAAACTCTCTTTATCTAACTGATGTTTTTTCATCTTTCGATAAAGCGTTTTACGCGGCAGGTTTAACCTTAGTGAGACCTCATTGATATTGCCTGCCATTTCAATCAAGGCTTCGGTGAGAACGTTACGCTCGTATTGCTCCATCTGTTGCTCAAACGCAAAAGCTTCACTACCTTGAAGCGTTGGCGATTGCAGATCAAACCCTTCACCTACAATACCAAGCACAAATCGATCGGCCACATTACGTAACTCTCGCACATTTCCGGGCCAATCGTGGCGACAAAGCTGCTGAATTTGCTCCGCATATAGCGTCGATGCCCGAGTCTTATATTTCTGACTAGCTTGCACCACAAAATGCCTAAACAGAGATTGGATATCTTCCTTACGTTGACGCAGTGGCGGTAAATTTAAGCTGGCGATATTAAGACGATAGAAGAGATCCGCGCGAAACTCGCCCTTCTGACTCAAGTCCGCTAGATCGGCTTTGCTTGCTGCGATAACAACAATATCCACAGGAATAAGCGTGTTGCCACCGACACGTTCGATGACCCGCTCTTGGATCACACGTAGCAATTTGATCTGCACAGCGATTGGCATACTTTCAATTTCATCCAAAAACAGAGTGCCACCGTGCGCTTGTTCAATTTTACCGATACGTTTTTTATTCGCGCTAGTAAACGACCCTGCTTCATGGCCAAACAGCTCACTCTCTATAATGCTCTCCGTCATACCACCACAGTTAATCGCAACAAACGGCTTATCGCAACGTTGAGAATAGCGATGAAGCGCTCTGGCAATCACTTCTTTGCCTGTTCCGGTTTCACCATTAATGATGGTATCAACACCAGTGCGCGCTAAAGCCAGTACCTGTGTTCGAACCATTTCCATCTGGCTAGAAACACCAATCACCACATCTTCTATAGGTAACTGTGGCGTATTTAACGTCGCTTCTGGTGTATTGCGAATGTGCGTTGCGGCCAACGTCAGCTTTTCAATCAGCTCATCGCTTTGCAAAGGCTTTTCGATGAAATCAAACGCGCCCAGTTTCATTGCCTCAATCGCCATTGGAATATCACCATGGCCACTCATCAAAATCACTTCACATTTGGGCGCGCGACTTTGAATCGCATCAAGCATGGCTAAACCATCGATATTAGGCATTCGCACATCACACAACACCACTTGTTTACTGTCAGGCGTTAATGATTTAAGGCCTGACTTAGGGTCCGTAAAACCAGTGACACTAAACCCTTCCAGCTCTAGCATCTCACTCACCGCTTCTACTACATCTAATTCATCGTCAATGAGGGTTATTTGCTTTTCCGTGGTCATGGTTTTATGCCTTGTTCTAGATGTACAACAAACTCACTGCCGACATTAGGCTGCGAGTCTACTCGGATGGAACCACCAAAATCTTTGATGATATTAAATGCGATGGATAGGCCTAAACCTAAGCCCTTACCCACCTCTTTCTGGGTGTAAAATGGGTCAAAAATATGAACAATGTCGTCGGGTTTTATCCCTTTGCCATTGTCCTTTACGCCTATAGTCACCTTGCTACCAACGCGGGTTACAGATACCGAAATAAGAGGCTCAGGCCTGCTTTCAACGGCATCAATCGCATTACTAATAAGATTCACCAATACTTGTTCTAATCGAATCGGATTGGCTTTCACGCTCTCATCAGGATCCAAGCCACAATCCAACACAATCGGCACCTGTTTGTTGGCAAACAGTTCAATGGCATCATTCACCACAGGCATGACAGCGACTGACGAAACTTTGCCGTCGCTCTTACGTGAAAAAGCTTTGAGGTGTCGAGTCAATGCCGCCACTTTACCTAACAAATTTTCTATCTTTTGCAGGTTTTGGGTCGCCTTATCACTGCGACCTTGCTCTAACCATTTTTGAGCACTACGCGCGTGACTGCTAATGGCAGTTAATGGCTGATTAATTTCATGCGTGATACCTACACTCAGTTGACCCAGAGCTGCAAGCTTACCCGCTTGTACCAATTCGTCTTGAGTTACGCGCAGCTTCTCTTCCGCTAAACGGCGCTCTTCGACCTCTGCTTCCAATTTCTGATTAGTTTTCTTCACCACTTTCGCTGTCGCTTGAAACACTTGTAACGACTTCGCCATTTGAGTCACTTCATCTTGGCCTTTAAGCTCTATTTTGGTGTCGAGGTGCCCGGTAGAAATTGCAAACATGTCATCACGTAGATGCAGCAATCGTTCTAGGATGTTTTTACGCACATAGAACCAGGCGATGCCCCCAGCTGCGAACAAGCTAAACACAGAGAGCACTAAAGAAAAGGTACGGTTAGATGCCAGAGATTTCTGCACCTGCGCGATGGATGAGTCGATCTCTAGGTTGACGTTAGAAGTGTTGCGCTCAATTTGCACTGACAGTTGGTGCAAATATTTACGGCTGTTCTCTAGTAAAAACTCTTGTTGATAATAGTGCTCTAACGCCTGATTCTTAAGTTGCACCAAGCGGCTCGAGCGAGAAGCTAACGTATAGATAACAGACAACTTTTCATCCAACGTCGGTAAAGACTCAGCTAGGCCGCTATCTAACCAAAGGCTAAACCATTCTTGACCCAATTGCTCCAAACGATAAGTGGTGTAATCCAGCTCATTGAAGCTGCCATCGTTATACAGTTTTTCTACCAAGCCAAGTTGATAGAAGAGCAGCGCTTTGAGTTGACTGTATTGCAGACGAGATTTCTGCTCCGCGGGCAGACTATCGAGCTCTTCACTCACTTGTTGTAGCAGCGGGTAAAACCCTTCCAACAAATTACGCAGCTCTTTATTTAATTGGCGCGACTCTTCACCGCTTTGATGCAGCAGGCTCAAGCTATTACTGACCTGCATAATCAAATCTTTGAAATAGGCATGGTACTCTGGGAAGTGGGCAAGCACGAGGTTCATCTCGCCAATACTATCTTCAATCCGGACCATAGCATTACGCCGCTCTAGATTGGAATCCGCTGAGACCAATTGCGAGGAATCCGTAATCACGAGTCGAACCATATCATTGAGACGAGCCGCTCGCTCTAACGCCGGGATCTCCTTCTCTTTCAACTCAACCAAAGCAAGTTCTAGCTTGTCGTAGGTGGTAGAGCTGAACAGAGCAAGTAGCAAAGTGGTCATTGAGAGCATCGCGAGAGCAAGTCCTAATCGCACCTCTATACCACGCCATTGAAAACGATTTCGGCGCATACTATGACCACTGTGCTCGACCTCAGAAATGTCGGCCTCTCGACTCACTATTTGATTCACTAAGACGTTCCTACCTACTCCAGTGCATCACCCGTTTAGAGCATAAACACCATTAACAAACCACATAAAACATTATTACATTTCATTAATAAAGCCGTGTGTATCAGATTTGTGGATTCGGTAGTTAGAAATTCTGTAAAGCAAGAAGTTGGTTCGGATTTATATCAGGGCAGTCATTCCTTCATTGGTGCAAATAGCGTTATGACTATGGCTCACCTTTCACAGCATTAAAGATATGTCCCGTTTTGTTCCCCACAACACTTTGCTGATAAAACGGCGCAACATCATTGGCAGCGATTCCATGGCTACTATCGACACCCCATTGTTCCAAGGTCTCTTTGACAATCGCGGGGCTCACCGCATTAATTCGCTTACCTTTGTCTAACTCAAATGCCGCAACAGAAACAAATGCATTCACACCAGCGACGCCCATGGCAATGGCAGCGGTACCCGGCATCGGATGATTCGCAGCTTGACCAGAGGTTAACGTAATTGAACCGCCCTCATTGAGGTATTCCAAACCAAGCCTAACAAGGTTAACTTGGCCCATTAACTTATTGCGCAGAACCACCTCATACCCTTCATCAGGCATCTCTGCAATCGAGCCCATTTCACCGTTTCCCGCCATACAAATGATCGCATCTACCGAGCCAACTCGTTCAAACAATGATTGGATAGAGGCGCTATCTTCAATATCAACGGTCAGTTCACCGGTAGAGTGACCCACTTGAATAACGTCATGTTGCTCTGCGAATAAACGGGTCACCGCTTGGCCAATAATACCGTTGGCGCCAATGGCTAAGATTTTCATGCTGCTACTCCTGCTTGCTTGTATTTCGTCTCTTCTAACCACGTCAGCATTGTTTGTGCGAGCTGAGTGGATTGGTCTTCTTGTAAAAAGTGGGAAGCGTTAGCCACGGTGATATGAGGCTGTCCTTTCGCTCCGCTGAAATTCTGCTGAAACTTTTCATCGTAGCCCTGACCAGCTAAAAATGGGTCTTGATCGCTGAATAGGGTCAGCACGGGTTTCGACCACCGTTTGAGGCTTTGCCAATCTTGGTTCACGGCATCCAGATCGTCAGCCACTATTTCTGGCATTTTCCTTGGCCCAGCAAAATATTCTTCACTTGGGAAAGGGGCGTCGTACGCCTGCATTTCGTGTTTGCTTAGGTGACGAGTTGATAAACTCTGAATGAGTTCACCAATTTCAGGCTGGGGATTGTGGCGAAAGTAGCCCGCCCAATTACCGTAGTTAATCTTATTCTTAAATTTAGCCAGATCCGTTTTACCAGCAGCGGCGGCCATCACCTTCAGCACTTTAGGCACTAAGAACTTTTCTAACCCTTTCATTTCTGCCAGTGCGGTATTCGCCACAACTAAGCGATCAAGCCACTCTGGTTCTTGAGCTAATGCACGCAAGCCAATCATTCCTCCCCAATCTTGCATGAACGCCGCGGCGTGTTTGATACTAAGCTTTCGAACAAACTGGGTCATCCAGTCAACATGATTGGCATAGGTATGAACCTCTGAAGATCGGGGTTTGTCGGATTTACCAAAACCAATTAAGTCTGGGGCTATCACACGGTATCCTGCATCAACAAGAAGAGGAATCATGTGACGGTAAAGGTAGCTCCAGGATGGCTGACCATGGAGCAGGAAGATAGTTTGCGCATGGTGTTTTCCCTCATCCACATAGTGCATTTTCATACCATCGACTTCTAGGTAGTTGGGTTCAAATGGGTAGTCCACTAAGTTTTCAAATGCTGCGCTTGGGGTGGTTAAAATAGTCGATGTCATAGTGCGTCTCCTTGATGGTCACAATTGTTGACCATTTCTGCTGCTACAATGGTTTTGGCTTTGCGATTGCTTCGATAGGACTACTTTAGAACGATAACATGACCGAAAAAAGCATAGCTTTTGCTCCATAACGGTCATATTATTTGACCATGATTGCTTTGGAACATTTGCACGTTATTAACGTGATTCACCAAGAAGGGAGCTTTCGTAAGGCGAGTGAAAAGTTGTTTAAAGCTCGCAGTGCTGTCTCCTATTCCGTAAAACAGGTCGAGCAGTATTACGATATTGAGATATTCAGTCGTGATACTTACCGGCCTGAGTTGACCCGTGATGGAAAAATATTGATCGGTCAAATTGAGCACTTGCTAGAAGCCGCAAGTCAATTTGATGTGTTTGCTCGCCAACTAAATAGTGAGGTAGAGAAAGAGATCCGTCTTTCTGTTGGGGCTATTTTCCCAACCAACAAGCTCACGGCTCTACTACACAAGGTTAAGGAATCCTTTCCAGAGACGATTGTGCATTTAGACATTGAAACAGCATCTGGCGAACGCATGCTGAAAGATGACGTGGTCGATATTGGTATCTATGCAGGCATTGAAAAAGACACCCGTCAGATCCACTACCGTTGTATTGATAGGCTTGAACTGCCGGTGTACGTCTCTCGATCATTTCCTCTCTCCCACCGAAGTGATTTAACACACGAAGAGCTGGCTCCTTACCCACAAATCGTGGTGAAGTCTACATACAAATCAAGCCCAGATTCGGGCATCGTCAAACGCGCCTTGCATTGGTATGTGTCGGATCATCAGAGCAAGAGAAATCTAATAGAGAGTGGCTTAGGCTGGGGGCGTCTCGCCAGCCATGAGGTAGAAAATGCGCCCAACCTTATCGCACTAGAGAATTTAGAAGCACTTAATATCCCCATCTACGTGGCAAGACGCAAAGACCACCCAATGGGCCCAGTGGCAGAGCTCATTTGGAACTATTTTGAAAGTATTGAATAACCTAGCAAAGGCCCTCTTTATCTCTCTCATTCCATTCTCTAAACCGTTAATCGCGCTCATTTTCGTTGACCTGAAGTAGCTCTTCTCTGATCTCAGACGTGTTAACAGGAACACGAGCAAAGAGTAGCGAAGATCCCACCAACATCCCTCCAGCAATATACCAACTCATCGCAATACCATAATGATCAGCAAGCCACCCCAGCCCTAACGATGCCAATACGCCTCCAGCAGTCACAACAAAGGAGCTGATCGAGAGCATGGTCGAACGAAACTCTGCCTTAGTATTGTCGTTGACGAGTACCATTTGCGAATTTTCACCCAAGGTAAAAAGAAAGAAAAACACCAGATAAGCAAGAGAAAAGCTCACCACTTGCACTGTTGTAGCCATCAACAGCAACACCATTCCAGCAGATAAACGGCTGGCAAGGAGCAACATTCGATGGGAGCCACAAAACCAACGTAACCCCTTAACGGAGCACCAAGATGCCGCCGCTGCCATTAAAAAGTAGAGTGCCGAGATAACCCCATAGATCAAGGTGCTGGCCGTATCACCGCCCATAATATTGGCTAGATAAGGCTGCCAAAGGTTTTCGACGCTACTCAATACCATGCCAAACACCAAGGTCGTTTGCATCACTCGCTTTAGAACATTGTGACGAAATGCCTCATTCAGCGTCTGAACGCAGGTAGAACGTAGCGAATTTTTCTGCGAGGGTTTCTGTTGATTCAAGGGAGATGCTTCGCTCGGAATAAGCGTTAAGGTCACCATAAAAAGGACACCTGTTGCCGCAACAATGAGGATCAAATTAAGGTCATATTTTGACTCCAACCACTGATGATGCAAGGCAACATCAGGCAACCCGCCCCCGACCAACGAACCTAGCGCCAACCCAACTGTGACCATAAGGTTTATTCTCGCTAGCGCATCGTGATAAGAAAGCGGCCCGAGTGACAGCTGATAAGCATCGTAGAACCACGCATCTAACGTACCAGAATAGACCGCCCGAGCCGCGCCAAGCAATATCGCGCTGGCGAGCACCGAGGACATTGTTGATGCAAACAATAAGGCTAATATCCCCAATATACTCAGCAACAAAGAAAGCAAATAGGTTTTACGTCGGCCAAATCGGTCTGCGGCACTGCCTAGGGGAATCTCCAACAAAGTGGTGGTGCCAATCCATACCGCCATCACCAAACCTATGTCAGTTAAACTCAGCTCACGAGATTGAAATATCAAAATTAAAACAGGGATGAGCATCCCAGTGATAAACCAGTGAAATGCTTGCTGGGTTACATAGCATCGAATCAATTGCTGTTGAGACATGGCGCTTTCCTGAGCGAAATAGTGAGAAAAGAATCTCATAACGACCTTTAATCTCAACCAAAACACCAAAAGATCACTAATATGATACCCAAGGTATCGAATGGCAGATTAGGAACCAATATGGATCAGCAGCTCGCTCAAGAAGTATGTAATTTAGTGAAGCAGAAACTAAAGAGTCGAGGCGCGTCGTATCAAGATTTAGCCGATGAATTAGACATCTCGGAAGTCAGTGTCAAAAGGTTACTGAACAATGCTCAACCCATGTCGATGCAGCGCTTGATCGCTATCAGTCAGTGGCTTGAATTTCCTCTTTCTAAGCTGCTTGAACAAGCGGAAAAAAATTTACACGCCATTCCTCTATTTACGCCAGAGCAAGATGCCGCTTTTTACGCTTGCCCAGCGCTGTTTACCTTTTGGAGTGAACTGGCAGAGAACAAGACTGTCGATGATATTGCCGAGCGTTATCAACTCGACGCTGCTTCCATTCACCTTTATTTACGAAAGTTAGAGCAAGCAGGCTTAGTCTCTCTTGGGCCTTTCAATCAATGTAAACTAATAGCTCCCGGCCACACCGCTTTTGAGCAAGGCGCCAAATACCCAGAGTTTTTCAGCGCGAAGGTGCTTTCAGGATTACAAAAGCGGGTGATCAATATTCCCGTCGACGATGACCAAGCGTTTTTAATTAGCTTAAAAGCAGAGTTAACTCACCAAGAGTTCCAAGAGATCAACAAAAAGCTAGAAGACTGGATGTTTAATTTACTGCGAGAAAGCCAAGATATACGAGCAAGAGAAGGGCTAAAAGTGACACCTTATACCTTTGGCTTTATGGGTGCCGAAGGGGCATTTCACGCTGAACTACCTAATATTGTTAGGCTGACAGAGCCGTCAGCCTAAACAGACGTTATTTAGGTTGTTCGACTAAACAGACAGGGCTGTCGATTTGGCACTCATAACCTGTTGGTGTTAATGTGCAGTCATTTGGGTTTAGTTGGTAACTGACTAGGTTATTGGAGTGCTGATTGGCCACCACCAACCACTCTCCACATGATGAAAGGGTAAAGTCACGCGGGAATGCACCACCACACTCTGAGCCAAATAGCCATTGAACTTTTTCACCAGAGACATCAAAACAACTGATCTGGTTTTGGTGACGACAAGAGACATAAACAAAGCGCTCATCAGCAGAGAGTTTTATTGCTGACGCAGCTTGCCCTACCTCACTATCGAGCAATAGCGGCAATTGTTGCTCAATCTGCCAACCACTTTCTTTCTGCGTTAATACCACCAAGGTTTCATTTAACTCACACACTACATACGCCGTATCTTCAGCGTGATTGAACACCAACTGACGTGGTCCTGACCCCGGCGGAAATGCGACCGTCTGAGCGAGTGAAAACTCTCCTTGTTCAATGGAATAGAAACGGACGGCATCGCTGCCTAAATCGACCGTCGCCAGTGTGGGTTGATACTTTAGAAACACGGCTTGATGAGCGTGTGGTGAAAGCTGGCGCTCTTTATTGGGGCCTTGCCCATCTTCAAACAAGTTAGCCACTAAAGTGTTGGCGATACCTTGGCTATCTAGAGAGTAAATACTCACATTGCCTGAACCATAATTTGCCACAGCGAGATACTGCCCATCGGCTGACACATCCACATGACATGGGTAATCACCTTCAATCGGAACTGAATAGGCGGCTTTATCTTGCAGACATACGAGCTGGGCTCCCTCTTCTTGAGCCACTTCGGAAAAGCTATACAGGGCGTGCTTAGTTTGGGTTAGATAAGAGGGATTTCGCAGCGGATAAACGTCCTCTAAGCGGCTCAGTTCACCGGTGTTTTGGTTCAGGCTGACCATTCCGATCCCTTGGCTTTCACTGGGTGAGTCGGTGTAGGTTCCTACATAAAATAGTAAGTGGTTACTTGCTTGCATCATCATGATTCCAATAAGAATGTTATCCAGCACAATGCCGCCAGCGCAGGCTAGCGGCAAATGGTTTCACCACTACTTGGTCAAAATGTGAAGCAAACGCTCAGTTGGTTTAACAATAGCGACAATCGTTTCATCAAGGATGATGGCGTTATCATTAATCACACCTTGATATTCAGCTTCATCCGCCTGACGAATCGTCTTCGCTTCCAGAGCCGCCAACGACACAACTTGGTAATGCTTCGCAAGTTTGTCTAGTGCCGCTTTATCGCTATTTGACACCACTTGCACTGAATAGCCGTTCGCATCGGTGGTCACAAGCTATAGGAAGGTTTCTAGGCCGTGAAAGGCACCATACGGGCGATCATCAGATCAGATGCGAATTTGACCATCTTCTACTTCCAGTTGGTATGACTCATCGCTATCAATGTTTTGCATATCTTCTTTTGGCCCTTTACGAGTATCAATCACTAAGGTCGCGTCTTTTCAGACTCAGCCTGCCAGTGGAGTATTAGCAGGCCAGTCTGACGGAATTGACGATCCACGGTGCACTTTGCATTAAACTGAACGCGCTCAGAATCGTAACCTTTGATGAAAATACTAAACGCTTTGTCGATGCTTACGAACCCGAGCCCAGTTCCACTTCTTGTGGGTAAGGCATAAGGTTTAAGTTTGTGTTGGGTGCCATTGCTGGTCCTGTCATTAAGCCGGAAATAACCAGAGCTAACGTTGCTTTTTCCATTCTATTTGTCCCTTTATTATTGTTGTTAGGAGCTATGCCACATGTTCAACTGCTTCGCGGACTAACTTTGCGATCTCTTCCCACTGTTCGTTTTCAATCAAACTTGGTGCCACCATCCAAGTGCCGCCGCAACATACAACGCGATCAATTGCTAGGTAATCATTGACATTGCCTTTACCGATGCCGCCTGTTGGCATCAAGCTCACATCAACATATGGCGCAAGTAGCGACTTAACCATAGCGACACCACCAGACGCTTCCGCTGGGAAGAATTTTAGGAAATTAAGCCCAAGCTCTAACGCTTGCTCAACTTGGCTTGGGTTGTTTACGCCCGGAACAATCGGCATACCCACGTCTTGACAGTAACGGACTGTGTTTGGATTTAGGCCTGGAGCCACGACAAATTCTGAGCCTGCAGCTTTAGCTTGGTCAACGTGCTGCGCGTTTAATACCGTCCCAGCGCCTACACACATTTCTGGGTAGGCTTCACTCATAGCTTTAATTGCCTCAGCAGCTGCGGCAGTACGAAAGGTTACTTCCGCAACTGGTAAGCCGTTTTCCACTAAGACTTTTGCCAAAGGCACAGCGTGCTCCACTTTGTTGATTTGAATAACAGGGATAACTTTGAATTGTTTTAGTTTGTTGATCATTTCGTTGTTCATTTTTATTACCAAGCAAAATTTTTATTAAAGAGAGAGGTGGGCCATTTCCGATTTCGGAATGATCGCACCTCAAAATTGAATCACAGTTGATGACCTAACGCCGCGTCGGCTTCGGCACTTTGATCAGTATGTCTTGCCGCTAAATAGCCAGCTGCAATTTGACCATACTGACTGCTATACTCTGGCAAAATCAACCCTATCGAGTATCCACTATGATTATCTTATCAACCACCTATGGTGACATCCAAATTGAACTCAACATGGACAAAGCGCCAGTGAGCTCAAAGAACTTTCTTCGTTACTGCCAAGAAGGTTTTTACGAGAACACCATTTTCCATCGTGTTATTGATGGCTTTATGATCCAAGGTGGCGGTCACACTGAAGATATGACAGAGAAAGAGACGCACGCGCCGATTGCGAACGAAGCAAACCGTGGTCTCAAAAACCTAACTGGTACCATTGCTTTCGCTCGAACTGATGCGCCTCATTCTGCAACTGCTCAGTTCTTTATCAACCTTGATGACAACAACTTTTTAGATCATACCGCTAAAACCAATAACGGTTGGGGCTACGCAGTATTTGGCAAAGTCACCGCTGGTATGGAAGTAGTCAACAACATTGGTAAAGCAATGACCGGCTCTAAAAAAGGTCATGATGACGTGCCGCTAGACACAATCAAAATCGAAAAAGTGACCATCACAGACTAAACCTGTACCCAAATAAAAACCGCTAAACCTGGCGGTTTTTATTTAATCAGCTTGGTATACAACTTGGCCTTCCAACACCGTCATCCAGACTTGTGTTTTCTTAATCGCTTCAGCTGAAAGTTGCGTTATGTCGCCATCCAAAACAACAAAGTCTGCTGATTTTCCTACCTCAATTGAGCCAGTTAGCTCTTCAATCCCTAAGCTCATAGCAGCATTGATCGTATAAGCGTCTATCGCAGAGTCGATATCTGGCAACCCACTTTTACCCATAATCAAGCTATTTGCGATACCAACCAGTGGGTTGATATCATGAACATTCCAATCACTGCTTAACGTTACGTTAGCACCAGTATCAAATACCTTTCTGAGATTCATTAGCGCATGAGCACGATGTGCCCCTATCAAAGCCTCTGCCCATCGATGATCCTGATAGGCAACGTAATCAGAACCAACCTGAAAATCTGCGGTGACATCTAGTGGGTAGAAACGTGCGGTATCTTTGCCATCAATTAGCTCAACATGCGTCAACGTATAATCGCGCTTAGAGCCGTGATTGCGTGCCGCTTGCACAGCATTTAGAGATTCGTGTATCGCCCCATCCCCGATTGCATGGATGTGCGCGCCATAGCCAATTTTATCTAGCTCTATCAACCAATCCTGCATAGCCTCTGGAGCAATATAGTTTAGTCCGTAGGGAGACTGGGGAATGTAAGTACGCAAATAGGGCGCAAGCATTTTCGCGGTCCCATTAATTAAAATACCGTCACTGTATATTTTCACTTGCTCGACTAGGATACGCTTAGATTTGTCCGTCTGACGCATCGCCGTTAACACAGGCAACTGGGAGTCCATAGAGTCCGTAGGGTATATCCAAGGTCGAAGCGACACCCGTGCCGATAGATCGCCCCGTTTCTCGACTTCTTTCCAAACCTGAAACCAGCCTCGTTTCCAATATAGGCGACCATCACCGATAGTCGTAATACCGTGCTTCTTTGCTTCGTACAGACCATTCATTAAACCTTCATAGCTTTTATCAAACTGCTCTTCCAAGCTGTTCCAAGCCAGTTCCATAACAATATCGCCGGCATTATCGAGCAAGATCCCTGTCAGTCGCCCTGTGCGATCGTCTTTGAGGAGCGTGCCACCGACAGGATCTTGACTATTCTCGGTGATCTCGGCAGCTTTCAACGCGTGAGAGTTCACCCACATGGCATGAGAGGTCTGCTCCATAATAATCACAGGTTGATCCGGAAATACTTCATCCAATACCTCTAGAGGCGTTCGCTTATTGCTCTCATCAAGAAGCGCATCAATTGAAAAACCGTAGCCCATCACCCAACCTTCTCTAGAGGTCTCCCTTCTACACTGGCGCAAAAAAGACAATTGCTGATCCAAGCCTGCATCCATACTTAGCTCACACTGCCCACCAGCTTCAGAAGCGGCCTCAAATACATGGTTATGGTTGTCGATAAAACCAGGGAGTAAATAGCCGCCTTCTAGGTCTATCACTCGCGTATTTTGGCTTTGCATATCTCTGAGTTGCTGCTGGGTGCCAATCGACACAATTCGACCATCAGAAACCGCTAACGCATCGGCTTGAGGTAATTGGTAAATCTGAGCATTGATAAATAAAGAATCGACAATATCAGTAGCAAGAGCAGTGTTAGTAACGAGTAGAGAAAGTAAAAAAGAGAAGCGCATAGAAAATTGCCCTAACAGAAGACTCGACCTGAGTATAAATAGAACCTAATGAGTTTACGAATCAAACAGAGTGGATAATTAACGCTCACATAAACCATGACTTGCATATTTGCTTATGTATATAATCGCAACGTATTGATACAAATGAAATATACATAGGGAATAGAAATGAACTGGTTTATTAGCGTAATGAAGCGACCACTAAAGTTCAGCGGCCGCGCACGCAGAGAAGAATATTGGCACTTCTTGGGCTTTAGTATTTTGTTTACGGTTATATTGTCCGTCTTAGATGGCGTTCTTGGGCTTTACAGTACTTCTGAAGACATTGGGGTTTTAAACGGTATTTTTTCCCTGCTCATCCTGATACCAAGTTTAGCCGTCACCGCTCGAAGACTACACGATACTGATCGCTCTGGTTGGTGGATGCTTCTTTACTTTATTCCAGTGTTGGGCTTTTTAGTTCTTCTATATTTCATGGTATTAGATAGCGACTCTGGCTCAAATCGCTTCGGTAACAACCCTAAGGCGTAAATCCTCTTTCACTTCAACGTTAGGCATCCAAAGTTTGAGCTCATCAATTGATCCAGTAACAAATATCGAGTTTCGTCCTATTGAAATAGAACAACACTTTGATGCCTGCATCGCAGCAAGAAGAGACGCATACTTCTGCAGCTTTAATACCTACCGTGGCTTTGATAACTTCATTGACGGCTATTATGAACGCATGTCTGAGCGGCAAAATCAGGTGGAATGGTTTTATGTACACGTGTGGATCGATAACCAAATTGCAGGGCAGTTGGAGTTTCGCTCCTTATACTCAGAGCCAAATACGGGCTATGTTCATCTCATCTACTTAAAGCCAGCGTTTAGAGGGCTTGGCATAGCCAAAGTGCTGCAAGACCATATTAAGACAACTTTGGTCAACGCGGGTTGTGAGTACGCTCTGTTATCTGTCAGCCGAACCAATACGCCAGCGATGCACTTCTATCTACGTAACGGGTGGGAATTTGAAAAAGCCAACCCTAAGCACGCAGAAACCGATTTTTACCGGTTAAGCCTCGCTAAATAAAAGCTCCAAAAATGGAAGGGAATCTTGAATGAAACAGCATGAATGCGTCTCTTTTATCCTGCTCAGAAATGAGCAAGTTTTATTAGAAACCCGCGCCGCTCACAAGCTCACCGATCCAGGTCTTATCACTATTCCTGGCGGGCATATCGAGCCCGGTGAAACTCAACTGCAGGCTCTAGCTCGAGAACTGGATGAAGAGCTCGCGATCACGCCGATTCAATACCACTACCTCTGCTCCCTCTACCACCCAACTCTTGAGTTACAGCTCATTCACTACTATGTCATTCGGGAGTGGCTAGGAGAGCTCACCGCACTCGAAGCAGAAAAAGTGCAGTGGTACTCGTTAGATTCTGAATCAGTAGGAATTGAAGCCGACAAAATCGCGTTAAAGGAAATAAAGCGCGTCCTGCACTGTTTATAAAAACTTCAAAGGCAAAAGAGAGAGAATAAGATGATCGAAAGAATGCGCGGCATTTATCAAGGAAGAAACAAGTCTTCGGCATACAAAGACCTCGTATGGACTGTCGCCACCGCCAGTGATACAAGTCTCGATATTCTGGGTCAGACTCAACTCGCATTACATACTATTGAAGAAAACCTAAAAGAGCTTGGCTCAAGCAAAACGCAGATTGTCAGTGCCCAAGTCTTTATCGCCAACATGAGTGACAAACCCAAAATGGACAAAGTTTGGTGTGATTGGCTTGGCAATAACCCAGAGCACTGGCCTCAACGCGCCTGTTTAGGGGTTGATTTAGAAGGCGATGTACTGATTGAAGTGACCGTTACGGCTGTTCGTAGTTAATAAAAAATAACAATAAGGAAACGAACAAATGCGAATGTTGATGGTACTTAAATTTTCTTTGATTTTCTTCATGTCATTAGTTGTCTTAGCCATCGTTTTAAGTTGGGCCAATATACACAATGAGGCTTTAATCACCACGACGGGAGTAGCGCTATTCATATCTGCAATTTTCATATGGCTTTTCCCAGTTCTTATCGTTTTGGTGCAAAAAAACCTTAAAGATAGAATTTTGCTGGGCATACTTTCATTAGCTCTACCCGTTTTTGGTGGGGTGATTTGTTATTTCGTTCTAGGGAGTAGAGTTAACAAATAAACGTATTCGTATTGCATCAGGCATACTAATCGCTCCCCTTCGCCACAAATATCACCCCAATTCCACCCAATACCAGCAGTGATGAAACCACAGCAGTGAGGGTGATTGGCTCCCCTAACCCAATACTGCCGGCGGCGAACGCAATTACAGGCACCGCCAGTTGAGCCACAGAGGCTTGCAGAACGGAAATGTGCTTCATCACCTGATACCAGAGAACATAGCCGAATCCCGAAGCAAAAATACCCGATAGCAATGCCCAAACCATGCCCTGAAGCGTAATACTATGGATACTCATCAACCATGGACTTACTGCTAACGCCAATACGCTCGCAAGGACAAAACCGTGGGTAATCGCGACAGAAGCCACACCACTTTTTCTGCCGAGTAAGGTAAATACCGCCCAAAACACGCCAGAAATAATCATCAATGCTGCAGAACTTAGACTTGGCGCTTGCGCTGATGGCAGCATCAAAATCACAAAGCCAGATATCGCAATCGCAATACCAAACCACTCCGCCGATTTGAGACGGTTACCTGACCAAACATGGAATGCAACGAGAGTGAGCTGAACCATACCAAACAAGATTAGCGCCCCTGTCCCGGTGCTGAGTTGGGTATAAGCATAGGAAAAACTCACTGCGTAACCAAACAACGCAATTCCCGACCACCAGCTCAAACTACTCTTGAAAAAAGAGGATTCCAACTGACGTCGAAACAGCAAAATAATCGACAGAGTTATCGCCCCTGACACGAGTCGAATCAAGGTAAACGAGCCAGGATCAATCGAACCTTCCGCTAAGGCAAAGCGACAAAAAAATGAATTGGCGGCAAACGCTATCAGCGCGATAGGTAAAGTAAGTGAAATCGGCATATCAATCCTTGTAGTCTAGGCAATGAGTATAGCTAAGCTATGTTGTTCGAATAGCTCGAATGCTTCTGATTGATTCGAAATAACTCTATGAAAGATAACGTTGGATTAGAAAACTCAAAGCCGCCTAAATCAGCGGCTTTGCTTAGCGTTAAATTACGTTATCAGAGGTGAGAATCTAGATAGAGCTGCGCTTCTTCACGCCCCATATATTTACCCAAAGTTCGCGCAGGCACAGAGGTGAGATCCACGACGATCAACCCATCTAGCGCGAAGTTAAATGCAGGATCAACGTTAAAACAGACCAATTTACCGTTCATGCCTAGATATTGTCTTAGCAACACGGGCAGCCCCATACCTTGCTCTAAGCGACTGAGCACTTTGGACAGCAAAGGGAGTTTTGATAATGAGCTAAGCATATCCGGTCGCCAAAACTCTTTGCCGCTTTTCTCTAGCGGCGTGGTAGGTGCGACCAGCTTGGCTTTCTCATCATCGTAGTAATGAACAGACATTACTGACGCAATCAACTGACGAGCTACTGGGCTGTAATCATTGCTGATGCTCACTGGGCCAAACAAATGGGTATACTTGGGATTACGCTGCACAAATCCCGCAATCCCTTTCCATAGCAGCAATAGCGAATGCATATTACGCTGGTAGCGCTTCGCTACAACCGAGCGACCAAGCTCAATAGACTGACCTAAACTGCCAATGAAAGCCTCATCATACTTAAATAGACTTGTGGAGTAGAGCGCGTCTATTCCACCTTGGGCAATGAGCTCATCAACAAGTCCCAAACGGTAAGCACCAACCAAATCACGATTAGCATGATGCCAAACAAACAGTTGATGGTAGTGAGCATCGAACTGGTCAATGTCACAACTTAAACCACTGCCCTCTCCCACTTCTCGAAAACTCTCCTCACGAACACGACCAATTTCTCGCATCATATTCGGCATATTGCTTGTTGGAGCGCAGTACACCGAGAACTCACCTTGCTCAAGCAATTTAAACTCACTTAAGCGCTCTAGCTCTTGTTCAAGCAGGTCTATCGATACTGGTGCGATAATTGGTTCTACACGATTGCTATCTGCTTCGCTAAGCGGTTCGCGGGCATCGCAGTTAGTTTGCTGACTCCCCATCAAATAAGTATTGAGTCGAAAGTACTGCGTAATCTCATCATCACTCTCGACATCTTTCACCTCGCTATAAGGGATAGGATTGCCCACAGACACAGAAATCGTCTCACCTGACTTGTTGAGTAGCTCGCGACCGAGTAACGCCGTCCTGAGGAGAGGATGAATTCTTCCCGCTTGGTAGAACAACTTACTGTTCATCCCATTAATAAAAATCGGTACGGTCGTGGCTTGGGCATGCTTAACGAACTTCGCCACGGACTGGCTCCACTCTTTATCGGTAATTTTGCTTTCACTCGCCTGCCACGCGGAAACTTCGCCTGCCGGGAAGATGATCAACACACCACCTTGTTTTAGATGCTGGTTAGCCTCCTTGATAGCCAGCCGATTCGTTCGTCTCGCTTGTTCGCCACCAAATACATTCACCCCAATAAATAACTCATCAAGCTCTGGGATACGTTTCAGTAGTTCATTGGCCAATACCTTTACATCTTTACGCACTTTAGATATCAGCGAGGCTAAGATCACCCCTTCAATCCCGCCGAAAGGATGATTCGCAACAATCAAAACCGAGCCTTGCTTAGGCACATTTTCAAGGCTTCCTTGATCAACCTGATACTGGGTACCGATGCGCTCCAGCGTCTCCTTCATAAACTCAAAACTGTCTTCTGGTAGAGCATCTTGTCGATACAAACGGTCAAGTGTGGATAGACCTGTTGCCCATTCAACCATTGACTCACCAATGCCAAACGGGGTCTTGCGTGGCAACCTAAACGGACTGGAGATCATATTAAACTCCTTGCGCTAACAATTTATTCGTCGCAGAACCTGGCGTTTTGATATCTCGCATCAGTAGGAATACGGAACAGTTCCAAACAATACAGGCCATACCAAACAGCAAGCCACCGTCATTACCAATCACTTCACCCATGGCATTAAATTCAGGCATCGCAATACCTAATGGCGTAAATAAGTGGAAGAAGATGGCGCCAGTCATAATGCCTGCACTCATTGCAGCACCAATGCCGTGCAAGCGGGTAAACAGTAAAATGGCCGCAATGAGTTCAGCAAAGCCAATCAGATAACCGCCATACCGACCAAACCAAGCCAAACCTGACCACTCTCCCAAAGTGCCAAAGATATGGTCCGTTTCATACGAACCCGAAAACTTAAAGAACAGCGACTGAACAAAAACAAACGCAATAAACCCAGCTGGGATGTGCTTTAGAGGTACAAATTTCATCTTCACACTCCCTCGTTACTTAATCAGTGTTGGCCAGTTTTTGTCGGCTGCTGAAATATGACCCGCACGATCATCGTCCCACCAGCTTTTCACTTCGGCGTTGTAGTTAAGGTAAAGCTTGCCATCAACGATCGCCCACTCTTTTGGATCGGCAGAAGCGAAGTCATTTTTCGCCGAGATCGCCCAAGCACAATACCCACCGTATTGCGGTGCGTAAGCCTCAGGGTCAGCGGTGAATTTGTTTAGGTTCTCTTGCGAAGAAAAGTACCAATCCGCGCCTTTGTACTTGGTTTGCCACTGGCTATTGCCCTTTACAGGCTTGCCTTGCGTGAAATAAGCCACGGTGTCATACCCATCAACGGCTTTATTACTGAAAAAACCTGTGTAGATTTCATCGGCAGCGACACTCGAAAAACTGACCAGCATCGTCAGTAGAGCAAATAGTTTTTTCATTTGAAGACTCCTTGTTCGACGACTTTGTTTTTGTGACAACTTATACAGGACTGAAAGTCGACGTTATGGTCGTCGTCGATAGATTGATAATTCATTTCTTGTTTAGAAGAAGACACGACAACTGAGGTAAAACTTACCGTGCGCGCATCATTTCTTTTCATTAGAGGAGATAGGTGTGGAAAAGCCTCATCGTGATTTTGATGAAAGCGATGCCCCAACTCTTCCCGCTCAACACTTCCGGTTAACGAGTTAAAAAGCGTTACGCGAAAGTCCCTTGCTTGCTCAAAATGCATGGCAGCTGAGACAATTGGCGCTGCGCAATGAGAACGTAGGAGTTGCTCGCCATCCCAAGTCCAAACAAGGCTCTCGTTAGCGGTACGTCTGGTATCAAACGGCACCAAAGTAAACGGAGCAAAACAAGACAGATCCATAGCCAACAAACGACGTTCAACGGTTTGGCTTGAACAACTACTCGCGAGGCGTTTAATGATCATTCCTCTGCTCACTAACGCACCTTTTGGCGTTTCACCTTGGTAGTAGTTAAGCAAACAAACCGTCACACCATGTTCGTTGGTCGCCATCCAACTACCACCACCCACAGGATCGATTGGCATGACACAATGCACACCATCAATGACAAGGCTTTGTGGCTCTAGCGCAGGCAATCTTGAACGCTGCTCATCTCGATTAAAGTAAACTTCGTAGTGATTGCTGCCGTGGTAGACCCAAGATAATGTACACATAGGCTATTGCGCTCTTTGGTAGGTCGCTGTCGCGGGAGCAACACCAAAACGACTATCAGAAGTCACGCCTCGAATTGAAGCCACCACCTTAGCCATAGCAAAGTGATGAGTGGCATGCAGTGCAGCAAACGTCAGCTCTCGCACAAAGGTCGAGGTCACTTCTTCCACCTGGGTTTGCGACAGCATCACTTCTGTCTCTACCGCGACTGGTTGGTGTAAATCATTACTCGGCAACTCGAACAACCACTCAATCAGTTCGCTGATCTCTTGCTTAGCCACATCCAAATCACGCTCTACTCGATGACCACGGCGGCGCACGTTGTAGTCTATTCGATGTGAATCAAGGCGAATCGCGTGAAACAGATCAAGCCAATGGCGAAAATGCTCACCAATCGAACTGCTAACATGAGGCTGAGCCAGATAGGTGTAATCGTCATTGTTCAGTGTTTCAAGAAACTCGTACCCCTGATTCAAAGTCTCAATACACCCCACTACAGCCTGTGAGGTATGAGTTTGGGCAAGCGATAAGATGTCCGTTTGAGTATTTTTCATTGTTGTGGCTTCCTAAATATCGACAAGTTAATCCATCATTGGGTAATGCTGAGTAAGCAGTTTTTCCTCACGCCAAGCGCTCAGCAGTGCGCCTAGTGAAGGTGAATCTACCCCTTGTTTTTTCTGCTTAGAGCCAATTTGGTAGAGCAAGCGATACTGCTTAAGTAGAGTGGAAAAGATATGGCTCAACGGTGTGTCACTATCCCAAATATGGGCCGCTTCACTGCTTGCACCGTTGATCTCCAGAATATCGAAACACTCTCCCTTCATGAGCGTCTCAATATCTTTAAATTTGATATCCAGGCGGCCGAAATGAAAGCCTTCAAAATCCCCAAGCACTTGATCTAATTTCATTTCTAGCTGCTTGGTAATAAATTGGTTTCCGTCTCGGAAAATTGCTCCGCGTGAATGGCTACCTGCAAATGCCAACTGAAACTCGTCCTCACTTTCAATCACACGATCTAATTGGTGACTGTGACGCGGCAAATAGAGGTGCTGTAACTTACCCGCACGAGGGCATTGTTCGATTAACTGCTTCAGGGTTGATTTGCCATCTCCTACGACATAGGGCGAATACTTCAGCGTAATAGAAATAATTTGCCCGCTCGATTCACCAGGCTGCCTTACGTAAAACACCCCAGCTTCCGCGCTGTAAGACGATTTTTGTTGCAGTAAAAAGCGCCCAGCTTGAGGAAACGTCTCAATATAATTTTTCAGCTGCTTGTCATCACGAATGAGCTTAACGCCAACACCTCGGCACCCGAGATCAGGCTTAGCCACTAACGGGTAACTCAGGCCCATACGTTCCAGTTCATGTCTGGCCTGCTCAAGGGCCAGGGTAGATGACTCATTGGTTTTGGTTAAGGTAAGAAAAGGCAAAATCCATTGCTTTGTCTGCTCCCCAGCGGAAGTGAATATGTCATGTTTAGATTCCCCGACCATACCACTCAACTTAATCGCGGGATTCGCTATCAATGGTAACGCCCAGTCGCGATGCACTAAGCTAAGCGCCGCACTTTGTAATACGACGGGTGTGTAGAAAAACCAAGCTGGCAAGAATTCAAATGGCGAGATAACCCGTTTAGGTTGATGAAGCATTGGCATACCGGCATTAACTCTGCCTTGCGGAATCATGTCTACATTAACGCACTGTGTCATACGTATCCCTTAAGAAGGTTCTAGTAATAAATTTATTGATGAGCAGCATCAAGCAAAGTCCGGCTGGTATCAGCAGCCATGAAATTTGGTTATCTTGCAGCCACTGCGCATTACCCAATTGGAAAAATGAACCAAACACCAGTACTGTCCATAACCCTGTTGCCACTAGCACAGCGAAGAAAAACTTCGTTTTAGGCACATCCAAAAAACCGCTTAAAGTAAAACCTGCGGTTCTTAAACCAGGTACAAAACGAATAATGAAGAGTGTTTTAAAAGCTTGCTTGTGAAGCGTTCGGCGCAGTTTTCTTGCGCGCTGATGCCGTAGCAGGCGGTAACGGAGAAAAGGGACTTTTTGCGCCAGCTTTCCTAGCCAGTAAAGACCAAAATCTCCCGAGCTGATGCCGACAAAGATAGCCACTAACGCAAGGCTTGACGGCATAACTTGCTCCACGGACAGCGTTGCTGCCGTGATGATTGCCAAGTCTTCTAATAGATATGAGAGCAACACAATGCCAATAAATAGCATCGATAACGAAACATCATCTTGCAGCAGCCAAGCTTCAATTATCGTTACAAGATCCATCGTATTTTTGCCTCTAACTCTACTTATTTCACTCTACTCAACCCACAGCAATAACCATTAACGGATTGCGGATAATTCATACTGCGCTGAAATAAAGAGCGAGGATTAGGCGTAAAAATTTCAATAAAAGATAAATTTCTTATTAGTGGGCTGAATTAATGTGAGCAAAACATCGGCATCTCGCTTGCTGACGCTAAGGCTGCGTGCAACCATACTGAGCGGAAACATCGATGGACGAACGAACAAGGAATGGCCAACTTCAATGCAATCTCTTACTCTCGCTCAAGCACAAAAGCTGGCTTTATTATCCCAAGGGTTACCCACTTCAAATGCAAAAGGCAGTAGCTATAACAAGACTCTCAATACCTTCGAGCAGCTTGGTTACATTCAAATCGATACAATTTCAGTCGTTCAGAGGGCCCATCATCACACCTTGTGGAGCCGCAATCCTAGCTACCAGCCAACACTTCTCGATCAGCTGGTGGCCGATCGAAAAGTCTTTGAGTATTGGGCTCATGCCGCCGCATATTTGCCGATGAGCAACTACCGCTACAGCCTACCCCGAAAGGCCGCAATCAAATCCGGTCAGCAACGTCACTGGTACTGCAAAGATCGCGATCTAATGAAGAATGTGTTGGCGAGAATTGACGCAGAAGGACCATTGATGGCTAAAGATTTTGAGTCTAAAGCACATAAAACCGATGGCTGGCACTCGAAACCGACTAAGCAAGCGCTAGAAAACCTCTATATGCAGGGAGATTTGATGATCACAGAGCGGCGCGGATTTCATAAAGTGTATGATTTAACTTACCGTGTGCTTCCAGATAGTGTTGATACCTCAATGCCCTCAGCTCAAGAACACGGTCTATTTTTGGTCCTTAGCTACCTAAAAGCTCACGGTTTTGGCACGGTTGCGGAAATGACCTACCAACTTAAGGATGTCAAAACGAATGTCGCCCAAGCTATCAACGAACTGGTCGAACAGGGAAAGATTGAACCCATTTCAATTAATAACGTTCCATACTTTGCTTGCGTGCAGTCGCTTGAACAACTCGGCAAGCGCATGAGTCGAAAACAAGCTAGGATTCTCTCCCCATTCGATAACTTGCTAATTCAACGCAAGCGAGCCAGCGCGATATTTAACTTCGACTACTTAATTGAGTGTTATGTCCCTGAAGCTAAACGCCAATTTGGTTATTTCTCGCTGCCGATCTTATGGGGGGGAAAGTTAGTAGCAAGAGCCGATTGCAAAGCTGATAAGAAAAACGCCACTCTTATGGTGTTGCACCTAAGCCTAGAGCCTTTGGTAAAAAACAGCGATGAATTTATCTCTGCACTAGAAGAAGAGTTGCACACCTTTGCCCTATTCAATCAATGTGAGCATTTCAGAATCCTAAAGCAGTCTATTAACCTGAATTAACAGCACCATAGTTCTAGTGGAGGTAGGCTGAATAACCCCTTTACCCAACAAAAGGGCAAACCTATAATTCACGCTGTATTACTAGGCTTAGGAAGTTGTATGTCTCTTGCGAACTCTGTCGTTGTTCTCGACTTTGAAACCACAGGTTTATCCCCCAATATGGGTGACCGTGCGATAGAAATTGGTGCGGTGAAACTCGTGAATGGTGAAGTCGTTGATACCTTCCAGCAGTTGATGAACCCTGGTTTTCGAGTCAGTTCGTTTATTGAAAGTTATACCGGCATTACAAATAACATGCTAAATGGTGCGCCAAGCTGTGATGAAGTGATGATTCGGTTCGCTCAATTCATTCAAGGTGAAAACCTTGTCGCTCATAACGCATCCTTTGATAAACGCTTCCTTGATGATGAGCTTGAACGAGTTAACGTCGATTATTCTGGTGAGTTTGCCTGCTCACTTCTCGTATCGCGTCGCCTCAATCAAGAAGCTCCAAGCCACAAACTGGGCGATCTCGTACGTTACAAGAGCATTGAGAACGATGGCGTCTTTCACCGAGCGTTAGCCGATGCCGAAGTGACCGCAAAACTGTGGATGCTAATGGTCAACGATTTACAAGATCGTGGGATCCCTGAGCCGACCTTTGCTTTGATGCAAAAGATAGGTAAAACCAGCAAAAGTGCTATCGACAAACTGCTTCAGGCAGAAAGAGCTTAGTTATGCCGCTTCACTACTCCACCCGCCCCGCTAAGGAGCGTGACTTTGATTTCCTCTACCAACTTAAAAAGGCAGCAGAACATGACGCTATCAAGGCAGTGTTTGGCTGGGATGAGAAAGTACAACGCGAAATCCACCAGCAGGAGTGGCAGCAAGCTAAGCCAACCATCATAGAAGTGGAAGGCCAGCCTGTCGGCAGCTTTTTAGTTGAACAACACAATGATCACCTCTACTTTGGGCGCTTTTTTCTGCTTCCTGAGCTGCATGGTGAAGGGGTAGGCAGTCAGGTTTTAAATCAATTGATAACCGATGCACAAAAGTTAAACCTGCCGATAAAGCTTTGTTACCTGCAAGGAAACCGCGTCGGTTCATTGTATGAGCGCTTCGGTTTTAAGCGTATTTCACACAATCAACAGTTTATCTTTATGCAAAGAGATATCGACGAATGAGCCAAGTCGACATTCAACAGAAAATCGCAAGTTTTACCTCCATAGAACAAGCGTTGGATTACTTTGAGATAGGCTTCGATAGTCGATTTATCGACAAACATCGCGTCGAGCTAGTCAAACGCTTTAACGGTTATTTGATCTTAGAAAGGCCCGAAGACTGGTTTGCTGCGAGGCGAGCATTAAAAAATGCCTACTGCAAAATACAACGCAGCCAGTTAGATAAACATACACGTTCAGCATGTCGCGGCTGTACAACATGCCAACGGCGTTAAAGCACGATTGGCTGAAACTCACCATCCACTGTTTCAGCACTCAGTTCCACCTTAAATAACCCAACTTCCACCCCAGATGCGTAAATACCCTCACCCTTAGGAGACCAAACGGCACTTTTGCCAGCGGTTTGCCAACCTCCCGTCGGAGCACAATGGTTACTCAGCAAAACAGGGACTTGAGCAGCTTTGGCGATATTGAGCAATATCTCTTCGTCCGCTGAGTAGCCTGTGGGTGAAATCAAAGCGCTCACAAGATAGGCATCTATGCCAGAAGCTTTCGCCTGTTTGTAATGTGCAGGATGAATAAAGTCCGCACACACCGCTAAGCCGAGACGGAAGCCATTTACCAGCAGTACATAATCCGTATTACCCGCTGAGCAATACCGCTCTTCGCCACTGTGCAGAAACTGCTTGTGGTAGACGTCTACTTGGCCGTTAGGGAAACAAATAACCGCAGCAATGGTCGGTTCTTTTCCTTCAACTTGCCATGGACAGCCTGCGACTATCGTTATTTGATACTTTCGTGCAGCATTCGACAACGCCTCAACAGCCAAGGATTCTTCGTTCAAGGCCAAATCGGCAAGTAAAGGCAATTCATAGCCCGTCAATGACAGTTCAGGAAACACGACGACATCTGCTTGCTGCGCTGACTCGATAGCAGTCAAATGCAACTCAAGGTTACGTTCAATATTTCCCTTTATTACAGGAATTTGCGCCAAACAAAGGGTGACGGTTCGTTCTGGCATTTTGCTTTACCTATTAATTTCTTACTAAAAAAATCACCCTACCTCAACGAATCAAGATAGGGTGACAGGTGTGATGATTTGCCGAGATTAAACCTCTTCAAATGCCTCTTCATCGAGCATCGAGCGACACTTAATTTCGTACTGATTAAAGGAGAAGATGCTGGCACCATGCGCTCGCTTAGTGATCACTTTTTCTTCGCCAAACTGCACCGTGACATGGGTAAAGACTTTACCCTTCACTTCCACAACATTCTCTTCTAAAGCCACTTCGAGCTCTTGTTCATTAGTATCACGAGCATGCTTCACCTTCTCTAAATGAGCGTTAGCTTCTTGTTTAAAGGTTTCTAACTCTTGCTCTTGGTCAGGTGTGCGCTGTGATTTCGGTGTCTTTTTAAATTCCAGCTCTTTGCGAATGACACTCATGGTGCCTTCTTGTGCTTGGGTATATTGCTCTTTCAGCTTTGCTTGGCGCTCCTTAAACATCTGGAAACGGGCAAAAGCCTCGACATACGTAGCAGTATCACCTTCAACACCAAGTTCGACACACACAATTTTTCCGCCAATTTTTGCGTGGCCGCCACTTAAGGTGCCATGCTTTTCTGACGCATCGACGACAACCAAGTCTTTACCACAACGCACCTCACTGTTCATACAGTGAACATTGAGGTGAATATCTTCGCCCGCTTGCAACTCACAAAACTGTGCATAGTTCGCGCTGACCGTCCCGCCAGATTTGACAATACAGCTACGTTTTTCGCCTTCTGACACGTTGTGACCAATGATACCTTTAGCGACCTGTATGTCCCCTTGAACTTGCACATCAGCGGATTCAATAAAGCCGCCGACCGTTAAGGTCCCTGTGGCACGAACAACCATATCGGATTCAATATCACCAAACACCACCACATTACCTTTAAATTTAACGTGGCCGGTAGCAACACCTATGGTTGGCAAACAAAGTGCATCTTCTACATCCACGCCTTTCTCTTTGATCATTGGCATGCCAGACACACTCGCGATCAATAAGTTGGGGTTTTGAGGAGATATCGCAGAGCCCTTGCCTTCTTTTAAAACGCTATCATTACCTGGTTTAGGTGGGATAATTTTACCTTGAACGGTGATGCCCGCCTCGCCTTTGGTGGCTGGAATTCGCTTCATCAAAGGGTCATTTTCTGAAACGGTAATCGTCTCACCCAAATTCAGCATATCGACTTTACCGTCTTTCTGATCTTCTTTCGGAGCAAGCACTTGTTTTGATGGGTCTTTTACAAGAGGAATAAACTTAGCATCTTGGCCTTGTACGGGGTTTTTGCCCTTGGCAACTGGCTGAGTATAGGTTTCACCCGGCTTAAGTTGATGACTCATAATGAGTACTTTTTTCAATGCCAGCTTGTTGATGCCTTTGGTAACATGAGCTTGGGCCAGAGCTTGTACGATCTGTGGTCCACGAAGAGGGCTCCCTTTATATGCTCCTGTCACTACCATACTGGCTAGCATGTCATGATCGGAGAGAACAACCTCGACATTCGCATCCCTTACCTCAGCAATAGTGACACCCGAGTATGCTTCTCCTGCAGTCTCCTTTGCTAAATTAATAAACCGAGTAACGTCCTCTTCTAGAACGAAAAGCTCCGAAGCTCCTATCTCGGCTAACGCTTCAGTTAAACCGCGAGTATCAAAATTTCCATCCACCGAAATATCTGGCGACAGTGTCGCTACGACCGCTCGGTTATCTTCTGACAAGGCAACAAATTTATCCCACATGTACAATCAGCCCGTATTACGTCCTAACTTGAGTGTATGCAATTTGCTCGCCTAGCTGTATCACAAGTGTGACAAATTAGAGCGTAGGTCACTTTAAAACTATTTTTTACACTGTAAATCCCTTCATCGCTAGGATGGGAAATGATGCTCCTCACCTAGAGAGTAGACCGCAGTCACACAACGGCCACATTTTGAGTAATCTAACGATGTACAGAGCTCTCTGGCGAGCATAATGCCTCGCCCATAACTTCGAGGTGATTCTTCTTCTGACGCAGGCCTATTGAAATCAAAGCCTTCACCGTTATGCTCCAACTCCATTAACAACTGAGCTTCTTTAGGGTTGTAATCCATACTGAGTGTAATACAGGACGAATCATCCAGTTCCTTGAGGCGTTCTTCACGTAATTGATAAAACAAGAAGAACCCATCGGGCTGCTCTTTAATCGAAGAGTCGAGCTTGAGTAAGCCATGCTCAATCGCGTTGGCAAATAACTCAGAAAGTACCGAGCAAACAAGATCAAGATGAACGCCACCGTACAAAATTCCCGTCAGATATTGTCGTACCTCGATCATGACATCGACGCTTCGCAATACTTCGGCTGGAAAGCTCAACGTCGTACTTAGCGGAACTTTGTTAATGTTTACTTGAGCACTTTCCATATCCGGCTTCTGAGAGGTGGAAATAGGGAACTTCATAGAGAGTATCGATAAATCATCATCGACTTTTTTGTGGGCGAATTTGCGTACCGATTCATACAAAATAGGGATAATGGGCCGTTGGCTGGCTAACGCTTGCTCTAAACGCTCCAGACCAAACTGCTCTCCATCTCGATTACACGCTTCAATTACCCCATCGGTATAACAAATGATCTGCTGATCAGGCTCTAACTTCATATGAACGAGATCCGTTTCAAACTCACGCGGCTTTAGCACACCCAATGGCATGTGACGTGAAACAAGGCGACGATCGATTGTACCATCAGGGTTAATAACGTAACCATCTGGTAACCCTCCTCCCCACCAAGAGACTTCAAACCCATTTGCTCGTACTTCAAAAACACTCGCGGCTAACATCATCCCCATAGGTAAAAAACGTACCAAGGCTTCATTGATTTCACTGACAATCTCCCCTAATGACATACCTTTGGCTGCCATAGAAAAAAATGCACGAGTTGCAGGTATGGCAGAGATTGCGGCCGGTAAACCATGCCCAGTGGCATCAGCAATCATCACGTAGACGCCGCCATGAGGACGATTAGCGACAACAATGAGATCACCGTTGAATACCGTCGAAGGCGTAGAGATATAGTTGATACCGTAGATGTTTTGTACTTGAGAGCTCATTTCTTTCATCAAGTTGGAAAAAATGGTCTCTGAGATCGCGTAATCATAACGAACTTGCTCATGGAACTGTCGCAATTCGTCACGCTGCTCCGTCACTTCATTATGCATGCGAACAATTCGGTAATGCGCTTGAACCTTAGCCAGCAAAATACTCCTTTCCACGGGCTTAAGGATAAAGTCATCACCATAGTTCAAGCAGCGTTCAAACGAAGAGTGATCATCGAGAACAGTAAGAAAGATGATCGGAATATGGATTTCTGGAAATGCCTGACGAATCTCTTTTGCCGTAGTAAAGCCATCTTTAATCGGCATCATTACATCGAGTAAGATGATATCGGGCAATGAGTCCATCTTTTCCATTGCGCTAACCACGCCTTGGCCATTTTCAAAAGCCGTTACCTTTTCAACAATATGACCGAGCATAAACCGACACAACTCTCGGTTAGTCGCATGGTCATCAACTATCATTACATGCATAGTTTTTCTCCTTTGCTCTCTACTCGATAGAGAACTTCTTATCGAAGCGGGAGATAATGAGTATCTTCCTAACTTGCGGTAACGTATTGGTGATACGGATCATTCCGTCCTCTTGCTCCAAATAACTGTGCATGTTGAGCAACATCCCCAGACCAGCACTATCGATGTAATCAACTTTGCGTAAATCAATCGTGAAGCGATGATCGCGCTTTTCAGAATAACAGCGTCGAAAGTCTTGAACTAGGTTAAAGCCAAAGGCCCCCTCGATACATATAGTTACGTGCCTTGATCCTGAATCTACCTGAGCTTCTACTGACATAATTCTTTCCTCCGTCGAGCAAATGTAAAGAGAGCATTAAAAAAGCTCTACCTCTCCCTCTTCGATACTAGATTGAGAGGCGGCTGGCGCTTCTCGGTGCTGGATTTGAGCAAATAAGGATTCCGTGGCTTGTACAAAATGAAGGTTATCAACCCTCTTATGACTCCACTCGTCACAGAGTTGAGAAAACTCTGATAGGTAATCGACTGTTCGCTTCGCGTAATCTCCTTGCTGAACAATGATGTCCGCAAATTGCAGCGCTCGTATTCCGTTGTCGACTTGAACATTTAGACGCTCGCCGCTTTCACTTATTTTTTGAATTTCTTGTTCAATAGACACATTAATCTGTTGTACCCCTCGTAACATTTCATCCACTTTGTCTTTCGATTCAATGGCTTCTGTCATGTCGATCGATGCCATCTCTCCGACTGTTTGATTCGCTTCTTTCACTGTTCTTTGAGCAATATTGATCTCTTGCTCAATTTGATTATTTAGCTCTTCGGCTTTGTGGGAGAGATTTCTAACTTCCTGGGCGACAACTGCAAATCCACGCCCTGCGTCCCCAGCTCTGGCAGCTTCTATAGCAGCATTCAATGCTAAAAGGTTGGTTTGTTCAGACAAGCCTCGCACTTGTTCCAGCAACTTAAATACGGTGTCTAATTTGTCAGACATATCGTGGATACTATGAACGGCAGAAATACTCTTTTCTGAAACCTGCACCAAGGTGTCGACAAAGTTACGAATAATCGCTTCCGTTTTGGGTAAAACTTGGCTGATATCATTATCTGTACCTTCCTGACCAAGTAAGTTTTCAACCAGTTCAGTGGTGATTTGGTTTTGATCTTGAGCGAGTTTTTGCAACTCGAAGTAGCTTTCATTTAACGTTTCGACTGACTCATCCACCACGCCTCTCTGATGATCGAGAGGTTCATGTAGCTGAGTAGCGATTAATGACAATAAAGGCCCAACTGATTGAGGGGTATCCTCATTTGCCATAACACTCTCAGTAGGTTCACTCTTTAGCTCAATATCAACAGGCACAGTGCCGCGAGGAAACACCAACCAAGGAATTGCGGCAACCGCTATCATAGCCGTAACCACCAACAAGGTTGAGGCTTGAGTAACGGCGAACGCCAATAACGCCACTTGACTCGCTACCGCCAAAAAGTACCTGGGTTTTATGGATAAAAGCGTTTTTTTCATAAGGCTCTCCTTGCTCTTATAAGATCAGTGCTTATTTGGCGATAAATATTGGCATATTTGCTCAGGTACCTTGTTTAGAGGAACAACCGATTCAGCAGCATTGAGCTCTACGGCCACTCGAGGCATGCCCCATACGACGGATGTCGCCTGATCTTGAGCGATGGTTCGAGCTCCCTTTTCTTTCATCCCTAACATGCCACGCGCACCATCTTGGCCCATACCCGTTAAAATGATGCCAATTGCTTTACGGCCAACGGTTTCCGCTACCGTATCAAACATCACATCCACAGAGGGTTTGTGGCGATTTACAGCGGGTCTGTCGTCAATCTGGCAGTAAAGATGAGTGCCTTTTCTCACCACGACCAAGTGCTTGTCACCAGGGGCCACATACGCACACCCATTAACTAAAGGGGCTTGATTTACACTGAGCTCTTTTACGTTAATCGCACTGCTTTCATCTAACCGCTGAGCAAAGGAATGCGAGAACATCGCGCTGATATGTTGGGTGATGATAATAGGAGGGAGACCTGCTGGCAGAGCTGACAACACTTGCTTAACGGCTTCTGTCCCTCCTGTAGAAGCTCCGATCGCAATCAGCTCAATCGGCGTGTGGCTGGGGGCAGATACTTTGCTCAGATTGTTTTGTTGATCTACCGGGCTTTCCGCTACAACATTTGCGCCTGCTGCTATTTTCAATTTTTCATTAATCTGAGTCTTGTAGCTCACCATTTCAGCGGCCGCATCGACGGAAGGCTTGGGAAAATAATCTACAGCGCCATATTCCAACGCGGCTAACGTCGCGTCAGCGCCATGTTGGGTTAAGGTGGAAATCATAACGACGGGCATAGGTCGCAAACGCATTAGATTCTTTAGAAACTGGACACCATTCATTTTTGGCATTTCGATATCCAGCGTCAGTACATCAGGGGCATAGCGTTTGATCATATCTCGTGCTTCATAAGGATCCGCCGCGGTCGCGACCACTTCAAGGTCGGGATCCGAGTTGATCAACTGTTCCAATAGTGCTCTGAATACCGCTGAGTCATCAACAACAAGTACTTTGATCTTTTTCATTCAAATAACTCCACGTCATCATCATGCTTCCGATGACTTTCTTTATCCAACTGGTATGCATATTTTTCTTCTTGGTGCTGAAGTCTATGTACTTCAGTAAACGGAATTCGTTTTAGCCAAGCCTTGCCAGACAAAGGGTCGAACATGACTTTTCTTGGTTCCAGGCCGCCTAGATCATGGGCCACTACATGTAAATGCTCCTGTTCGACGTAATTGAGAATAAACTCAACGTTCTTTTCCCCAATCATCGAACTTCGACCTAGCATCTGCGCACCTCCAAATAGCTTTATCTGTAAATTGCTTCGTTTAGCGCCGTGCTCTATTAATGAATTGAGCAACATTTCCATTGCATGAATGCCATAGCGAGAGGCCGTAGAAACCAGTGAATCTGGGTGCCAGCTTTTAATTTGTAATGGGTTATCAAACGGCAAGAGAAAGTGATTCATTCCTCCGACGCTGGCAAATTCATCCCAAATACACGCTGCAACACAGGATCCTAGCCCTGTGGCAATCAGTTCGTCTTCGCGCTTCGTACAGTAGAGGCCTCCGGGTAAAACCTTAATAATATGCTTCGCTTTTTGAGGGTGGTAAAAACGATTAAAATGGTTATTGGAATGTTGAGATCGACGCTCTCTAACTCCTATCATGCTAGCCCCTATTTTTTCACGTAAATGGTATGGCCCAAATGATGAAAAAGGTCTAGATGAACCGGCATACTTTCTGAGTGACCTATGAAAAGGACACCGTTAGGTTTTAGCTGTTGATGGAAGCGAGTAATCAACTCAGTCTGAGTCTTTTTATCAAAATAAATCATTACGTTACGACATGATATGAGATCAAACTTCATGTCGAATGGCCACTTATCCAGCAAATTCAACTGCTGGAATTGAATCAAGTTTTGTAATCCCGAGCGAACTTTTATCTTGCCAGACTGAGCCCCTACTCCCTTCACAAAACAAGGTTTAAGGTACTTAACGGGAATCGCTTCCAAAGCCTCATCGCTGTAAATGCCTCGCTTCGCATGCTCCAGAACTTTAGTATCTAAGTCTGTAGCAGTTAAACGAACAGACTCAAAGGTATCCATCGCATGCGCAGAGTGGAGTGAAGAGACAAAACTGTATGGCTCTTCTCCCGTTGAGCACCCCGCCGACCAGATATGAATACGTCGGTGACCTTGCTGTTGCCACTCAGACATCAAAACCTTTTCTAAAAACTCAAAATGGTGATACTCACGGAAAAATTGGGTTTTGTTGGTCGTCAAACAATTAATGAAGCGACTCTGCTCTTCACTGTCTTGCTCAATAACCGCCCGATATTCTGAGAAGCGTTTAAGGCTAAGCCGCCTTAGCTGACGGCTAATACGCCCATACACCATGGTTCTTTTTCTATCTGAGAAATAAATGCCAGCATGCTTATGCATAAACCATTGAATGAACTTAAAGTCTTTGTCTGTCAGTTCAAACTCTTGATTGTCTGGCGTCATTGACTCAGTTTGAGCTAGAACTCTTCCCATTCATCTCCATCCTCTTCTAGCTTGAAGCGAGAGTTAGCCACTTTCGGTGTTCGGATGTCTCTAACATTGCCTTTATGCCCAGACTCTTTAGTCCTATTTTCAAATGTCGCGACATTGCTGTCGGTGGAAAAGAAGTTCATTAAGTTGAGCAATTCTTTACCTTCGTCTTTCAGTGATTGACTAGCCGCAGAGGTTTCTTCAACAAGAGACGCGTTCTGTTGAGTCATCTCATCCATAGTGGCAACCGCTCGATTGATTTCATCAATACCCGTAGATTGCTCTAAGCTCGAAGACGCAATTTGCGCTATCAAGTCACTCACTTTTGCTACCGCATCAACGATCTCATTGAGAGTTTCTCCAGATTCATCCACTAAGCGAGAGCCTTCATCTACTTTCTCTACGCTATCTTTGATTAAACCTTTAATCTCCTTCGCTGCGGCGGCGCTGCGCTGTGCGAGATTACGAACTTCACCTGCGACAACAGCAAAGCCTCGACCTTGCTCTCCTGCTCTCGCAGCTTCAACTGCGGCATTAAGCGCAAGTAAATTAGTCTGGAAAGCTATTTCGTCAATCACACCAATAATGTCGGCAATTTTCTTACTCGCTGAGTTAATTTCCGCCATCGCAGAAACAACGTGCCCAACAACTTCGCCACCTTTGCTGGCTTTCTTACTGGCATCATCTGCAAGATCGTTGGCACCTTTAGCATTGTCGGCGTTAAGTCGAACCGTCGCCGTCATTTGCTCCATACTTGCTGCTGTTTCCTCCAGATTTGAAGCCTGTGCTTCAACACGCTGACTAAGATCGTTGTTGCCCTCTGCAATTTCTGTAGAAGCTGTCGCTACACGTGCGGAAGAATGAGTAATTTTTTCGACCATATTGCGCAAGTTGATAATGGAAGTATTCACCGCATCGGATAGACGGCCAAACTCCCCTTTATTGTCATCAGACATCGTGCTGTTCAGATCGCCGTCGGCAACCTGACTCATGACTTCGATACATTGGCCAAGCGGTGCAACCATGGTATCGAGAAGATTGTTAATGCCATCCCCGAGCTCTTTCATAAACCCGTTATAAACACTGGTATCAATACGCTCCGTTAAATCCCCATCAATCGCTTTTTGGATCAATGCTTCAACTTGACGTTGACCATCTTGCTGCTCTGTAATGTCTACCCATTGCAACGCAGGCCCAATGTAATTACCTTGCCCATCGCGCATGGCAATACATGTTAGGTTAAATTCCAACGAGCCAACCGCAATATTGGATGAGAAAGGCAAACGGTCTGGATTAGCGATGATGTTACGTTGATGACCAGGGTTCTTATGGAACACATCAATGTTCTTACCAATAAGGTTACTTGCATCAAAGCCAGGTAACTCATTCTGAAGATCCCGTTCTCGGCTACGCAATAAATCATGCAGAGATGGGTTTAAATAGGTAATGATGCCATCTTTATTAGCCATCATTAGGTTGGTCGTCATTCCTTCTACCGCTGATGCAAGGCGACCAATTTCTTCTTCTTTTGCGCGCTCTTCTGTAACGTCACGCCACTCCAAAGTATTACCAATGTATTGACCTTGCGTGTCACTAATTGCCGCTACATTCAACTCAATTTTCAAATCCCCGATCGTGATATCGGTGCTATAAGGCAAGTTATTTGGATCCGCCAACAGCTTGCGTTGATGAGCAGGATTACGATGAAACTCGTCGATACATCTTCCCATTAACCACTCTTCTGTGGCCGTAAATCCTGACCATACCGATCGCAGCGTTGCCTCATGCTTAGTAAACAAACTGACCGTTTCCTTGTTTACGTAGGTAATCAAGAAATCTCTGTCTATCATCACCATCGCGGTCTGAGCTTGATCCACCGCTGCCTGCAAGCGCGCAATATCATTTTCAGTTTTCAGTTCTTCCGTCACATCTTTCCATTCAAGCGTGTTACCGACATACTGGCCTTGGGCATCAATAATCGCGCCGACATTGAGCTCAATTTTGACATCTTTCACTGTAATATTAGTGGTATACGGCAGGTTGGCAGGATTGGAAAGCAACTGTCGTTGATGGCTTGGATTAACGTGGAAAGCATCAATACAATACCCCATCAAAAATTCTTCTGTCGCTTGGAAGTTTGGCCATACTGAGCGAAACAGCGCTTCGTGAACCTTCAACAGATCGATCGACTTTTTGTTGATATAGGTAATATTAAAATCACGATCGATCATCATGAGTGCCGTTTGCGCGGCATTTAGGGCAGAGAGTAACTGCTCTTTTGAAATGCCTTCTTCTTCGTGTTCTAACTCTTCCGTTAAGGTATCTTGCGTCGGAGCTGCAAATGACGCGCCTACCTCTGATTTCCTATTCCAAAATGCCATGAGTTACCTCTCACTGATTGCTTCTTCTGACGTGTGTTACAGCTTCTAACGAGTGTTACTACGCGCGTTCAATTTACCTATTAAAATCATGCCCAACTTTCTTCTTCCTGGTTGGGTACTGGTAGCCCTGGTACATCAAACAGAGCATCTAAATTAATTAATATCAAATGGCCAGAATCGACCGAGGCGATCCCCTTTACGTAGCTATGATCGACATCCGCTGCAACATGGGGCGCCGGTTTGATTTGGTCATCACTCAATGGGTACACTTCCGATACACCATCAACGATAATGCCTAACGGGTGTTTCTCGGTATCATTCAAAACGATCACAACCGTTGTTGGACCAAGATGTGCAGGGGTTAACCCAAAGCGTATCCTCAAATCGACCACAGGCACGTATTCGCCTCGAATCTCTAAAACACCTTTCATGTAAGATGGCGAGTTTGGAATTTCTCTAACCGGGCTCCAACCTCGGACTTCTCTGACATCCAAAATTGGTACTCCATATTCGTCTTCTTCGAGAACAAAGCTTAAAAACTCTTCCGTCAACTTCATGATGTGCCTCGTAAGATTTTCTCGATGTTCAACAACTCTTGTGTATCAAGTAACGACATCACTTGGTCACCTACGTTGAGTAACCCCTGCAAATATGGAATCACAGGAGAATCCCCAACAGCTGGATACAACTCATTACTTCCCTGGCTTATGACATCACTGACAGCGTCAACAACCAATCCCATCAGTTTCTCACCTTCATCACCCGATGAACGTAAAACAATCACGACTGTGGTCGGTAGGTATTCTTGTCGACCTACGTTAAATCGAGCTCGCAAATCAATGACTGGAACGACCATCCCTCTAAGGTTGATTACGCCAAGTACATAGCAAGGAGAACGAGGAATCGGCGTGGGCTTTTCCCAAACTCGGATTTCTTCGACATCGTTAATTTCAACGCCATATAGCTCACTTGCTAGCTGAAAACTTAGAAAGTCAGCACGCTCACCCGCATCTTCGTTTATCTCATTCATTAGATTTTCGTTATGCGCTGAGATGTGCTGCTTGGATGAATCAGACAATTCGGCGTTACTGTTTCGTTCCATCTGCTCCATTTGACCTCCTAAGCCGCTAGCCCTTTGTGAGAGCTCTCAGCTGTCCGATTTAAATAGCTCGTAATCAGCCCTTGAATGTCTAATATCAGAGAAACCGAACCGTCCCCCAAAATCGTCGCACCTGAAATGCCACTCACCTTGCTATAATTCGACTCTAGGCTCTTGATCACCACTTGCTGCTGATCAAGCAATTCATCAATCAATAGCCCTACTCTATTGCCCGCAGCTTCAACAAAACACAAGATACGCTGCTCTAGGCAGCCACTCTGCCCCATTTCCAACTCTTCTTGCAGGCGCAAAATCGGAATGTTCTCGTCTCGCAAACGGTAAAGCTCGATGCCCCCTGATGCTAACTTTATACAGCTAGGATCAATCTGAATTGACTCAACAATGGTTAAGAGAGGAATGACATACACTTCCCCTGCAACCTTGACGAGTTGGCCATCTAAGATCGCCAAGGTAAGAGGTAAACTGATAGTAAAGCAGCTACCCTGACCCAATTTCGATTCAACTTCGATATGGCCGCCTAGCTCTTCAATGTTTCGACGCACCACATCCATACCGACGCCTCGACCTGAGATATCAGACACTTCCTCGGCAGTAGAAAATCCAGGAGCAAAAATAAGGTTCATGATCTGTTTATCGGAATACTCTTCTCGGCGAGAGTGTTCATCCAGCACACCTTTCTCTACCGCTTTATTCCACAATGTTTCGCAATTCAGACCTGCACCATCATCTCGAATCTCTATTACAATCGAGCCACCTTGGTGGTACGCGTTAAGCTCAATAAGCCCTAACTCAGGTTTTCCTTTTTCGAGTCTCAATTCTGGCTGTTCGATACCATGGTCTATGCCATTTCGAACCAAATGCACTAGTGGATCAACAATTCGCTCCAGCACCGTTTTATCCAGTTCGGTATGCTCACCTTTGATTTGCAGATTAACCTGTTTGTTTAAGCGACTTGATAAGTCACGAACTAAACGCGGGAATCGGCTAAACGCAAAGCTCATTGGCAGCATACGAATGTTAAGTACGTTTTCTTGTAAGTCTTTGCTGTTCTGCAGTAATTGGTCGAGGCCCGCTTTAAGCTTTTCAAGCTTATCAATGGAAAAGTCATTCCCGATTTCATTGAGCATCGACTGAGTGATAACAAGCTCACCGACTAAGTTGATCAAGCTATCGACCTTATCGATGTCCACTCGAATCGAACTAACACTTGAGTCTGACTTAGCGACTTTGGTTGATTTAGATTTAGGTTCCGATGATGTTGATGAAGAAGCTTGGGGTGGAGTATCGCTTGAGTTCTCTTCTGAGTTCACAAGATCTTCTGAAGGTCCAACCGACTCGGCCGATTTAAGCTCAACCGTTAAATCGCATTCGTCCTCCACCCACTCGAAAATTTCTCGAATTGCCGATTCATCAATGTTTGCAGGAAGTATTGCGCTCCAACTGGTGTAACAGAGCTCAGCTTCCATATCATCTAGACTAGGAAGTTGGCTCAAATGCGCTTCGATTTGGCAACTATCATCCAACTCTTTAAGTTCACGTATGATTCGTAGAGGGTCGTTACCACTAAAAAAGATTTCTTTGTGAGGTTGGAATAGGATTTGCCAATATCCGTCTGGCGAATCTTCATTGCCATTCGGTTGTTCATGAGGCGTTTCTGGTTGAGACTCTGCATCTGCAGAGCCGCTGCCCAATAATGTTTGAAGCTGCTCACCAACGCTCGCCAACAATTCCTGATTAGTATCACTGCCAGATTCATGGCTCTCCAACATACTCTGTATGCAGTCACCACTTTTAAGAAGCAAGTCCACCGTTTCTAAAGTAAGTTGACGTTCTCCGTTACGGACTAAATCTAGGTAAGCTTCAACTGAGTGGGTGAATTCACTGATATCGAGTAAGTTGAATGTTGCAGCTCCCCCTTTAATGGAGTGAGCTGCACGAAAGATTGTGTTTATCGACTCTTCATCGATTTGGCTGGGATCTAAGTTAAGAAGTACGTCTTCTAAAACTTCAAGATTTTCACGACATTCCTCGTAAAACATCTTACGCAACTGTTCCATGTCTAAAGCCATGTAGACTCCTCACCAATGACGTTGTTAGGGCATACCATTTTTGCTTATTGAATTTTGGTATTACCGCTGGCTGCTATTCCTTGCCTGTTAATAGCTGCAGCCCGAACTTGTTACACTACACGTTTCAATGTTTTCAGCAGTGTTTCTGGGTTAAAGGGTTTAACCAACCACCCCGTCGCGCCAGCAGATTTGCCTTGCTGTTTTTTGTCTGCGCTTGTTTCTGTGGTTAGCATTAAAATTGGTGTGAACTTGTATTGAGGTTTTTCACGTAACGCTTTGACTAATTCAAAGCCCCCCATGTTTGGCATGTTGACGTCCGATATCACCACATCAAACTTGGTGCCCATTACTTTACTTAGCGCGTCTTTTCCATCATTAGCCGTTTCGACTTGATAACCGGCATCTTTTAAGGTGTGACTCACCATTTGTCTGATAGAAACAGAATCATCCACAGCTAGAATTTTTGTCATACTTCGTCCTCTCCAAAGTCATAATTCCATTTAATTTGGTCTTTGAGCCCCAATGTTCTGATGGCTTCGACCAGTACCTCGGTTGGTTGAGTTAGCTGAATATCAATTGAATGATTTTTGGCAGAGAGGAACAATGAAGTGAGTGCTTGGACACCAGCGGCATCCACTCGAACCACTTTAGAAGCATCAATTAGGAGTTGAGAGTTTAGACCTAACCACTCCTGGTAGTCCGCAGCGGAATCTAGCACGGTTGATATATCAAGCGAATCAGAAAGCGAGCATTGCATGAATTAACCTTCACTTATTATTATCTCTAGCCAATATTAATCTTGTTGCTTAAAAATCAGTGTAGGAAGAACTGAGTAATTCGCAAATCCCTGATATACGAAAAATGTATGATTCGACCATTTTCCAATCCGAGGAAAATAGAAATAGTGTAATTAAATTAGTCTCTTAGCTTATGGTTTTATAGGACTAGAAAAACCACAACTTTTTTATGCGATAGCACTAGTGATAGGTAGATGATTAAAGTAATTAGTTTAATTTACAGTGTAAAGTGAAGGACCATTTACACTGTAAATTTGAATGGAGCCCTTAAGGCATTCTTTGAACTTACACTTTACAGTGTAAATTAGAAAACGAGGTCACAAGTTCAGAAAGCTCAGATTTGAACTGAGCCTCAACCTGTTTTCGTCCAGCACATCGAGACAACTCCGCACACTCACGCCACTCTCTCTGCTGAACAATCTTCATAATAAGGAGGCCGCTCATTTTAGACACAAGGCTCGGAGAGGCTTTCCACCAATTATCTAATATTGGCGCAACGCTGTCATAATGGCAGCCACCAGAAAGATAGCCATCAACCAAGCTGAAAGCCCCAGTAAAATCAACGGAAGCATTAAGTTGCTCTGTCAAACTACGGACTAAGTCAATTTCAAGCTTTTGATAAATCACCGGCAAGGAATACTGAATAAAGAGACGATAATAATCGCTAGCTTGATTCAGCCAGGAAGCATGCTGAGAAATCATCACCAAAGAATAGGTTCCGCTAGCTTGATCTCGGCTACTGCCCAACTTCACCGGGATAAACCCACTCTGGCGCCAAAAGCTAACTAGCTCACTGGTTGCTCCAAAGCTGGTGGAATAAAAATCGTAACCCGCTGTGTCTTGTAGTTGTGCCAGCATTTCTTGGCCAATCCCTTGTCCTTGCATGGCAGGATGAACAGCAATTCTCATCACTCTTAAACTGGACTGCAACGCGGCCTCGGCGATATTAAGCTGGCTAGCCAACTGCGTCGCCACTAATTGACCTTTTGGTCGACGTTTTCCTTGTTGAATCTGAACAACTAAATCACCATTCAATTTTCCTTCTTCAACCGTGAGGATACAACCAATACACACGTCGCCTTCGAATGTAGCAAACACGTCAATAGAGTCATCCTGCAACAACAACATCAAGTCATTTGGCGAGGTTTGATAGTGCGCATTTACCAGCAACGCAAAGCATGCACGAAGTAGCTTTGGCTCTTTAAGTAGCCGAGCCTTATCTAGTTTCGTCAGTTGCGTTTGATGGGCTGGAATCGAGAGCTCTTCTAAATCGACATCCAACAGAAAGCTATCAAATAACCAATGTTCTAATGGATCGTTTTCGGCCCAGCGTATTGGCTGAGACAGAGAATAAAATTGAGTCCCAGATCTAACCTTGCTTAACCAAGATTGAAACTTAACCGTGAATCCACGCCCACAGCCTTCATAACCATGTACTGTTGTCGAAAAAACCGTACGATGATAGTGCTCAACCATCTGTTGCAACATCGGAATAGGAATGGCAGATGCTTCATCCACAAACAGACAATCGCAATGCGGTCTAGTTCTTAGCAATTCATCCGGCGCAACAAATTCTATCTTGGACTGTTCCAACGATAAAATGCCCTTTTGCATCTCAGCATCATTCAGTAGGCGAGCAGCATGCTCAAATATAGGCTGTACAGTCGCAAGTGTCGGAGCGCAAACCAAGATATGAATTGGTTTTGATTGAATCAATTCAGCAGCCGCTATTCCAAGTGCGCTGCTTTTTCCGCGCCCTCTGTCAGCCGTCATAACTAATGGACGTTTGCGGTGTCCTTCAACGACTTTGCGAATTCTCTCAACAGCATTCAATTGTTGATGAAATATGTCTTGCGTGAAGACCTCAGCTTTGGGGAGTTCAGGTAGCGTCCTATTTTGTTTGACTTGGATAAGCTTGCCAAACGCTCGTTCAAGCCAAACCTGCTCTGCTTGATTTGTGTATGAGCAAGGTGGGATGACCAAAATTACGCCCCCTCCCCTAACGCAGCCAAGAGCAGCACTCAAACTATTCGCATCAAACGCTTCTCGAAAATCGCAAATCAATAGGCCACATTCTTGACCAAGTAACTGCTGGCCTTTATTAAACGTCACCGAGCGCTGCGCAAAAGACAGAGACGGGCCTCCCAACTGAAAAACTGCCTGATTTCCAACCTGGGTTGAAATCCATTCTACTAAGTTCATCAGCCATGCTTCATCACCACTGAGTACAACCCCGTAGCGATGGAAACTGCTATCGGCAGAATCTAACAAGTCTGAGAAAAAGCGTTGAGTAGTGTCCATGAAAAATCTCGTCATTATTCGAACAGCAGGCTGCATTATGGCACAAAAAAAGCCGCTCAAGGCGGCTTTTGTCATGACTGATTGTCAGGTTACTTAAGCTTGTCTGCAATGAATTCTAGAATATCATTCATCACAGCATCGTCTACTTTCTTTAAATTTAGCGCTAGATTCTGACCTTTTCGCGTATAGCTTGCTCGGCCTTTCACTAAATCTTTCTTAGCAGAGGCCACCGCTTTTTTAGGAGCAAGTTCATCGATCCATGCTTCGATGGTTTCTGTAACATCTTTAGTAATACGCGTGACACCAAGTGCTTCACTACGCTGCCAAACAAAGCCCTCTTTAGAGCTGCATTTCTCTAAAAGCTGCTTACGCTTATCATCATCCAAACCGTTAAACTGTTTATGAAGCTTAACAATTGTTGGACGGCCTAAATCTGCGACATTTGGATAAGCTTGTAACAGTTCTAGAGGGAGATCGGCTGCTTTTAAAGCTCCGCTGACTAATGCCTCACTGCATTGGAACATCTTTGCTAAAGCTTTCTGATCTTCAGCGTCACCGCTCTCAAGCTTCGCCTGCATTTCTTTGCCTTTTTCAAACAAAGAAAGTGGCTTGTGAGCGTTTGCTACATCAGAAAGAAACTTCGCGTGCTCACCACTAATATTGTCGCCAACATAAATCAGAAATTCTTTTTCTGCCAAAATACATGACATGCGACGACGACTGCCGTCCAGAACTTCAATTTTACCATCTTCACGTTTACGACCGACCGCTGGATACTGCTGGCCGCGCTCACGTAACGTCACTAAAACATCCGACAACGCGTGTTCGTTTAGGAAAGACTGTTCACGAGCATTCTCTGCAAAGACGACCGTTTTTGCTTCTACTTGATCTGCAGGAATACGGACCAATTCAAATTGCACAGTCTCTTCCCCAGCAACAGCCAACTCAATCACTTGGGCTTGCTCTTTCGCTGCTTGTTGAGCCTGCTGCGGGGTTGTCACATGACGCTTATTCGCTTTACCGAAAAGACGTGCATTCAAATCTGAAGTTTTAATTGCCATGTTCTATTACCCCTGGTTTAGTGAAGTCCAATGACTGTGAAGGACGCGTTCAAGCTCTAATGCACTTTTCTGAACCGCATCTTGCGCTGTAGCAAGTGTTTTCTTACCACCTTCAAAATCACCAGTTGTGAGATCGAAAACAGTGCTGTACGTGTCAGCACAAGTTTCAAATGCGCGACTACGAGGGATTGTCGCCATCATAACTTGGTCACCAAGAAGGTAATTCATCTCTGTAAGAACAGCGACCTGCTTCTTATTGTCGTCTTCAAACATCGTTGGCATCAGACGAACAAACTCTAGCCCTTGCCAATCCTCAGGGAACATCTCATAAACAGTAGGTAAATGCTGGAAGAAGTTAACCGTCGAAGCCCAGTCTAAACGTTTAGCCGCACAAGGAATCAACAGTGCATTCGATGCATACATTGCGTTCCAAACTAATGGATCAACGTGCGGACCAGTATCAATCATGATGACATCAAAATCATCAGCAATTTGGTCAATCAGCTTTTCTTTTAACAGCTTAACAATATCAAGCGATTGGTTTTGCGAAAGGTTCTGCCACGCTTCTGCGTTGAACATTGCATCTTCAGGGAACGCAGATACTGTCTTTAAGTTCGGGTATTGCGTTGGAAGCAATACGTTTTTGTGCAAAAACTCTTTATCAATTTCAACACCTTCAGGAACGTTATCCAACATAACGTCGACGGCAGAGTAAATATTATCGTGATCGGTAATGCTGATCTGAGGGTTCAAGAATAAACGTAACGAACCTTGAGGGTCTAAGTCAATCAAACAAATGCGGTAACGCTTATCAAGATTTAGCGCCATACAAGCGGCCAGGTGCACCGCTGTCATCGATTTACCTGTACCACCCTTCTGGTTCTGTACATTGATGATCCACGGCTTGTTGTCACCATTTTTCTTACGTTCATGGAACTTCGGCACACCCGCCGCATCCATTAGCATATGTGCTTCTTGAAGAGAAATTGAATAGTGGTTAGCGTTATTTTTGGTGAATTGATGTCCAGACTCTTCAAGCTTGCTAATAGCATCATCAAGCTTGCGACGTGTTAGTCCCGAACGAGTTTCCATCAATGCTTTTGACATTGGAGGAAAATGATCATCACTGCGCTCTTCCAAAACAATCTCAATACGATCAGCTTGAACTTGAGCAGTCTGCTCAGCAAGGCGATTGAGATTCTCAATTGTATTATCTCTTTTCATTGCCAAATTCCGTAATAAATGACCTGCCTTCGATTGTACAGCATTTAAATACATAAACAATAAAAAGGTGAACAAACACTTATGGATAAAAATCACATTAAATAGAAAGAATTCTATACTTTTAATGTTTTGGAGCGAAAAGCATACAAATATTTGATGTTTTATCGCTGGATTACACCACTTTAAAACTCTCAGATTTCAAATGTCACACTGTCACAAATTTACAATGTAAAAAAGTATAGCGTTAGAAATACCGGAACGATTAACTTTGCATCGTATTTTACGGATGGTGTCATTTCGATTTAACAAACGAAGAAAAAACATCACGTTTATACAAAAACAAGCCAAACAATCAGAACAGGGCAGCGACCAAATGGCGAGATTGAATTCATTGCTCTAAACCCGAAACACCGAAACGATGATCAAGGAGCTAATCATGATCATGCTTTCAAAGTAAACTGGCTATTTAGGAACAATGATCAAGGATTTTAGGTCCATTCTCATCATTTCTCAGTAAGCGATCATTCAATCAAAAAGATCGGAACAATGATCAAGCAAAAATGCTCCCCGGAAGCATGGAAAATTTCAACTAAACTACGGGGAAATGCAGTTACAGTCGGCTTTGACGACAAATTGGTGACATACTTGAGAAGATTTGATGACAAGTTGATTGAACAAAGACTTACTGGACGATAACTTGATCATGCTTTCGCTATTTCAATCCATCGCCCCCCATTGTGGATAAAATAACTGCAGTGTCATTTCAACTTGCTCTAAGTTTGATATATGCCCGAAAAATGACTTACAATTCCTTCACCTTGATCATCGTTTCGCATTTTTGGCCACTAAAATCAAGATACGACTTCCATCAGATCAATAAGTTATCCTCGTGCTTGTGGATAATGTGTGTAATCTTGATGATCATGCTTCTAGTTATGCATTGATCATGTTTTCACTACGTTGATGATCATCGTTCTTAGTAATTTTGATCATGCTTTCAAGGTTTTATTGATCATGCTTTCTGTTTTTACATGATCATGCTTTCAGAGCATAAAAAAAATTAACCTTAAAAAACAAACCATTACGAGCCTATCAATGGCCAGATCAATAGATCATATTACCAATTAAGATCATAATAATCAGAAAGATCAGTTATTTAAAAACAACAAGTTTTTTCTTTATTTATGATCTTTTTTTCTTTATTCTTCTGGAACTATAGCGATATTACGGCTAGTGTGACACGGATCTAATAATGAGTTCAGAAGAAAAAATACTGATCAAACTCCCTAGAAGCCATAAAGATGGACATCTATTCGAGGTTTCAGAAACAGCAGTTAACTGGATAGAGCAATACCAACATTTCAAAGGGGTGACGAAAAGTATCGTAGAACTTCTGAATTTGATTTCTCTACGTGGTTTTAGCAGCAAAGACGGTTTGGTCTCAACGACGGAGTTGATTGAAGCAACAGATGGTCAAGTAACTCGAGCAGCCATCCAGCAGCGTCTTCGTGCTGCAGTGAATATTGGATTATTCCAACAAGTGCCTGTTCGTTTCGAAGAAGGCTTAGCAGGCAAAACCATGCTGCATCGGTTTGTTAATCCCAATCAGCTGATTTCCGTGCTTGGTGCGACAAGTTTGGTTACTGAATCAGTAAAACAAAACGAAAAACAAAAACGTTCCAAGGCGCTTGCACAAACTCAAGTCAACAAGCGTTTGCTCAACGAGCATGGATTGAACGTTCCACCAGCGATGAAAGACGAAGCGGATCAGTTTGTTGTGTCACCGACTAACTGGGCTGGCATCATTGATCAAGCGTTAGCACCACCTCGAACTCGTAAACAATACCAGAAAAGCATGGTTTCGATCTCTGGTACTCGCGCAGTGATCGAAACTCGATCATCCAAAAATATCATGACGGTTGATGATCTCATGACCTTGTTTGCGTTGTTCACCCTAACAGTGCAGTATCACGAGCATCATCAACACCAGTATCAACTTGACGGAACTCAGGTTCCGAATAAAACGCCGCTCTACATTACGGATATCTTGTCATTGCGAGGCAAGAAAGATAGTGGACCAGCGCGCGATTCTATTCGTGATAGTATTGATCGTATTGAATTTACAGACTTTCAACTCCATGAACTCACCGGTCGCTGGTTGAGCGAGAACATGCCAGAAGGCTTTAAGAGCGATCGTTTCCGATTCTTAGCCCGTACCATTACTGCATCGGAAGAGGCCCCTACAGAGAACGCTGACGGCGAAATTCGCATTAAACCGAACCTGTATATCCTAGTGTGGGAGCCATCGTTCTACGAAGAGCTATTAACTCGAGATTATTTCTTCCTGTTTCCACCTGAGATCTTGAAGCAGCACACATTGGTTTTCCAGCTTTACAGTTACTTCCGTAGCCGCATGGTTCGTCGTCACAGCGATGAAATGCTACTCAGTGAGCTCAACCAAAAGCTGGCAAGAAACATCGAATGGCGTCGATTCTCGATGGATCTGATCCGTGAATTAAAACGCTTGTCTGATGGTAAGGGGAGTGAGGATCTTTTTGTCGTCAACTTATGGGGCTACCACCTGACGATCTCTACAGTGCTGGATAAAGGCAAGATCAAAGATTATCAGTTTGACATCAAATGTGATGCTGAAGAGGTATTGCGATACTCTCGTGCTCGCACGACCAATGCAGGTAAGCGCAATATGGCGCCAACATTGCCAAACCCACTGCGCAATGAAATGGTGACTAAGAAACAACTCGAAGAAATGTCGCAAATCATTGATGGCGAGTTTGAACCGATTCAACGCAAAGAGCGCTCCCCGAAAGGCAAATTGGGGCGTCGAGTTAAGCAGCGTAAACACCTGGTGGAGATCAATGCAGACGAAATTACCATTACTCTATCCAAATATACCTCTCCAGAGGCTCTAGAACGCTCTATAACAGCTTTAGCTGCAATGACCGGGCATTCCCATAACTCTATCCAAGAAGAGTGTCTGGAGCTCATAGACAAGCTTGATTACCTACGAGTAGGTGAAAATGCGATTCCTTATGAAACGCTGAGTAAAATGGTTGAGTTGTACAATGGTCAAAGTGAAAACAAGCACTTGTCTATTGAACGGCTGATCGCCGGCCTCGCTGTGCGACGCAAAGTATGTAAACAGGTCTTTGAAGGCCACCTTGATGAGACCGTGTTCAGAGCACTCGATGAAGTTGCGGTATAACGCTTTGAAATAAGACAAAAGCCAGCGTCTCTGCGCTGGCTTTTTCGTTTCTATACATTCATTTATGCTTTGTTACATTCGATACTCAATTGAACAAACCTACTACATTCCCCTGACAATCAACTGACATTGGCGACCGGTGAGTTGGATAAGATTTATCCCGAATAGACAACCTTTTGTCCTTTCTGATGAATGAGGGATTGGATAATCCCTGATAGATTGGCTCATATTGTTACATTCATTCTGAATATTTTTGCGAGTTCTCTGAACTCGCTTTTTTTTGTCTTAAATTCAGTAGATTACTTAATTTAGGTTGAGTCTATAGATAGATTTTACGGATCGATGATCAAGGTATTACCATGATCATCGATCCGTAAAGAGTAGGGAATCGTTAGTGCAAAGCGTTTCTGCCTTGATCATTGATCCGAGGTTCGTTCCAGGATTGTGCCGCCATGAAGTTGACATGGGATTCGATCAATTGGTCAGACTCTAACTGCCATGAGGTATGCTCTTGCTGATTACAAAACTCAAGAGTGAGCACTGCTAAGTGCTGGAGCCGCTTCATACACCAGTCTTTGAGTTCCAATTCACTCGCTGGGTTAGATACGACTTGCTGAAGCTTACTATAAGCCAGTTGAAGGTACTGATAGGCTTTGTCTGGCTTTTCATAGTGGTTATGTTGATAGATACGCAGGCAACCGTCCAACCAGCAAGCGATGGCTTTACTTTGTTGCTCGGTGATCATTGGTCCCCAAACGGCTTGCGGTACACATAAGATCAAAGATTCCAATGTTTCCTCTTGATCATGCTTTCGCGTTTTATACCACTCACCCATTTGATCTACCCACGTATCTAGTTTCATCATGCTGCTTCAACCCATTGCTTTACAAAGTGATTTGGCCCAACTTGTTTGTATCCTTCCTGAACAATCGCGCTGTTGGCGCGAATTAGATCGGCATCTACAGAATAGTTTGGTTCACTCTCAACCAGTTTGCCAAACGGCAGATCTGGATCTGGGACTGCTGAGATCAGCAATTGAGTATAAGGATGTTGCGGATCGGTTAAGATCGCCTGAGTATCTCCCCATTCGACGATCTGCCCCTTGTACATCACGGCAGTTTCTTCGGCGATGTAGTGTGCTGTGGCCAAATCATGGGTGATGTAAAGAAAACCGATACCAAACTCTTTTTTCATTCTCTGCATCAGGTTAAGAACTCCGAGACGAATAGAGACATCGAGCATTGAGGTTGGCTCATCGGCGAGTATAACTTCCGCACCGACTGCTAGCGCCCTTGCTAGGTTTACTCTTTGTCTTTGGCCGCCACTTAACTCATGAGGAAATTTCTTCAACGTATCTGGGGCTAGTTCCACCAGCTTGATTAACTCCTGGAGCTTCGCCGGTATGTCTTTTTTGTCTGCGACTTGGTTGTGAATTTTTAAAGGACGCGTTAAGTGGTGCTCAATGGTATGCGTTGGGTTGAGTGAGCCAAATGGGTCCTGGAACACCATTTGTACTTTGCTTCGGTAATCGAGCAACTCCTTGCGGCTTTCTATCTCATCGATGTTTTTCCCATTAAATAAGATTTCACCAGAAGTCGCGGGGTAAACTTTTGTCATGAGTCGAGCGCAGGTGCTTTTACCGCAACCAGATTCCCCTACAAGGGCGAGAGTGCGTCCTTTGTAGATATCGAAGCTTACCCCTTGAAGTGCTTTAAAGCGCTCTTCAGAAGCGAAACCGCCACCAATGGTGAACTCTTTGACTACATTGTTGAGGCTTAGGATCGGTTCACTCATGCCGAAGCTCCTTCTAGATTATGTTTGCCTTCATGGATATTTGGGAATGAAGCCCAAAGCTTTTGCGTGTATGGATGCTGCGGGGCATTTCGGATCTGCTTTGATGCGGCGACTTCGACGATTTCGCCATGGCGCATGATAGCGATTCGATCACAGAGCTGGCTCATCAGCGCGAGGTCGTGGGTGATGAATAAGACAGAAAAACCAAACTCTTCACGAAGTTGATAGATTTGTTGCAAGATTTCTCGTTGGACAACGACATCCAATGCAGTGGTTGGCTCATCCATGATAATGAGTTTCGGGTTGAGAGATAGCGCAATCGCAATCACTAAGCGTTGACGCATGCCGCCGCTAAACTGGTGAGGATACTCAGTAAGTCGATCGCGTGGAATGTTGACGAGATCGAGTAATTTTTCAGCACGATCTTTCGCTTGCTCATTGCTTACTCCTTGATGATGGCGCAGCACATCGGCGAATTGCTCGAGAATAGGCAGTACCGGATTGAGCGAGTTCATCGCACTCTGGAAAACCATGGCTATCTCACTCCAGCGAATAGCGTTGATTTGCTCATCAGGCAGCCGAAGTAAGTTTTGTCCCTGAAAGTGGATTTCTCCGCCAGAGATAAATGCAGGCGGCTTATGTAGACGGTTGATAGCAAACGCGATGGTGCTTTTACCGCAGCCAGATTCGCCAGCTAGGCCAAATATTTCGCCTTTACCAATGTCAAAACTGACCGATTTAACCGCTTGGAAATCGCCGTGGTCAGTAATGTAGTCAACGCAAAGATCGCGAATTTGAATGATCGGGTCAGCATGAAACGCATGCTGGAGAAAAGATTGACTCATATTCTTACCTACCAAAAAAGTAAAAGATAATGATTATCATTAACTCTTAATTCGTGAGTGAAAAGAACTCGAGATAAAAAGGGTGAAGTGAGTCGAAAAAGTGCAGATTAAAAATTATTCAAGCTCGTCAATCTTGTGGCAAAAAGTTCGAGAGAAGGGAAGAAAAAATGAGAGCCAGATCAGCTCATTTTCTTTGGGGGTAATTCTTTAAATGTACTGCTAGAAAAACGGGCATGCAAAGCCTATTTATAGAAAAATCGATAAGACTTTTCGAACTATTAGCAGAATCACATTCTGGAGCTAAAATTCTTAACAAGGGGCTGTCTGTTTTGCTACAGATTAGCTGTCCCTAGCATGGTTTGTTCGGAGGTTTTTATGTCCATTAATTCTATTGACCATGATGAAATGACTAAGATTGCAGATAAGTGGGACTTCACGGAAGAAGTCGAGTCACAGAAGCCGGTAAAATCGGTCAAATGTGCGGAAGCACGTCGTCGTATTGAAGCTCTTAGAGAGATTCGTGAAAGTGGCTTATCAATTGATGAAGCAAAGGAACTGGGCTTATTGCACTAGTTGTCTTATCCAATCACAAATGCATTAAGGGTGGCAGATTATGCCGCCCTTTATTTTTGCCGCTTTTTTTGATCTGATCCGCCCCCTTCCAACGATTGTTGCTCTACATTGTGCTGTGGTGTGGTATATTCCCACTCCATATTTTTACGGATACAGAGCGTTTTTATGTCGATTAACCTTTCTAACCTTCCTGCTGAAGAGAAAAATAAGGTTGAGCTTGATAAGCAAGCGTCGTTTTTAGTTTGGAAGCTTCGTGAAGCGAAAGCTGTACCTGATGAAATCGATCAGGAAGCCGGCAAAATTCGAGATGACAACGAACGTGCGTTCTTTTTAGAATCCGTAACCAAATATAAGCGAGTAATGGGCGTCGCCTAATGTGACCCATTTCCTCTGCAAAGTGAGAAAATTGAAAAGCTCTCGCTTTTTGCTAAAATCCTTCGCGTTAAATTGAATTAGAGAGAACATCCCGATGGGAAGAAGTTTTGAAGTGCGCAAAGCCTCAATGGCTAAAACTGCTGGCGCAAAAATTAAAGTTTATTCCAAATACGGTAAAGAAATTTACATGTGCGCGAAAAACGGTGGCGGTGATCCAGACATGAACTTGTCGCTTAAACACCTGATCGCAAAAGCTAAAAAGGACCAAGTTCCTGCGCACGTTATCGACAAAGCTATCGATAAAGCTAACGGTGGTGGTGGTGAAGACTACGCTCCAGCACGTTACGAAGGTTTCGGCCCTGGTGGCACAAGTGTGATCGTTGACTGTCTAACAGACAACGGCAACCGTACTTTCCAAGATGTTCGCCAATGTTTTGTTAAATGTGGTGCGAAGATTGGTGTTGAAGGTGCAGTTTCTCACATGTTCGATCACCAAGCGGTATTCCAATTCAAAGGCGAAGACGACGAAGTCATTCTAGAAACGCTAATGATGGAAGACGTTGATGTGACTGACGTTGAACTAGAAGATGGTGTGATCACTGTATTTGCACCTCACACTGAGTTCTTTAAAACGAAGACAGCACTAAACACGGCATACCCTGATCTAACAATGGATGTGGAAGAGATTACGTTCGTACCTCAAACACACACTCCGGTATCAGGTGAAGACGCTGAGAAGTTCCAGAAGTTCTTAGATATGCTTGATGATTGTGATGATGTTCAGCAGGTTTACCACAACGCTGAGATGTAATCGCAAAGAGTCGAAAAACCGAGCCATTGAGCTCGGTTTTTTTATGCCTGTGAAATAGCGCTTGGTTTAGCAAGCCATGCTGCTAATCGACGTATCTGCGGTAACACCGTCAGGTTGAGTAGTAGCGCGCAAGGCCATGCAAGCGAAAAGCTTTGCAACCACACTGAGGGCCACTCAGAACCAAATCCAAGTTTATAGCCTGATAGCAGGCCAGACATGATCACAGCCATAGTGAATGAAGAAAGTAGGGCAGAGATCCAAAAATGTTTACGAGTCATAGTTTGTCCTTGTTTCACTTGTTATCGGGATAGAAATAAGGATATAACCAAGCATTATTGAGAAAAATATGCAGATACAGAACTATGAATTCCATATTTGGAAATATCGATGATTTCTACCTATTTTGTTGTGTCGTGGAAGAGGGCTCACTGTTAGCGGCAGCGAAGAAGCTTCAGCTACCCGTTTCTACCATGTCACGTCGCTTATCTGCGTTAGAGTCGCGTTTAAATACCCGATTGCTTGAGAAGCAGGGAAGGGAGCTGGTCGCAACACAAAGTGGCATGCAGGCATTTGAGTTGCTTCGAAGCGGCATCGAGTCGATTGAATCAGGCTTTGGGCAGTTCATCTCAGACAGCGGAGAGGTCTCTGGCTCAATAAAGTTAGCTCTACCCCACAACTTTTATCGCGGATTTGTCGGCGAGGTCATAGAACAGTTTCTGTCCGATTATCCTAAGGTGAGCATTGATTTGGTGTTGAGCCAAGAGCAAGTTGTTCCCCAGTCCGATCGAGATTTATTAATGACGTTCGATACAACAGGATTGGACGATATGATTGCTCGGCCCCTTTTTAAGGCTCAGCATGCGTTTTTTGCCAGTCCTGAGTACCTCCTTACCCTTGATGATACTGTTACTGATCTCAAGCAACTGGCGAAACTTGACTGGATCAGTGTCGATCACGTGGTTGATATTCCAGTCTATCACGGTGATGCACTGGTTGAACTTATGACGATCAAACCTAGGTTAGTGGTAAACGACATTGTGTCAGTTTGTGCGGCAGTGGAGAAAGGGTTAGGTGTTGCATCACTGCCTTTTCGTCATATCAATGATGAGATGAATGTAACGCGCATTTTGCCTCAGTTTCACCGCAATGACCGACAAGCATATTTAGTGTACAAACAGCGGAAATATCAACCTAAGGCATTGACTTTACTAGTTGATGTACTGCTCGAAGGGGTTAAAAAGATGGCTCAAATCGGTTAGGTTTACAGTGTAAAGTCAGTCGAAATGGTCAAGGAACGAAGATGAGAAAAGTTGTAATTGTGACGGGTGGTAGTCGGGGGATTGGTGCGGCGACATGTTTGCTATTGGCGAAGCAGAGGTATTCGGTCTGCGTCAATTATCATCGCAACCAAGAGCAAGCGCAGCAAGTAGTCGATGAGATCATCGCACAGGGAGGTGATGCTTTTTCTTATCAGGCTGACGTCAGTAACGAAACCCAAGTGGAGGCAATGTTTGCTGCGACTCGTCAGCGCTATGGCTGCGTGACTCACTTAGTCAACAACGCAGGCATCCTGTTTACTCAATCTGAGCTGCGTGATATCGATGTGGCTCGATTTAAGCAGGTACTTGATACTAACGTGATCGGCTGCTTTGTTTGCTGTAAAACCTTTATTAATCAATTCGATCAGGCCAATGGGCATGGGGCAATTGTGAACGTGTCTTCAGCGGCGTCTCGATTAGGTGCTCCTTTCGAGTACGTGGATTACGCCGCCTCAAAAGGGGCGATGGACTCAATAACCATAGGGCTCTCTTTAGAGTTAGCTGGAGAGGACATTCGTGTGAACGGTGTACGACCAGGTTGTATCCATACAGAAATGCACGCTGATGGCGGTGAGCCAGGACGAGTTGATCGCTTGGGTCCCAATCTTCCACTTAAGCGTGGTGGTACACCAGAAGAAGTCGCAAATGCTATTGTTTGGTTGCTGTCTGATGAAGCATCGTTTGTCACCGGCACGTTTCTTGAGCTTGCTGGCGGTCGATAATCTTCACACAATCGCCATAGATCGCAACACAATATGGGCTGGGTAGAAGCGGTTCATATTGTGGGTTACACTTGAATCAGATCTATAAGCAGAGGTAACTATGTCCAATCCATCTTCTGATGCTGCGCCAACACGAACGAAAAAATCGTTTACACCGAAACCTGAGAATTTCAAAGTTAGCCTAAAATATGAAGGTATGACGCTAAAGGAAGAGAGTGAAAACCGCACAATTGCAGAACTAAAAAGGAAATATGCGCGATAAGTATGGTGTTTATCATGATAAGTACTGCTACGCAGGAAGCGATGTATTAATCAATCTGCTTAACCTACGTGATGCAGACCAACTGGCTGAAGCGGAAGTTGCGTTTACGGCAGAGCGTTATCGGACTTATCAAAGTGATCTAACCTCGATAGATGAGTTTACTTTTTCCCACCTAAAACACTTACACTTCTACTTATTCCAAGACCTGTTTTCTTGGGCCGGCGACATACGAGAGGTTGATATCTCAAAAGGAGATACCCGGTTTTGCACTGTTCCACGGATCGAAGTTGAAGGTGAAAAGCTGTTTCAGCTAATTCCGTCACTTGCCAATATTGACGATAACGAGACTTTCATCAACGAAGTCGCCTCGCTATTTTGTGAGATGAACTTACTTCATCCATTTCGAGAAGGCAATGGACGTGTGCAGCGCTTCTTCTTCGAAGAGATGTTATTTGTTCTTGGTTATGACCTCAATTGGCCTACGATCTCCCAGCAACAGTGGGTTGAAGCCAATATTGCTGGGGTTTATCTTGATCTCGAGCCGCTTAAGGCGATCTTTCGACTTGCTATTTCTAAGTTGTAACCACATCTACGCTAACGGTAAATGCCCCGTTTTGACCAAGATAATGGTTTCCTGCTCAACGTATGGAAAATGCTCACTCATATGAGGACTACGAATCCACGTCCCTTTTGGGTAATGTCCGTGCTCGTCGATGAATTCACCTGACAAAACAAAGATCTCTTCTCCACCAAAATGACGGTGGGGCTGGAATCGCTCTCCTTTAGGCCATTTTACGAGTGCAACATGTTCGTGCTCAAACTCATGTAATGGCATCACCTCAAGACCGCCAATGCCAGCTAGCCACGCCTGCTGATTCGTATCAATACGTACACTTTGTTTGTCTTTGGTATCAAACTGATTGAGCTTGACCAAAATATCACACCCCGATTCGCTGAAAGGGGCGTGCTGGCTTCCCGGAGGGTTCCGTAAATACGTACCCGCTCCATAGTCTCCAGTTTCGTCTGAAAACACGCCTTGTAGAACAAATATTTCTTCACCTGCAGGGTGAGGGTGTGTGTTGAAACGAGAGCCTGCTTCATAGCGAACTAGGCTGGTTGTATGACCAGATTCTGCGCTCTCCCTTTCTAGCGGTTTGCGCCAAACCCCTTTGGCAGGGCTTGCCACCCATGGTTGTGTTTCTGTGTTGATTACGACACGCTCGGAAAAGTTCATATTAAGCATCTATATCTCCTTGGTATCCAATTGGTGGCAAGTAAGAGGCGTATCCGCCTCTCACTAAGTTTAGTTTCGACCGGCCATTACGCCGCCGTCAACATCCCAAATTGCGCCAGTGACCCAATCTGCATTATCAGAGAGTAAGAAGCCAATGCTATTGGCGACGTCACGCGCTGAACCTACACGGCCAATCGGGTGGAAATCGTTAAAGCCTTCCAGTGCTTGATCAACCTCTTTAGGCTCAATGAAGGTCTCATAAATTGGTGTTTTTACGACTGCTGGAGAAACGGCATTCACACGTATGTTGTGCTCAGCAAGCTCCATGGCTAAATGTTGGGTCATGGCATGCAAGCCAGCTTTAGCCATCGAATAGGCAGAAGACGGCGTTGCTTTAATGGCTTGTTTAGCCCACATCGAACCAATGTTGACGATGCGACCAAAGTGGTTTGCCACCATGTTTTTCACTACTGCTTGTGTAATAGTGAACATGGCTTTGTTGAGCTGATGATAACGGTCGTAGTCTTGCTCGCTATGCTCAATAAATGGTTTTGGATTGAAGTAACCTGCTGCATTTACTAAGTAGCTAATTGGTTTGTTGAATGACGTAATGTGGTCAATCAAATCGGCAACCGAACCATTGTCATACAAGTCGGCTTGCAATGCTTCTGCGTGTCCATATGCTGCTAGTTGAACTCGAGCTTGTTCCAGTTTCGTGGCATTGTTACCAACGATGATGACAGGGATATTGTGTTCAAGCAGTTGCTTTGCTGTTTCAAAGCCCATGCCACTAGAGCCACCAATGATTAGCGCCGTTCCTTGATTATTGAAGGTCATTTTCTTTCTCCTGATTGATTGGGACGTGCTAATATTAAGAACAATCTAACTAACTGAATAGTAAGTACAAATCGGTAGGGTAGGTACTTTTTGGTACATCTTTATGAATAACAAGGAAAAACTTTTTCCAAGAAAAACAGCACCTCACAACAGCGCTCGTATGGTTGAAGCGATATACGGTTGCAAGTGGTCGCTCACTGTCTATCAGCTATTGGCTGCGGGCATTAATCGTCCGGGGGAGATGGTAAGAAATGTGGAAGGTTTATCGACCAAAGTGCTCAATCAGTGTTTAAAGCGTAATGTTGAGTTTGGTATTTTGGATAAGGTTGTCTTCAACGAGTTGCCACCGCGAGTTGAATATCAAGTGACTCCATTCGGTGAGAAGTTTCTTGTAATATTGCAGCAGTTAGAAGCTTTGCAAGATGAACTCGATCAAAAAGAGCGCTAACGGTAAGCGCTCTGACTGATAGGATTTTACTTCTCAGTTTATCTCTAACTCGCTAGACGAGCTAAATTGCGTAATGAAGAATACGCGGCGGTTTGCTGCTCGCGGGGATGACAAATAGACAGTAAATCATCGATAAAGTGGGCTAGGGCACGAGCTTCGACTTTACGCACTCCGCGTTGTTGTGATTCGTTCAAATAATCATAAATAGAAGCCGCACCAAAATCGCCAAAGATCATTTTACTCTCTTTATTAACCAGTACGTTATGAGCGTACAGATCTCCGTGACAAACCTTGTTGTCATGCATGTGATTAAATACGTCGATCATCTGATCAACGATTTTTTCAATCTGTTTAATTGAGAGGCTGAAATCTGGCTTGAATACATCGCGCGTGCAAGTCTTGAGTGTTGGAGGCAAACCAAGGTTGAAGTAGTCTTCGGGAATCAAGGCCATTACCAAGGCAAGACACTCTTTCTCGTTCACTTGACCAATCGATTCCACCAAATTGGAGTGTAAACCTGTTTGTAAGCAGGCTTGCAGCTCATCTTGAGGATAGCCGTCGCTGGTGACTTCACCCTTAAAGACTTTGACTGCGACTTGGTCAGGAAAATCAAAGTTACGATCAAGCCAGTTTGCATGCGAGATCACCCCAGAAGCCCCTTGACCCAATACATGATTTAGCTGATAAGAATCAGAAGAGACATCCGGTACACTAGTGATATGAGTCGTACGCTCGCAGAATGGGTTACCAGAAAATGCCATCCAAGCTAGCTTAGGTAGTTCGAGCAGTACATCTGGGAAATGCAGTAATTGATTGGCTGAAAGTCTAACTAACTCTAAGTTTTCGAGTAGGACAAAGCTGCCTGGAAGTTCCTTGATCATGTTTCCAGCAAGTGCCAATTTTTGTAGGCGAGGTCGATGGCCTAGTGCTTGCGGAAGCTGCTCAATCCGGTTATCTGTTAAAATCAACCAACGCAGTTGCTCAGGCAGAGCATCGCCTGATACTCGGGAAATTTTGTTACTTTTAAAGCCGATCATTTCAAGCTGTTCACAGCGTCCCAGCACTAAAGGTAAATGGGTAAATTGGTTGTTAGAGGCGAAAACAATCTTAAGCTTTGGGAGGTCTGCGAGCCACGAAGGGAGATCGGTCAGCTGGTTATCGGATAAGTCTAAGATCTCAAGAGAATCCGCCAGTGATAAGATCTCTTCGGGTAACTCTGTTAACTGCTCTGAGAGTTTGAGTCGAACGATACCATGTAACTCGCCGCGTTTAAGTTGTTCTACTGTGTGCAAACCGTCTGCCTTTGTATGCTCTGTAAATGGGTAAAGAGCGCGTATTCTACGCACAATATGAGTTAAAGGCGAGAGAGAAGCCGCGCCCCGAAAGTGAGGCGCGATATAGGTTTATTGCTTGTTTAGCTGACGCACACTGAGCCAAGTGAGCAGTGCAAAGAACGCGGGATCGCTCCAACCTAAGCCAACAAAAATGCCAGTGACTCCAGCATAGCCGGTAATGATGACCCCAAGTCCGTTGGTGACAATGAAGGCCTTGAGCAATTGCTGTTGCGTTTCTACATGTTCAATTTGTCGTAGAAGTAAACTTACTGCCGCTATACCACCTAAGAAAATGGAGGTATGTTGGGAGAGGAACAAAGCATATTGATCGTTTATCTCCACGCCATACACTGGCCACATCACTTTAGGTACAAAGAACAGGGCAAAGGCAAAAAGAGAGTAGATAACACCATGAATGGTAAGAAAGGTTTTGTTATTCATTCTATGCTCCATTAACGGCTTATTGGACCTGAGTTGATGGCGGTGAGTGGTGCGTTGACATCAAATATCACTCCTCTCACCTCTTGAACGCCCATTTGTTGTAGCCTTGCGCTATGCATCTCTAAGTAAGCACGAGCACTTATTTCATCTGTGAACAAATAGATACCGCCACCACGCTTTTGTTCCTCATTTTCAGTCCAGATTTTCCAAATCATCCCCGGTTCTTGATTGATAGAGTGGGCTAAATCGACCAAGGCATCAGACATTTCTGCGCCCAGAGGTCCGTGATAATCGAAATCGACTTGTAGTAGTTTCATCATTCTTTCCTGCCAAATAAGGGAGTGCGACCATCGCGACTCCTTGTTGATGGATCTAATCTTATCTATATAAATTGCACAGAAAAGTTCATAATATTGCGTATTAATGTCTAAAAAATTGACAGGTTAATCATGAGGCTTAAAAGTACCTTAGAGCAATGGAGCACTCTGCAAGAGATCGACCGGGCTGGTAGCATTCAAGCAGCAGCCTTAGCGTTAAACAAAAGCCATACAACACTGATCTATTCGATTAAAAAGCTCGAAGATCAACTGAGTGTTCAGCTGGTGGAAGTAAAAGGTCGAAGAGCTGCGTTAACGTCACAAGGTAAAGCCTTACTAAGGCGAGCCAGTGGAATGTTGGAGCAGGCTCGAGACCTTGAAGCGTTGAGTCAACAAATTGCGGCAGGGGTTGAATCTGAGATCCTAGTAGCGATGGACCACCTATGTGACCCATCGATGCTTTATAAGGCGATGGCCACGTATCTTCAAAGTAACAGTGCTACCTCTATTCGGGTGGTTGAAACCTCTCTGTCCAAAACGACCGAAATGGTGACAACAGAGCAGGCTGATGTTGCCATCATTACTTTGCCGGTCACTAACTACCCAGCACAAGCTTATGCGATGACAACTATGTTGCCTGTGGTAGCCAAACACCATTCATTGGCGAAAAAGCAGTCGCTCTGTGTGGCTGATTTTGCCACTCATTGCCAAATTGTCGTTCGTGATTTAGGCGCGAGTTCCGAAGGCCTGAGTGTTGGGTGGTTGAAAGCCAATCAGCGTATTACGGTAGATAATTTTGATCATGCTTTTCGCGCGGTAGAGCAAGGCGTCGGATTTTGCCGTTTGCCTGAGCATGTGATTAAGCAGCGCAATCAAGGCCAATTGGCGGTTCTGAGCGTTGAACAGAGCGACTGTTATCAAGTTCCGCTGCACCTTACTTTGCCAAAAGGGGTGAAAACGGGCCCTGCGGCGAAATGTTTCTATGAGCTATTACTTGCCATGGTGAATTAAATTCGTTTCTGGCATCGGTCAAAACGATGAATGATCACCGTTGAATAACGATTCGCTGACGCAAAAAGTGATGGGCTCCACGTCGTCATAATTTAGATTTAGGTAGGTGAAAAAACAGCTTAGGAGTATGCGATATTGCTGCCCTTAAAGAAGGTTTGTTGGTGATTTTAGGTAACTGCAATGAGAACAGAAAAACAAAAGATGCTCGCTGGTGAGCCATACGAAGCGTGGGATGAAGAACTATTCAATGAGCGCATTGAGTGCCGTAAGGTGTTACAGACATTGAATAATAGTATTCCCAATACTCCTGAATGGCGTAGCGCTGTTGATCGTTTGATTCCTGACTCCGAAGGGGCCTACCTTGAGCCGCCATTTCGTTGCGATTACGGATCAAACATTAAGTTGGGCAAAAATTTCTACGCAAACTTCAACTGTGTGGTGCTTGATGTCGCTGAGGTACATATTGGCGATAATGTGCTGTTTGCGCCTAACGTGCAGATCTATACAGCAGGCCACCCACTAGATGTAAAAGGGCGAGTGGAAGACGGGGTTGAATTTGGCACACCGATTACCATTGGCGATAACGTCTGGCTTGGTGGTGGAGTCATTGTATGCCCAGGTGTCGCGATAGGAGAGAACTCCGTGATTGGTGCGGGCAGTGTTGTTACCAGAGACATTCCGGCCAACGTCGTCGCAGCAGGTAACCCATGCCGAGTGATAAAGCCGATTGAACAAGATTAAAGTACCAGTTGGACGCTCAAAACTAATGTGATAGCGACGCGGGGAACACACGTCGCTTAAGAGGACTAACGTATCAAAGCGGGAGTACTTCAAAGGTGTCACCTTTATCTGCAACCTGATAGCCTAGTTCAGCAAGCTGGCTGCGGATTTGGTCTGCCTCTTCAAACCTTTTCTCTTGTTTCAATTCTAGTCTCATTTGCGCTAGCGATATGATTTCTGCTGGAACCTCCAACATTTCAATATGATCGAGATTAAGGCCAAACACTTGGTCAAAGAATTGCGCGGTCGCTTTTTTATCTGCTGAGGAGAAGTCACTATCTAATACCTCCCATAACAAGGCGAGCGCTTTTGGCATATTTAAATCTTGATTAATCAGGTTGATAAAGCGGGTTTTGTATTCTGAAATTGCCTTGCCACCATCGGCAAGGTTTGCAACCTTGTTTCTAATGCGCTTGAGTGCGGTTTGAGCGCTTTCCATGCTTTGCCAAGTAAAGCTTAAATGGCTGCGGTAGTGGCTCGTTAAGGTAAGGTATCGATACGCTAGCGGTTCATATCCGCGCTCGATCAGGGCATCCAAACGAAGTGAGGTGCCTGATTTGGATATTTTCTCTTTGTTGAGTTGGAGAAAGTAGCCGTGTAACCAATAGTTCGCTTGGATGTGACCATTTTTAGCCTGACATTGAGCGATCTCGTTGGTGTGATGAACTGGAATATGGTCTTCCCCACCCACGTGAATATCGAAGCGCTCACCGAGATATTTTTCTGCCATCGCTGAACACTCAATATGCCAGCCAGGAAAGCCGGTGCCCCAAGGGCTTGACCACTCCATCTGACGTGATTTTGTACCTGAGAACTTCCAAAGTGCAAAATCGGTTGGATGCTTTTTCTCTGCCATTTCGACTCGAATCCCAGCTTCTAGACCCGACTTATCCAGTTTTGCGAGCTGTCCATAGTCTGCCTGTTTGCTGGTATCAAAATAGACACCGTCGCTAGTTTGGTAAGTAAATCCTTTCTCTTCTAGGCTTAGGATAAAATCGATCTGCTCTTGAATGTGTTCTGTCGCTCGACAAATAGTGGTTGGCGTTTGAATATTGAGCTGTTCAAGGTCGTCGAGAAAGGCGTGCTCAAAGTAGAGCGCGATTTCCCAAGCGGATCTATTTTGTTTTCTTGCACCTTTCTCCATTTTGTCTTCACCAGTGTCAGCATCAGATGTTAAATGGCCAACATCAGTGATGTTCATGACATGATTAACGTCATAGCCGTTGATGGTCAACACGCGCCGAAGAATATCGACAAACAGGTAAGTGCGCAGGTTACCTGCGTGTGCATAGTCGTACACGGTAGGACCACATGCGTAGAGTCCAACTCGGTTGGTTTTGATAGAGTGAAACGGCTGCACAGTTCGTTCCATTGTGTTGTAAAGCGAGAGGGGAGATCTATCCATAACTGAATTCCTTAAAATGCAAAAAGGCCGCGGATGAAAACATCAGCGGCCTATCATTGGGTAAATTATTTTGCTAACTAGTAGCTACACGAAAGCCGCCGTAAATCGAAACGATTACAGCAGCAACAAACTGGTGAAGTGTAACTTGCTAAATAAGTCATATTTTTACCCTAATTAAATTAGGGTAAAAAAGCAACATTAGAAATACGTGGTGAGTTTACAGTGTAAAGGGCCATTTCTTGTCTCTTGCCCCAGTGATATCGAGACACTCATGGGCTGCATCGCCAAAGAACCTTTAGAGCATCAATGTTTAGGGAGCTCGAGTGGCGAAATCGCGAAAATTCGCGCACATTGATAAAGAAATAGCCTCAGGGATGAGGCTTATTGTTGACGGCTAAAAAGTAGATTAGCACTAGAGAGCGCTAAGAGGCTGGCGCACGTACGATTGAAACGCTTAGCCAGGTTAGGTTGTAAGAACCATTTTCTTAAGTAGAGACCAAATAATGCGTAGAGAGCAATGGCTGCTAGCTCTAAGACTAAGAAAGTCATACCTAAGATAAAGAACTGTTGATTGACGTTGGCAGAAACATCAACGAATTGTGGAAGGAAGGCAGTAAAAATCAAGATGGCCTTGGGGTTGCCTGCTGCTAACAGAAACTCTTGCTTGGCTAAGCCGAGCTTGCTTCGCGAGCGATCTAATTCCCCTATTGGGCTGGTTTCAGATCGCCAAAGGTTAAAGGCTATCCATAGCAAATAAGCTGCGCCGAACAGTTTTATGGTAAAGAACAGCGTCTCAGAAGCGTAGAGTACGACAGCTAACCCAGAAGCTGCTAAAGCAATCATTGCTGAAAAAGCGGCAATTCTTCCTAACCCTGCCATGAATGCTGAGTGAAAACCATAACAGCGAGCATTGTTCATCGAAAGTAGGTTATTAGGGCCGGGTGTCATGTTTAGCGCAAAACATGCAGGTATGAAGAAAAGTAGCTTCCAGATTTCCACGGTAATTCCTTGTTTAAAACTGTGTATTTCGTGCCTTAGCGGATGAAAGGTTTTGCTTTACCAACTCACTTCCTCGCCATTTTCAACAACTCTATTGGGTTCAACAATCGAAGTTATCACGATTACTTTTGTCGATTCCAGTTGGTAAACCTCAGCGATCGCTTTTGCAAGTCCGGTTTGGAGTAAGCTTATTGACTCTCGTGACCAAAGGCTGGGTAAGTATAAGGTACAAATGGCGTCATAACTTTTGCCCATTTGCTCTTCAGCTTTTAGGACTGTGAAGGTCATCTCTGACGGATTGAACCCAGAGTGTACTCCCCAGCGATCAATTAATTCGTTACTTGTATTTTCATTGTTCACTACGCAAGGAGAGAGAAAGCAGTTCGCAATCGGCATTTAGGCCTCCAGTCTTGTCATGATTGAACCACTTCATCGATGTTGTCGACAGTGTAGCGGGTAAGTCAAATCAAAAGTGTTCAGTGAGATTGTGTGGTTTGAGTATAGTTGCCACTTTCGTTACGTTCCCCAAAAACAAAAAAAGCCGCGCTAGGTCGCGCGGCTGGTTAAGTTAGTTGCTCTGACATTCAGCTGGGGCTGGCCTATTCTGCCGAATGGCTAGAATGACCTGAGGAAGTAATGACATAACGATCATGCCAATCATTAGACTGTACTGGAATGGGGTGAAAGACTCACCCAGCAATACCAAGCCCGACACAATACCCGCAATAGGGTTAGCAATACCGCCAAAGGTAAAATCAACCACTGACATGCGTTGTAACAACCACACATACATGCCGTAACCAAGTGCCGTATTTAGGCCGACTACCCACAATAGACCAGACAGATTCGTTGTTGAGAAGTTATTGATAATTGCCGCGTATTTTTCTGGCTGCATAACACCTTGAACGCCAGCGGATACTGAGAGAATCACACCTCCCAAAATCAATTGCCAAGTTAACACCGTCCACCAGTGCATGCGATTTCCAAGCGACTTGGTGATGGAGCTACCGACAACAATACACATAATCGCGGCTAGCATTGCTCCTAAACCAATAGGGTTTAGGCTGAGGGAGCTAGGGTCAAAGAGCATCCAAGCGAGCGCAATTAACGTTGCACCACTAAGGGCTTGAATGATTCCGGGACGATGCTTGTTGATGAGCCAATTGTAGAGCATGGCAAACACGGGCACAGAAATCATTCCCACACCGGAAATCGCAGAGGGCAACGTTAATGCCATCACAAAGATCAGGCCAAAAAACGTCGCGATATTGATTAAACCTAGGCTAAATAAGATCTGCCAATCGCTTTTTCTCGGCAAACTCGGTTTAAACGCCAACAACAGAATTCCGGCAGGTAAAGCTCTGATTGCTCCCAGTAGCAAAGGGGGCCAGTCCGCAAGCGTATATTGCGTAACGGCATAGGTGGTGCCCCAAAAGAACGCCGGAATCATGGCTAGTAATATATTCATAATAACTATCTTTACGTTAAGATACTTTTGTGATGAATGTACGCTTAAAATCGCTGTTTGTAAAGTATCTCTATGTTAAGATATTTAAAACAGCATTTTGTTACCGGAGACAAACATTCATGGACGCTATTGATAGAGTAGTTGTGCAATGGGCTAAGGAAAAGCCAGATTTAGAAACCGAGCCTATGGCTATTATGGGCCGCTTGATGCGAATTGCTAAGTATATGGAAACGGAAGTTGCTCAACTGCATAAGCGTTACGACCTAAAGTTAGGAGAGTTTGATGTGCTGGCGACATTACGACGCAGCGGCGAACCGTTTCGATTAACGCCTTCTGAACTGATTGATTCAATGATGCTGACATCTGGTGCAATGACTAACCGATTAGACAAGCTGGAATCAAAAGGGCTTATAAGCCGTGAGCACAGCAAAGAAGATCGTCGAAGCGTCACTGTGCAGTTGACCCAAGATGGTTTTACCCTCATCGATAAAATCATTGAAGAGCATGCTTCAGTTCAAGCCAAACTGGTAAAAGGCATGAATACCAACCAGAAAAAACAGATGAATACCATTCTAAAAGGCTGGTTGACTCAGTACGAATAACATCAACTTGTCTTGAACGAGAAACGCCCGATACAACTTATATCGGGCGTTTTTTTATTCTAATCGGGGGACATCAAGAGGCCAGTTCGTCACTATAGAGCTGAGCGTAATCAATCCCGCCGAGCGCGCAGCTTTCATCGATATCAGATTGATCGCCACTGACGCCAACAGCGCCTAAAATATTGCTTTCCGCATCGCGGATAAGTAAACCTCCTGGAACAGGGACCATATTACCGTGAGCAAGCACATTCACAGCAGAGATAAACGCAGGACGATTGTCGGCATCTTGGGCGAGTTTTCTCGACGAACAGCCTAGCGCGAGGGCTCCCCAAGCTTTAGCAATGGCGATATCTGGGCGCATCATGCTCGACCCATCTTGACGTTGAAGTGATATCAACTTGCCACCACTATCGAGAACCGCAACGGTGAGCGGAGCACTTTGACTTTTGATGCCGGCTTGAAAAGTACCATTTGTGACAGACAAAGCTTGTTCTAGAGTTAAACTTCCCATGTTATCTCCTGTTGGTCATATACCCGCTGCCTCCCACTATGGGAGGCTTTGCGTGGTGTTACGCAGCCCCTTGAAGAAGCTCGTAGCTAGGTAAAGTCAGGAAGTTGGCGAACTTTTCTGCGGTGGATAGCTTGAAGAAAAGGTCAGCGGTTTGTTCAAAGCGACCCACTGCATAACGAGTGTCACCAACTTCCTGTTTAATGGTATCCAGTTCCTGATACAACCAGGTATGGAATAGTTGAGTGGTAAAGGTTTGGCCATCATCTAGCTCTACGCTATGGTGAATCCATTGCCAGATGTTCGCTCGAGAGATTTCGGCAGTTGCTGCGTCTTCCATTAAGCCATAGATAGGTACGCAGCCTTGTCCTTGAATCCATGCTTCGATGTAGTACAAAGCAATACGAATGTTTTTACGGACACCGGCTTCGTCACGGCTGCCATCACATGGTTTGAGCAGCACGCTGCCATCGATGTGATGCGTTGGGCTGACAAAGTCGAGCTGGTTGGGTTTTCCTTGCAGGTTTTTCTCAAATACAGACATGGCCAAATCGACCAAAGCAGGATGAGCGACCCAAGTGCCATCATGGCCATTGAGGGATTCACGCTCTTTGTCTTCGATTACCTTGGCTGTCACGCGCTCCATTTCAGCTGGATCTTTGACTGGAATAAATGCTGACATTCCCCCCATTGCCAGTGCTCCGCGCTGGTGGCATGTACGAACGAGCAATTGGCTGTATGCGTTAAGAAACTCTTTGTCCATCCCAACGACATGGCGGTCGGGTAAGATGCGGTCTGAATGATTTTTAAGGGTTTTGATGTAGCTGAATATGTAATCCCAACGCCCACAGTTCATTGCAACAATATGATCTCGCATGGCATAGAGCATTTCGTCCATTTGGAATACTGCCGGTAGGGTCTCAATCAAAACCGTAGCGCGGATCGTGCCTCGCTGAACACCAAAATAGTCTTCGGTAAACGAGAACACATCATCCCACCATTGAGATTCTTCCATGCTTTCAAGCTTAGGTATGTAGTAGTAAACCCCAAGACCTTGTTCCGCGCGAGTTAGGTAGTTGTGATAGAAGTAGAGGGCAAAATCCATCAAACAACCGGGGATAGGGTTGTTGCCAAATTGAATGGATTGCTCCGGCAGGTGCAGGCCTCGTGGCCGAGCAATCAAAAGGGCTGGGTTCTCATTCAGCTGATAATGTTTGTTTTTCTGTTGGTCATGATAGCTGATGGTTTTCGCGTTAGCGTCTCGAAGGTTTATCTGCCCTTGAACCATATTCTCCCAAGTTGGAGAAGAGGCATCTTCGAAACAACACATAAATACTTTTGCCCCCGAGTTCAAAGCGTTGATCACCATTTTCCGATCAATAGGGCCAGTGATCTCCACACGGCGATCCAATAACTCTGCTGGTGGAGTCGCTATCTTCCAGCTTTTGTTGTCACGAATGGTTTGTGTATCACTGCGAAAGTCTGGCAGATCTCCGGCATCGTATTTTTGTTGTTGCTCTTCTCGTGCTTGCAACAATGCATCTCTGCGCGGTGCGAACCTTTCTACTAGCTTGCTCAAGAAGGACAGCGCTTCGCTAGAGAGGATGTCTTGATATTCTGATTTGTCCATATTACCGACTACGCGTAGACAGGCGGTTTCTTCTTTTTCTGCTACATCGTTCAGACTCATTGTTTGTCTCCTTTAAACAATATCGAATGATTTTGTGTACAAAATACAACTCTCACGAATACTTATATTTCATCTCATGTAAACAATCAAAGGGTATTTAACAATTATTTTTCATTCTCGGTATTTGATAATTATTTTTATATGAAGATATTTTACATAAAGTAATGATTTCTTTGTGTTATGGGGTTAGCGAACGCTTCGAGTTAATGCTCTATGTTGAAAAAATGTTGCAAATGGGGGTTGCCAAATTCTGAATTTAATTCATAGTACACAAAGTGTCTTTGAATTGTATACAATCGAAATGGAGGTTCGCATGGCAAAGATGAAGGCAATAGAAGCAGCGGTAGAAGTGATGAAGAAAGAAGGTGTAGACATTGCCTTCGGCGTTCCGGGCGCTGCCATCAACCCTATGTACGCAGCAATGAAAAAGCTGGGTGGTATTGATCATGTGCTGGCGCGACATGTAGAAGGCGCGTCACATATGGCGGAAGGCTACACGCGAACCAAACAAGGGAATATTGGCGTGTGTATTGGGACTTCGGGACCAGCAGGAACAGACATGATCACCGGTTTGTATTCCGCATCAGCCGATTCCATCCCAATTTTGTGTATTACCGGACAAGCTCCTCGAGCACGTCTGCACAAAGAGGATTTTCAAGCCGTTGATATCGAATCGATTGCCAAGCCGGTTACTAAGTGGGCGACGACAGTATTAGAGCCGGCACAAGTGCCGCGTGCATTTCAGCAAGCCTTTCATTTGATGCGATCTGGTCGGCCGGGTCCTGTACTCATCGACCTTCCACTTGATGTTCAGTTAACGGAAATCGAGTTTGATATCGACACGTATGAGCCACTAGAAGCCTTTCAACCCAAAGCTACCCGCGCGCAGGTAAAGAAAGCGATTGAGATGATGTGTGACGCAGCAAACCCTGTGATTGTTTCTGGTGGCGGCGTGATCAACGCTGGCGCAGAAGAGTTGTTGCAACAGTTTGCTGAGATCACCGGTATACCAGTGATTCCAACATTAATGGGTTGGGGCTCAATCGCCGATGATCATGAGCTAATGGCTGGAATGGTGGGGCTACAAACTGCGCATCGTTATGGCAATGCCACCTTGCTCGAATCTGATTTTGTATTTGGAATTGGTAATCGCTGGGCCAATCGTCATACCGGCTCTCTCGATGTATACACCAAAGGACGTAAGTTTGTTCACGTAGATATCGAACCGACACAAATTGGCCGCGTATTTTGTCCTGATTTGGGCATTGTGTCTGATGCCAAAGCAGCGCTTGAGTTATTGGTGGACGTTGCCCGTGAATGGCGAGATGCAGGAAAACTGCCCAATCGCAGCGCTTGGGTAGGGGAGTGTCAGCAGCGTAAAGCCACTATGCTACGCAAAACTCACTATACCGATGTACCAATTAAACCAATGCGCGTTTATGAAGAGATGAACAAGGCGTTCGATCGCGATACGTGCTACGTCAGCACCATAGGTTTATCACAAATTGCGGCAGCGCAATTCCTACATGTCTACAAGCCTCGTCACTGGATTAACTGTGGTCAGGCGGGTCCATTAGGTTGGACGACACCAGCGGCACTCGGTGTACGGGCCGCGGATCCCAATCGTGACATCGTAGCGATTTCTGGTGACTACGACTTCCAGTTCATGATTGAAGAATTAGCGGTCGGCGCGCAGTTCAACTTGCCTTACATCCACATATTGGTGAACAACTCTTACCTAGGTCTGATTCGCCAAGCGCAGCGTCAATTTGATATCGACTACTGTGTGCAACTGGCCTTTGAAAACCAAAACGCTCCAGAGTTAAATGGCTACGGTGTTGACCACGTAACGGTTGTGGAAGGCTTAGGTTGTAAAGCGATTCGTGTAACGGACCCTGAGCAGATGCAAGCAGCATTTGCAGAGGCAAAAGAGCTAATGAACAAGCACAAGGTACCTGTTGTGGTTGAGGTGATTCTAGAGCGAGTGACCAACATTGCAATGGGAGTAGAGATCGACGCCATCAACGAATTTGAAGCGTTGGCTGAAAGTATTGATGATGCGCCAACCGCACTCATTCACCGTGACTAAGTAGGGAGGGAAAATACCATGGCAAAGTTTGCAGCTAATTTATCGATGTTATTTACCGAAGTGGAGTTTGAAGACCGCTTTGAAGCGGCTGCTAAAGCGGGCTTTAGTGGAGTTGAGTACCTATTTCCTTATGCATTAGAGGCTCAAGCGATTAAGGAGAAGCTCGTTGAAAACCAACTTACCCAAGTACTGTTCAACCTTCCGGCCGGTAATTGGGATGCGGGTGAGCGCGGTATTGCCGTCGACCCCAACCGAGTTGAAGAGTTTCAAGCCGGGGTCGCGCAGGCAATCGACTATGCCAAAGTATTGGGTAACACCCAAGTTAACTGTCTCGCAGGAATTGTTCCAAAAGGGGTAAGCCAGCAAGATGCTCACGCCACGTTTGTTATTAACCTTCGTTATGCCGCAGAAGCCTTGAAACTGCATGGGATAAAGCTGGTGATTGAAGCGATCAATACGCGTGATATTCCGGGCTTTTTCCTCAATACCACGGAGCAAGCAAAAGCTGTGATCAAAGAAGTGGGCAGTGACAACCTGTTTATTCAATACGACATCTATCACATGCAGATTATGGAAGGTGATCTCACGCCAACGATAGAAGCGAATATTAGCCAGATCGCCCACGTGCAGCTGGCTGACAACCCAGGCCGTCATGAGCCAGGGACAGGAGAGATTAACTATCCATTTGTATTAAATCAGCTAGACCTGCTCGGCTATCAAGGTTGGGTGGGTTGTGAATATAAGCCAAAGACCACGACCTCAGAAGGTTTAGATTGGATCAATTTGTATCGCTAATCGCGGCGGTTAGGTTAAGGAGAACAGATGATGAAAATTGCATTTATTGGTACTGGAATTATGGGCCGCCCTATGGCTGCCAATTTGCAAAAAGCGGGCTACGAACTGGTATTGTCAGACCATTTTAATCCACCACCAGCCGATTTGGTTGAAGCTGGAGCATTGGTTTGCCATTCTCCGCAGGAAGCAACGCGCGTCGCTGATGTCGTGATTCTCATGGTACCCAATACCCCTCAAGTGGAAGAGGTCTTATTTGGTGACAACGGCGTTGAAGCAGGGCTTATTGCTAGTGGTGCTGAAGGCAAGCTGGTTATAGATATGAGCTCTATATCACCAATGGCAACTAAAGCTATCGCGGCGCGCATTAATGAAAGTGGTGCTCAATACCTCGATGCTCCAGTATCTGGCGGAGAAGTGGGAGCGATCAATGCAGCACTGAGCATCATGGTTGGTGGCGCTCAACAAGCATTCGATAAGGCGCGTCCACTGTTTGAGGTGATGGGGAAAAACATCACGCTAGTGGGTGAAAATGGTGCCGGACAAACTTGTAAGGTCGCGAATCAAATCATCGTGGCATTAAACATTGAAGCTGTGTCTGAAGCGCTGGTCTTTGCTTCAAAAGCAGGAGCCGATCCTGCACGAGTGCGTCAGGCGCTATTGGGCGGCTTTGCTAGCTCGAAGATTCTAGAAGTACACGGCGAACGTATGATTGAAGGCACATTTGACCCTGGCTTTAGAATTTCACTGCATCAGAAAGACCTAGATTTAGCGCTAACAGGAGCTGAGGAGTTAGGTGTTGCTTTACCTAATACGACCAATGCACAAGAACTGTTTGAAGATTGTGCAGCGTTAGGTGGGCGAGATTGGGATCATTCCGCACTGATCAAAGCGATTGAGAAACGTTCGAACCACTCAATTCGTGATTGAATGAGCGGATGGGACTCCGTCAGGGGGGCAGAGGATTCCTCTCCCTTTGCGCTCCTTGGGTTTGGTATGAACCCTAAATTAATTGCAAAACAAATCGCGTAGTTTTTGTCTCCTTTTATACGCGTTCCCGTTGTAAGACAACAGGTAGGAGTATTTTCTCGGGCTCCGTCTTAGCAGGCACCTTGAGTACTTACTTCGGGATTTTTTCTTCTCTCTGTGAGCTGGTCGATTGTGCCACCGCGCGAACTGAGAAGGGCTTGTGATATGTTAATGCACACAGTCGAACGACTGACATCACAAGGCACAAAAGATGCAGTTAAATACCTTAATCGCACGTCAAATTGTTGAACGAGCGACGAAAATTATCCAATTTCCCGTTAACGTAATGGATGAAAATGGACAAATTATTGGATCGAGTGATCCCACGCGATTGCACCGCACGCATGAAGGGGCATTACTTGCAATCCATGACAATCGCACTGTCGAAATCAATCAAACGGTAGCGAGCACGTTAATTGGGGTTAAAGAAGGCATTAACTTACCAATACTTTACCAAGATCAAGTGATTGGGGTTGTGGGGATATCAGGGCAGCCCGATGAGGTGAGAAGCTACGGCGAGCTAGTAAAGATGACCGCAGAGCTGATTGTTGAACAAGAAGCCATGATGGCACAAATTCAGTGGAATAAACGCCATCGTGAAGAACTGCTTCTTCAGCTAATTCAAGGTTCAACATTAAATGAAAATCAGCTGTTATCCATTGCGGAACGTTTGGATCTCAATCTTTCTCAGCCCCGCATTGCGGCAGCGGTGAAAGTGATTCCTAAGAAAGGCCAATCACTTACGTTAGAACATTTGCAGAAACTAGTGCATTTATTGGAGTACCCAGAGCGAGACAACATTGTTGGTATTGTCTCGGTGTCAATGAATGAGGTTGTGGTGCTAAAACCCGTCACCCTCATTGAGGGGCAATGGAATCATTCTGAAGAGCGAGCAAGGGTCAAGCGGCTACTAAAACGTATTGCACAGGAAGCTGACTTCTCGATCAAGATTGCAATGGGGCAGTATTTTCCTGGCTTAGCAGGTTTGGCACGCTCGTATGACACGGCAAAGGCAACGCTGGAAGGTGGAGCGCTGAGTAAAGAGGCAATTCTCTTCTATCAAGAACATAAGCTGTCGGTGTTAGTCGGAGGGCTAAAACAAGATCAGTGGCGAAGAGCACAGTTACTTGAGCCATTGGTAAAACTGCAGCAACAGGACACAAAAGGCGTGTTGATAAAAACGCTAAGCGTGTTTTTTGACCAAGATTGCGATCTAGCTCAAGCTTGTGCAGTGCTACATATTCACCGAAATACGCTCCGTTACCGACTGGAAAAGATCGAAGAGATCACTTTATTAAAAATCAATAATTTAGATCATAAAGTGCAGTTATATTTGGCGTTGAAATGCTTGTGATTAATATTGGTTTTTTGTGCAATTTGACAGTTTTTGGTAATTTGCCATTGATAAATTTGTCACTTTGCATAAAGGAATGAGGAAGAATTCACTGAATAATAGCACCGTCCCTACAGACACCCTGAGTATGTGAAGAGAGTTCACCTACTCTGAGTAAACCTATAATAAACGGAGTTATCATGAGTCTTATCTTAATCCTGCTGGGGGTGATAGCCTTTATCGTCCTCGCTACAACCAAATTTAAGTTACACCCCTTTTTAGCACTCATTGTTGCAGCCTTTTTGGCAGCATTTGCCTACGGATTGCCGGCAGACAGTATCGCTAAAACCATTGCATCTGGCTTTGGCGGAATTTTAGGCTACATAGGCTTAGTCATTGTTCTTGGTACCATTATTGGTGTCATCTTAGAGAAGAGTGGCGCAGCGATCACTATGGCTGACACGGTCATTAAAGTCCTTGGCGAGCGTTCACCAACACTCACTATGAGCATTATTGGCTACATCGTTTCTGTGCCTGTTTTCTGTGATTCGGGTTACGTTATTTTGAACTCTTTGAAAGAGTCACTCGCGAACCGCCTTAGAACATCCAGTGTCGCAATGAGTGTGGCGTTGGCTACTGGCCTTTACGCAACTCATACGTTCGTGCCGCCAACGCCAGGCCCAATTGCCGCAGCTGGTAATCTAGGCCTTGAATCCAACCTTGGTTTGGTGATTGGTGTTGGTATCTTTGTGGCAGCAACCGCGGCGATCGCAGGTATGCTGTGGGCAAATCGATTCAAAGATGTGGAGCCTGATGGTGGTGATCAGCTAGATGAAGCGAAACAAGATTGGAAAGAGCTAAAAGCGTCTTATGGTGAGTTACCAACCGCTGGACAAGCGTTTGCACCAATTTTTGTACCGATTTTGCTGATCTGTTTAGGTTCTATCGCTAAGTTCCCAAGCCTGCCTTTAGGTGACGGAACTCTGTTTGAGGTGCTTTCTTTCCTAGGTCAACCACTGACGGCACTTATTATTGGTCTGTTCCTGTCTGTTCGCTTGCTTAAGAGTGACAACAAGGTGGAAGAGTTTGGAGAGCGTATTAGCCAAGGTATTACGGCAGCAGCGCCAATCCTTCTCATTACTGGTGCTGGTGGTGCATTTGGTGCCGTGCTGAAAGCGACACCGCTGGGTGAGTATTTAGGTACCACGTTATCTGCGTTGGGTGTCGGGATCTTCATGCCGTTTATTGTGGCGGCTGCATTGAAGTCTGCACAAGGCTCATCAACGGTTGCCCTAGTTACGACTTCGGCTCTGGTTGCTCCGATGCTGGCCCAGCTGGGACTAGACTCAGAAATGGGACGAGTACTTACCGTTATGGCGATTGGTGCGGGTGCGATGACAGTATCACATGCCAATGACAGCTTCTTCTGGGTGGTATCGCAATTTAGCCGTATGTCTGTTGGCTTAGCGTATCGCGCGCAAACCATGGCGACTTTAGTACAAGGTATCACGGCCATGACGTTGGTTTACATTCTAAGTCTTGTTCTGCTGTAGCAAGCCAATATAGGAAACATATATGAAAGTAGTTATCGCTCCAGATTCTTACAAAGAAAGTTTAACCGCTATGGAAGTGGCAACTGCGATTGAAAATGGCTTTAAAGAAATCATGCCTGACGCAGAATACATCAAACTGCCGATGGCTGATGGCGGAGAAGGCACAGTGCAATCCTTGGTTGACGCCACAGGTGGCAATATCGTAACAGTCAAGGTTACGGGGCCACTTGGTCAACCTGTCGAAGGGTTTTATGGCTTGTTGGGTGATGGCTCAACAGCTGTGATTGAAATGGCTGCGGCGTCTGGGCTTCATTTAGTGAAGCCAAGTGAACGGAATCCGTTACTCACTTCTACCTATGGAACGGGTCAGTTGATCAAGGCTGCACTGGATAAAGGCGTGAATCATATCATTATCGGTATCGGTGGAAGCTCAACCAACGATGGCGGTGTGGGCATGGCTCAAGCGCTAGGGGCAAAGTTGGTGAATGCTCAAGGTGTTGATTTACCCTTTGGTGGTGGTGCACTTGCGGGCTTAGCTGAAATTGACCTGTCAGGCCTAGATCCTCGTTTAGCAGAGATTCAACTCGAAGTCGCTTGTGATGTTGATAATCCTTTGTGTGGCCCGAAAGGCGCGTCTCATGTGTTTGGTCCGCAAAAAGGCGCAACCCCAGAGATGATCGAGCAGCTAGATAAAAACCTTGCTCATTACGCTGAAGTGATCCGTCAGACCAACGGCAAAGATGTGATCAATCAGGCGGGTGCAGGCGCTGCTGGTGGTCTTGGTGCTGCTTTAATGGGCCTATTTGATGCAACACTTCGCCCCGGCATTAACATAGTCATGGATGCGGTTAACCTTGCTGAAGTTGTGAAAGATGCTGATTTAGTGATTACGGGTGAAGGGCGCATTGATAGCCAAACCATTCATGGTAAAACGCCAATTGGTGTGGCACGTACCGCGAAACTCTATAACTTACCTGTGATTGGTATTGCCGGCAGTACTGCTCAAGATTGTCGAGTGGTCCATGAGCACGGCATTGATGCGGTCTACAGTGTAGTCTTGGGAGCAACAGACCTGCCCACTGCGCTGAAAGAGGCGGCATTTAATGTGGAGATGACCTCACGCAATGTGGCTGCTGCGTTGATGATGAATTTTAAGTAGCCGTCTCGGAATAATCAAAACAAAAATGGCCGCATTAAGTGGCCATTTTTATATCCATAGCTTTGTTATTTCGTGCTCGTTCAAGAGTAAACGCTAATCTCAATCAGATTAGAATCCGGATCTAGAAAGTAGACAGACTGAATGGGGCCTTGGGCGCCAGACTTCTCAACCGGCCCTTCGACGATTTCTATCTGTTCTTTAGTTAAGTGAGTAATCACTTCCTCTAGCGACCAATGTGTTATCAAACAAAGATCTCCCGAGCCAACTTGAGCTTGGTTTCTAGGCTCCTGGCCCAATAGTTGTAAATTAATTTTCTGATTACCAAACTTAAGCGCTTTACGACCGTTGGCGAAGGTGACCTCTTCCATCTGCAGCACCCGTTGGTAAAACGCCACAGAATGGGCAATGTTGGAGACGGTGAGAACAATATGGTCGATATGGCTAATCATTGAAACTCTTCCTGGGAAGTAGGCTTTTCATTCAGTGTAATCAATCGCGTTCCAGCTATTTTATCGTGCAGAAACAGACGTTCTTTGTTGAAGAATACGTACAAAAAGCCAAGTCCCATTATCGCAACACTGAAGAATTTGAGGAAGTTGCGTTCACAAGACTGCCACAAAGTGATGTTTCCTCCATCTTTGTTTACGACTTTAATCTTCAAAGCAGACTTTCCTACCGTATTAAAACCTCCTCGACACTCAAATATGACGAAATAGATAAAGCAAAGAAGTGCAGAGAAGTCTCTGACTTGGTTTCTATGTGGATAGAATTCTTCGCGATCGATAGTCCCATCTAAAAAGCCCGTGAAAATAACGTCATAGCCCATGAAAAACCAAAAAAAGGCGAAAGTGAGGGAAAATATTGGCAGCATATCGATGAGATATGCAAAAAATCTACGCCATAGCATGTGAGAGTTTACCTAAATTAATAGTGAGAAAAGAATGATGCGGCCTGACAACTAAAGGTGTGGTGAGTAAACCGCGAGGTTTGAAAAATTGCAGTTAAGTCACTACTTTTTCCATCACGACACAATCTAAACTTACTCCCCTCGGAGAGTGATAGGTCGAGATTTCCTCCCCTTGAAATCCGCAAGCGCGGTAGAAAGGAGCGGCATTGAGAGTTGCCTCTAGGACCATTTTTTCTAATTTGTGTTCTTTAGCCATTTGTTCAAGAAAAGTGAGCATTTTCTTTGCAGCACCTAAACCGAAATATGGCGGATCGACAAAAATAGCGTCAACCATGCCCGTTTCGGTATTGAGTTTGCCACAGCCCGCAATTTTGCCTTCAATCTCAGAAACGTAGAATGTGGCGACAATATCGTCTTTCAGCTTTTCAGACACGCCACCCTGCGTCCAAAGGGCAAGTTGCTCTGGTTGATAGTGGTTTGCGCAATTGGTAAGGATGGAGCGCTGGCGCAAGTCATAGATAGGTTGGACATCAGATGCATTAGCTTTGCGGATTTCAATCATGCGTTCCTCCTTGAATAGCGATTGATGCAATGTATTGCTTGTACGGATAATGACATGTTGGCGACGTTCTACAAGCTTATTTTATAAAAATCATAGAGTTGTAGTATTTTGTCTGGTAACGAGTCGGTAAGTGATGGCTAGCTGAGTAACAAAAAGGCCGCTAGTACGGCGGCCTTTGATGAGTAATGAGTGTAGGCTTAGCAGCCGTAGGTTTCTTTGATGTAGGCTTCAAATTGATCGCACATCGCTTCATCTGACACCTGGTTACTCGCCAACTCTTTACTGCCATCGACGACTTTAATCGTCGCATTCAAAGAGGCAACTTCAGCCTGCTGGCGCGTCGCTAAAGCCGCAATTTTTTCTTGTTGCGCTGCCCAGGCTTGTTCTGAGGATAGGTTACACGCATCAGCTAAGTACTTAGCGTTAAATCCTTCGCCTGTTAAACTCACAATGGTTTCATTATGAGATAGCTGGTTACCAGAGTGCCAGTAATGCTCGGCAAGCAGTGGACCAATGGCTGGGTTGTCGGTTAGGTAGCCAAATTTATCGAGGAAGTAAGCACGAGTTTGGTATACCGCCATATGAGCCAGCAGATAACCATGGTAAGCACAAGCCGCTTCATCTGACACTAAATGAGGGATTGCCATCAGTGGGCGAGGGCTGCACTCTAGACCTAAGATCTGCTTTTCGCACTGGCGTGCTAGAGCTGTGATACGCTCAGGCGTTAGCTCTTCATCGCTCAGTTGATACAGAGCGCGCTCAAAGTAAGGTACAACCAAGATGCTTCGCTCGGAAAATGCGGCGAATGGTTGGCGACTGCTGATCATCGCTTTGATTACGTCATCTGGCACTGGGTTGCCTTCGGCATCAAGTGCATACTGTTTTAGCCAATCTGCATCGTTGAGCAAGCTATCACAGAACATGGATTGCGTTTCTGCGTAAGCCATTGACGTTGGCGCAAACTCTTGCGAGAAACATGGCGCGTTCATCTTCACATTGGCAAAGTGCGCCGCGTGGCCGCCTTCGTGGAATAAAGTGTTAATACCTGAGTAACCGCTACCCACCTGATCGGGTTTAGCATTACTAGTAAAGTTAACTTTGGCTGCAATCCACTCTTTTTGGTCATAAAACGAAGGGATAGGACCATGGCAGAATCCATTCGGGTACTTACCTTTTCTGTCGAGTAGATCCAGTGTCAGCTCTGCGCCAGAGTAGGCAATATTAAGACGACCGAAAGACTCAACCCAGCGGCGAAGAGATTTTGAGAATGGCACATACGGGTCTAGGTCACGCATTGCATCCCCAGAATAAGAGAACACAAAGTTGTGGCCAGTCAGCGCATTATCGCCTTTTTCTTTCGCCAGGTTGGCGAGGCTCGCGAGGTTAGTGTCACGGGTGCGAACTTCGAAGTCATCCAGAATGGCAAAGAGCTCATCTGATGTCATCTTCTCAGTTTTAACTACTGAGTAATCAAAGAAAGTCGCGTAACCCAAAGAGCGAGCAAATTGATTACGTAGCTTGATAAGCTCAATGAAGCCATTTTGCAGTAGCCACTGCTCTAAACCTAGAAGAGCTTGGTGAGCAGATTGACGAGTCGACTCGTGGTTATTGGTACGAATTGTTGATGCCAATACTGGTAATGAACCTTCAACTTGTTGGCCATCTTCATCCGTAAACGTTAGTACGTGGTTCTGCTTTCTTTCAAACAGACCTGCCTCAAACTCAATTAACTCATTTTTTAGCGCTTGGGCTTCATCACCTTCAATGGCATGAGCTTGAAAAGTGTTCAACCAGCCTTTTAGGCCCGTTTGCGTTGCTTGTTTCTCTTCTGCGTCGGCAATTGATTCTGAGGCTTCTAATTGCTGCTTGATTTCAGCGATCTGCTGAGCGTTACTAAGAAAACTCGTCCATGCAGTTTGTGCTTTAGTTGAACCTTCATGGTCATCACTAATGCCCATGTAAGTATCCCAAAAGAAGTCTTCTTTGCTGCGATGAATGGTGAGGTAACGTTGGTTGAGATCGTTGAGATAATCTGTAGCGGTCATTTGGTTCCTTCAAATGGTTGCGATAAAAACAGGTCATTATCGCACGCTTTGTCGCATGAGAGGAGTAAAGAGCAACATTGTCCGGAGCATCAAGTTGTAAATTCAATTCTACGAAGTCGTTATCATTTTGTTGAGAATAAGACCTATTCTAAAGCTAGCTACAACAGTCACTAAGGCTTAGTGACCCCACATAGAGCATGCTATGTGGGGTGATTTGTTTACAGGCTGATATTGCGAAAGACCAAAATTTCTCCTTCCAAAGCCATTGGTACAAAGAGGCGATAAGTGGACTGAGAGTAGTACACATCTCCGGCACCGCGAGGGAGGTCAATCAGCATGCTGGATTGGCCACTGGTTGATACAGAGTAAATCGTGCCTCGTTTCCAGTCTGACACAATCAGATCACCACGATTATCGATCTGCAAGCCATCCAAGTTCCCCAAAGGCTGTTGAGTTATCGGAGTAATAGATTGGCTTTTCGGGTCAATTCTTAACACTCGACCTTTAGGTGCCTTTAGAGGGTTACCATCGTTGAAATAACCCCACGCTGATACATAGAGCTGGCCATCAATAAATTTGAGGCCATTGGGGTTCTCCAGTTTTGGGGATTCCATCCAGCTCGAAATCTGATTATTTGAGTATTTATAAATGGCGGAAGTAAACATATCAGAGACATAGACGTCTCCTGCATCGTCAATGGCCACGTCATTCAAAAACTCCGCGTTTTCAGCGCGGTGCTTAATGATATTGCCATTGGTCAAATTCACCTCGACCAGATTCTCCATATCCCCTACGAACAGTCGCTCTCCTTTTATAGCAATGCCTTTCGGGTTTTCTAAGCCACGAGCAACGGTTGCAATGAATTTAAAATCTTCATTCAACGCGACAATTGAGCCGTCGCCAGGCTCACCACCAGCTTGCAAAGATACAAAGTAAACCTGTTTGGCTTCGTCATACACGATTGACTCTGCTCCAGGTAAGTTAGGAATACTCTGGATAAATTGAGGTTCAGCAAAGGCAGCTTGGCTCATAGCAAGAGTACTAAGAGCAGCGATTAGATGTTTTCTCATTATATTTCCTTATTGAATGTTGTGTTTGGATAACAGATGGCAATGGTAGGGAAAATGATATTGTTGATATATACGATGTTGATCAAATTACTGTTGTTATATAGAAACAATAATTTAAAGGTGTTTTAAGGAAACCACGCTCATAAGAGATAGGGGTAATCACCGAATATAGAGAAATTACACTGTAAATCGCTTTAAACTTTAAAGTGAACTCGCCTTTTCAGCCTCTGTGCTTTGTCATCGCTAAGAGTTTGTTTACTATGTAGGTTGAGTGAGGGTTATAGGGATTGAACATGTCACGAATTAGACAGAAAAATCAGGATTTGATTATTGAGGTTGCAAGTGAGCAATTTGCGACTCATGGTTATGCGGCAACAAAAATGGTGGACATAGCCAACGCTGCCGAGATCCCTAAAGCGAATGTGTTCTACTACTTCAGCTCGAAAGATAAGCTCTATTACGCTGTTTTACAGACGGTAACTCAGCCTTTGCTTGAAGCGTCTAAACCCATTGAAGAGTTGAGCGACCCAGTTGAAGCTCTCAGCCAATATATTCAAGCTAAGTTGCGTATTTCTCAGGATCATCCTCATGCGTCTAAAGTGTTTGCAAACGAAGTGATGTCTGGTGCGAAAGCACTGCCAACAGACATCGGAGCGGAGCTATTCAAGCAATCTCAGATGATCATCGATAAATTCTCGACATGGTCGCAACAGGGCTTAATGACTGATGTACCTGCTCATCACTTGATGTTTACGATTTGGGCGGCAACTCAGACCTATGCGGATTTTGGTTGGCAGATCTGTAATGTGATGCAGAAAGAGCGACTTGATGGTGAAGACTACCAACAAGCAGCTGAGTTTCTAACTCAACTTATCATCCAAGGTTGCGGTGTAAAGAGTCATTCGTAAACAGCGCAGCCCCTTTGTATGATGCTCCCTGTGACTACTCAAACCTTCCCCAAACGGCGAGTGGACCAAGTGGCTTAAAGCCCCATGTGTCTAGAGAGTTCACTTCCTGTTCGTCACCATAACCAACAATTGGTGTGTCTGGATAGAGCGTGCTGATGTGAGACAGCAAACACGAGATCAGGGATTTATCTCCCCATAAATTGTAAATACCCAGCGATTGACCATCGAAGAATGTGGTTATCCCTGACCGTTTGTCATCATGTTCTACGGAGAAGAAACGGACAGTATCGTTCTCTAAAAACGAAGGGGTAAAAATGGCGGCAAAATTCTCTTCACCTCGCCAAGCTTGCTCCCAGTCGGAGAGAGATTCAGAGTCTGTAGCTTCGTTGATCTTTAGGTTACTGGCGAAAGGCGTGAACGTTTCTTGAGTTGGGCTTGCCATGTACCACTGGGCTTCAAATAATTTAATGAAGCTCTGCTCTTCGAGCGCCAAATTGGCGAAAGAATCTTTTATGAAATGCGTTCCCTGGGTTGGCAAGGCTTGGAGTAAGCTATCCGACTTTAGATCGGCAGAGAGCGTGATTGTATTTGGAAAGAAGGTTGGCATTGGTTCTATTGATTGCCACCATGCGTTATGTAAATCAAAGGACACACCGTGAAGTTTCGCCACGGTTTGGCACCACCGAAGATTGTTTATTAGTGCTTTTTCTAATTGAAGATCCAAATTTAGGTTTCTCTTTGAATTGATTGTTTGTCCATTGGTTGAGGTTGTACCAGCTTAGGCATTCGTTAAGTGCGACGTCTTTTAGACTGTCTTTCGTTTCCGCGTTTATAATTTCATGTGGCGCGAGCCATGAGCTGCTGCTGTTTTTCGGTGCTCGCCCCAGAGACTTTGATAACAAAATCTTTAGCCGCTTTGCCTCTTAATACAGTGACGACGTGTCCATCTCTGCGGATGTGTACGTTATCCGCATTCTGCTGATAGCTAAACCCCAGAGAATGGTTAGGTGAATCGCTCATGCTTAACCTCTATTGACCGTAATATCGGAGACATAGCCATTACCAAGGTTTGTTAAAGCGCCTGAAATCATCTCAGCGGCATCTTTCGCATCAATAAAGTTTTCTGTGTCGAGCGCTTTCCCGCTGGTGGGCCAAAAATCGGTTGCCATTCCACCAGGGTAGACAGCGATGAGTTTCATTGGCTTACCTTTTAGCTCTAAACGCACTGATTCGACGAAGCCTTTGACTGCCCATTTAACGGCGCAATACGTTGACTCTTGCGCTTTTGGTTGCTGTGCAGCCGTCGACATGATGATAACCAGATTAACCGGTTTATCTTGGTAACGCTTGACGGATTCTCTCACTACATTGATAGCAGAGGTGAGGTTGTTCTGAATCAACTGCTCAATGGCTTCTGGTTGTTGAGCTTGCAGCAAACCAAAGTAGCCACTGCCAGCACAATGGATAATGGTTGTCGGAGTTTCGTCGACTTGATCGAAAAGGGAAGAGACATCGGCGGCATTAGCGAGGTCACAGGTTTGATGTTTTGTGTCGGCCTTAATGTTTTGGAGAACATTTGCGAGTTTCTGTTCGCTGCGTCCTGTTAGGAACAAATCTAAACCTTGTGCGTCATACACTCTGGCTAATTCTGCACCAAGACCACTGCTTGCGCCGGTGATTACTATCATATTATTCTCCGAACCAAATTCTTTAACGGCTTTAGGGTAGCGCTCGATGATATACTCTCTGTGTCGTGATGCCTGTGAGCAAAGCCTCTATCTCGGCATCTGATAATGTGGTGATGTCACCGCATTCGTTAGCCAGTTAACTCTTATCTAGGAATCTATTCGATGTCTTTTTCTTCCTTATCTCTGATCCCAGAGCTTGTTCAAGCGCTCCCGCAGGAGATTGCCAAACCGACCGATATCCAGGCTTTGGTGATTCCGCATTTATTGGAAGAGAAAGACGTATTAGCGCAGGCCAATACTGGCAGTGGTAAAACACTCGCTTACGTATTGCCACTGTTGCAGTGCCTGTTGCCAGATCCTACGCAACAAGCTCTAATCTTAGTGCCAACTCGCGAGTTGGCATTCCAAGTCAATGATTCGGTCAGTAAGATCACTCAGCCGCTTGGTTTGAGCTCTGTGGTATTGTGCGGTGGCGTTGATAAAGCGCAGCAGCAAGCTGAATTGGCGCTTCGCCCTAATGTACTGATTGCGACGACAGGGCGACTCATGGATCTGCTGAGCTGTGAAGAGTTTTCTCTCAAGCACATTAAGACGTTAGTCTTGGATGAGGCGGACCGTTTATTGGATATGGGCTTTTGGCCAGATGTACAAGCGATTGCGGAAAAGCTACCCGTGCGAAGACAAACAGCGATGTTCTCTGCCACGTTCTCTGATGCATTAAAACAAAAAGCGAATGCTTTGATGAATACGCCTGTCGCGTTAACGGCTCACCAAGAAAACAGCACCAATAAAGATATTGCGGAGACGCTCTATTTGGTCAATAAAGGCAGTAAAGCGAAAGCGCTAATCGAGTTGATTAAACAAAGCTGCTGGTCTCAAGCATTGGTATTTATTGGTGCAAAAGAGAATGCCGATAGCTTGGCGAAAAAGCTCAATAAAGCCGCAATTGCGACCAGTGCTTTGCATGGCAATAAGAGCCAATCTGAGCGTGAAGAGACGCTAGAGCAGTTCAAATCAGGTCAGACAAAAGTGCTGATTGCCACAGATTTACTCGCGCGTGGTATTCACATCGAACAACTTCCGGTTGTCATTAACTTTGAATTGCCAATGCACGCTGAAACCTATGTGCATCGAGTAGGGCGAACTGCGCGCGCTGGGGAGCAGGGTGTGGCGATATCGCTGGTTTGCCATGGAGAAACAGAGGCGCTGAATGCGATCCGTAACCTGACTCAGCGCGAGCTACCCGTTCAAGGCTTAGAAGGCTTTCCTGTGACCGATAAACCATCAACAGGCGAGAGCAAACGTGCTCCACGTGATAAAAAAGCCAACCGCCGAACCAATAACAAAAAAAGCGTTAAACAGTTCCAGAGTAAGGCGAAGCGCTCGGCTTCTCGCACAAAGAAATGAGCTTACAAGTTATCTGGCTTACCTTGATAGTTTAATTTTTCGTGTGTTGTTAACCCGTCACCCTAAATAGGTTAGCTGAGATAACTTATCTTAGAGTGATGGGTAAGTGTGGATGCGATCTGCAAACCTGTATTCGCTCTATTCACTGCCAAGGATACGGATTTGTCGGTTGCAACTGAGCGAGTGTTTGTTAATCCAATCGTGTAATAAATGTTTGCTCGTCATCCACAAAAGCCACAAAACCTCCGTGGTAGATAAACACCCGACCACGACCTTCTACTAGGCAAGCAAGTTGTGGGTTCAAATCTTCTTCGTTTTGCTTGCTTTGAAAGGTGCCGGTATCGGTGATTACGCCGTCGAGTATAGGTAGATACCCATAAGTGCGCTTGGCTTGATCAATTAGGCTCAATTCGCTGGCGGTAGAGAAGCAAGAAGGAATCGCTCCGGCATCTTCTATAAACATAGTTTTCAGTTCTTCAAATGCGGTAATCACTAGCCAGTCGATACCGTTAACATGGTGGATAAACATAAAGTTTCTCGATAATTCTGATGCGGAGATTCTATCACTATCAGCGGTAGAGCGTAGTAGAGATTTCGTTGCTAAAGACGGTCATTCTGTACCGTTTTCGGACATGTGTTTCCCCTATCGGATGTACCTTCGAATTGAGATAAGGCTTGGCAAACATGCATGCGCACTAATAAAGTGTGAGCTGTGCGTATGAATGAAGCGAAGATACTCGAATATTTAGCTGACAGAGATGAGATTACTAGAGAAACTCTTGGCCTAGCTATTTGTAAATACCATGATTCAGATACTATTTACGGTTTCCGCTTAAAGTTAATTGGTTAATCAAGGAGAGAGGAATGTCAGAGTGTGATCAGGTCATTCAGGCGTTGAAGAAGCAGTTGAAATCACAGGGTGTGAATTATCAGGATGTCGCAAAAGCACTGGATTTGAGTGAAGGTTCGGTGAAGCGTCTTTTTTCAAACGGTGGCAGCATGAGCCTTGAGCGTTTGTCTGCTGTGTGTAATCTGATTGATCTGGACATGGCGGCATTGTTTAAATTTGCCGAAGAAGAGAGTCAGAACCTTTCTTCATTGACCTGGGAGCAGGAAAAACAGTTAGTAGCGGATAAGGCGTTATTGCTCGTCGCTGTTTGTATCACTAATGGTTATCGTTTTGAGCAGATCTTAAGTCAATACAATCTCAGTGAGCCTCAATTGATTCAAAAACTGGCGCATCTTGATCGCATTAAAGTGATTGAGTTGATGCCTGCTAATCGAATCAAACTCAAGATCTCTTCCTCGTTTTCGTGGATTTCTGGAGGGCCAATTCAGCAGTTCTTCCAGCAACAAGTAATAAAAACCTTCTTCCACACACACTTCTCCAAAAATGACGAGAAATTAGTGATGTCGACCGGGCTGATGTCTATACCTACCAATTACAAGTTCCAACAGCGTATTCAGCGTTTAGTGAAAGAGTTTTATGAATCGTGCGATAGCGACAGCGAGTTATCAATGGAAGAGCGGCATGGTACCTCGATGGTGATCGCAATGCGTCGCTGGACCTTCCCGCTGTTTGATGAATTCGAAATAGGGGACGACACAACGAAAAGTCGCGTCGGATAATACCCGCAGTATTATTGTTTGCTACTTTGCTTGCAGAGCTTTGTAGTCCTTCAGCCTTCATGCAACCTACTGAGCAGCCGGAGAAAGACTCTCTGATGACAGAAGGTAAAGGAGGCAATAATGCTGAACCGACTGAAAATGAATTCACAAATCGCCATCTGGGGCGTTGTGCTTGTCACTATGCTTATCGCTACGTTTGCACCAAAGGCGCTAGCGGCCGGATTACTCAAACCTGTTAACAGCCAATATAAAGACCTTCAGATCGAATCCCACCATGTTGATGTTGCGATTCAGGACGGATACGCGACCACGTCGATTGAACAGACATTCTACAACCCTAATGACACAGAGTTGGAAGCTTTGTACTCGTTCCCTGTTCCTCAAAAAGCGGTTGTCGGCGAGTTTATCTATTGGATTAACGGCTCGCCGGTCATTGCAGAGGCGGTCTCCAAAGAAAAAGCGCGTAAGATTTACAACGATCAAAAAGCGCAAGGCAACGCCACAGCACTGACCGAAAAAGATCAATACAAAACGTTTGATATTCGGGTGTATCCAGTGCAGCCGCAACAGAGTGTGAAGGTGAAGCTGGTATACATGCAAGATGCCTTGTTAGACCATGGCATTGGACGTTATGTCTACCCGCTTGAAGAAGGCGGGGTGGATGAAGCCAAGAACAGTTTTTGGACTCGAAACGACAAAGTAGAACAGGATTTTTCTTTCAACGTGACATTACGTTCTGCTTATCCCGTTGATGATGTCAGGCTGCCAGCACACCCTGCGGCAATGATCACCCAGCAAGCGGATGGAGAACACACGACCTGGAAGGTAAACATCAGCAATCAAATCTCCAATACAGTGCAAGAGGGCGAGTCTGTGCAAACTGCTCATGCTTCTATGAGACTTGATCAGGACGTGGTTTTCTACTGGCGTTTGCAAGAAGGCTTACCGGGCCGTGTTGATATGGTGGCTTACCGTGACCCAGAATCATCTAAGCGCGGCACAGTGAAACTGACTTTTACACCAGGTGATGACCTGACTCGAGTAACACAAGGACGTGACTGGGTGTTTGTGTTGGACAAGTCTGGCTCTATGTCCGGTAAGTATTCGACGCTGGTGGAAGGTGTGCGCCAAGGCTTGGGCAAATTGCCTTCTGAAGACAGGTTCCGTGTCGTGATGTTCGACAGCTATACTTATGATTTAACAGGTGGTTTTGTTTCGGTTAACCCAACCAATGTCAGTAAAGCGTTGCAGTCAATTGAGCAAGTCGAGCCGAGCAATGGCACTGATCTCTACGAAGGCATGTCTGCCGCTATTCGCAAACTTGATGACGATCGCCCTACTGGTATTGTGCTAGTGACCGATGGCGTAGCCAACGTGGGAGTGACGGAAAAGCGCCGTTTCTTTGAGTTGATGGAAAATCATGATGTACGACTATTTACCTTCATCATGGGTAACAGCGCGAACACGCCGCTGCTAGTACCAATGACCAAATTATCGAATGGTGTGGCGATGTCGGTATCCAACGCTGATGACATTATCGGTCATCTTATGAGCATCACCAGCAAATTGACTCATCAGGCATACCGAAATATCCAGCTTGATATTGATGGCGTGAAAATTAAAGACCTGACGCCAGAGCAGATAAGCAGTTTGTATCGTGGTGAGCAACTGATCGTGTTTGGGCATTACTTCACAGGTGGAGAAGCAGATATCAAATTAACCATGGATATTGGTGGTGAATCTCGTGCATATCGCACCAAGGTAATGTTGCCAGATACCGCGACTGAGCATCCTGAACTTGAGAGAATGTGGGCGTTTTCAGCAATTCGAGATCTACAGGAGCAAATGGATTACCTGGAGCAAAAAGACAGCGACAAAGAGCAGGCGATTGAAGACATTGCATTGGAGTATGGACTGTTAACGGATTACACCTCTCTACTTGTGGTACAAGAAGATGTGTTCCAGCAACTGGGTATGGAGCGCAAGAACCAAGAGAGAGTACTGAAAGAACAACGCGTCCGCGAGATTAAACAGAACAAACCGGTGAAACCAACTCGCGCAGACAAGAATCAGCCTGCATTTACCCAGCCCTCCCCGACTTATTCTGGCGGTGGTAGTGGCGGCGGTGGTGGCAGTATGAACATTTTACTATTGCTGAGCATGATATTGCTCGGGGCTGGCCGAGTAGTCATGAGAAGAAGGCCGAACGAATAAAAGTACTCAATAACAGAAAGAGGCTGCGTGATGCCAGCCTCTTGCTTACAGGTCTTCGTGATTAAAACACATTACGAATTCGCAACTCTCAGGATGGTTCGTCACTGGAACCATCCGTCCCAAACGTATTTACTACAACCCTCCCTATTAGTTGGGTGTATTGAGATAACCCAAATAGGTTATATTTTCAATCTAATACGTTGATTCAATGGAATTTGGAATGGCTAAATGAACAAAACTGTTGCAGCCCTAGTTGGGTGTTTATTGTTGGCTGGATTTGTCCCTGAGGGTAACGCGAGAAACAAGGAAGATAAAATTGTGCTTTCAGAACAAGATCGCCAAGCCTTAGAGAGCGCATCAACCACCAAGGAGCAATTAACGTATCTGTATCAGAATTTTGAGCCTGTGCTAAATCGGGATGACACATTGAAAGGCGTTGATGCCGATGAAAATGGCATCAGAGATGATATCGATGAATTTATTAACGCATTGGTGATCCCAGAAAATGAGCGTGGCTTTTATCAGCAAAGTGCAAGGTATTTACAAACGGTATTTGACTACGACTACTCCGGGGGAACGGAAATAGATACGGAGATTGCACATGCACACGCAATGAAGTTTGAACCTGTCATTCACTGCATGGTGCAACTTAATCTAGTTTGGGATGATGCTAGTGACTCTCAGGACATGGTCTTTGCATTGACTTTAAATACAGAGTTAAGAAGCCAGCATTATGCATACTACAGCAAAGCATTGGATGGAACCGCTTTTGAAATAACAGAGCCTACAGGAGATGACTGTGAATAAAGGTATCTCGAACACTTTATCTATTACGTTTTTGTTCATCACCTCCGAGTTAACGTAATACTTAAAGATTCATCAAGCTACCTAATCAGAGTGCGTATAGCGAAGCCAGGCTAATCTCCTATACTGAAGCTTATGCTGATACCCGAACTTCAACCTCTCCAAGGTCAAGTACATAACAATCTCTACCAAACGTGGACGCCTCCACCGCCTTTGAGCCACTGGGTGCACTACTTTTGGCAACTAGATGTGCCGATGGGAGAGTACTTTTATAGAAGCGTGCCGGATAATTGCGTAGACCTGATTATTAGCCTGAATAACCTAGATGAGGCGATATTAGTGTCGCCATTTACCGAATCTATCATCTACCCAATTGTTGGGCCGACGCGCTATTTTGGTGTTCGGTTTCGACTGCTTGGCCAATATGCTCTATTTTCAGAGACGGTCGAGGAGTGGAGCCCAGTTGATCATCAATTGCCGATAAGAGAGTTGCTCTCACCTTTGTTCATTGAGCAGCTACAGGAATCGCTCTCTAACCATGAAGGGTTTCAACAAAACTGTGTGCGCTTAGCGCGAGTCATGTTGGATCATATCGACAGGCCAGTGATTGACCCTAGGGTGCTAAAGTTTGTTCGCTACTGCTATCAATCTCCTCGTCATTTTTCCTTAAAAGAATTAGCCGCCGATCAATTTGGGATTACCGACAGGCAGCTTAGGCGTCTGACGCAACAATATTTAGGGGTAAGCCCGAAAGCGTTTTTTCAGGTTGCGCGCTTTCAACATGTATTAAGAGCGTGGCAAGTCGAGCAAGACAAAATGGCGTGGGCGGATTGGTATTTTGATCAGTCCCATTTTTCTCGCGAATTTAGCCGCTTAGCAGGAATTTCACCGAACAAGTTTTCCGTTATGTCCGTTTTGTACAATAGAACATCTTCGCAATCGCGCATCATTCTCCCTAGCGATAACGTGTAACTCAGCATTGTCAGCAAGGAGAATACTATGATCGAGTTTAACGCGATGTTCCCTGTCATGGTGACGGAAAATCTAGCCCAAGTGAAAGCCTTCTATGAGACGTTTTTTGGCTTTGAGTCGGTATACTATCAGGAAGGCTTCTATTTGCATTTGGTCTCAATGGAAAGTGGTGTCCAACTGGGGTTCTTAGTTCCCAACCACCCCTTTCAACCAGAGTTTTTGCATCGAATTATGGACCCGAATGGCTATGTGATCAGCTTAGAGGTCAAAGATGCCGCGAAAGCCTATACACAGGCGCAAGAGTTTAATATGACTATCTCTATGCCTTTAAAAGAAGAGGCGTGGGGGCAGATTCATTTTATGGTTGAAGACCCGTCAGGTATCAACATTGATATTGTTCAGCACCAAGCGGTGGCGGAGTAGATTGGAACCTTAATAGGTAGGTGATGGAAGCTCACCAGGCTGCGAGTCTCCATCACTACGCTCTTCACCTATCGTGGTTGGGCTGTCGGGCCAACCAAGCGTCGCTCCCATTCTTCAACTTCCCCTGTTTCTAGGCGACGTTCAATCAGTGCTCCCCACGATTCGACTAGTGGCAGTTCAGCCAGTTGACTCAGTTCTTGTTTGTCTAGGCTAGCTGTAAATACGGCTCCCATGATGCGAGATAGCGGCCAATCTGGATAAGGTCTCTCACACAGAAGAATTTCGTCACCAGCACCGATATCACCTTCTTCTAACACTCGGAAATACCAACCTGTTCGAAGTGTGTCTTGTACTCTTTTTGCCATATCGTGCTGGTCAAAGCGCACATTGAGCTTCCAGCAGGGCATACGGCCCTGGGAGACTTCCAATAAGGTAGAGCCAATGCGAATCTTATCTTTTAAGCAAATGGTTTCTTCTGTAACACCACTAGAACTTAGGTTTTCACCAAAGGCACCTGCAGATTGAAAAATCGCTTTTTTGCCAATATCTTGCTGCCAAGCAGGGTAGTGTTCACTAGGGTAAATATGAAGGGCTTTTTGAATGCCACCGTGAAAACGCGGGTCACCTTGTTCGTCGTGGGTAAACCCAAGCTCAGTCGCGTATTGACGTTCATCCACAATTTGCTTGTTGATGGCACTTTTCTCACCATGCGCAAAAGCCACCGTTTTTCCGGTCAATACGCTATTGATGACACCAATCTTATTCATATTCCTTCCTTTTCGGCTCAACCTAATCTGTAAATCATGATAGCCTAGCTAATCTTTGTCAGAATAGGGATGTAAAGACAGGTAATGAATCTAACCCGCCAAATTGACTCGCGATCCGGTGTCTTAACGTCAAATGATATGATGGCTGCTAACCCTCACTCTCCGGCACTGGTTAAGACCATCGATATGCCCAAAGGCTACATCGATGCGATGCATCAACATACCTGGCATCAAGTCATCTTCCCAATTAAAGGGCTGCTGCAAACAAAAACTGACTACTACCAGCATCTAGTGCCGCATACCTCTGCGCTGTTTGTGCCGGCGGGTATTCAGCATGAATCAATTGCTCTCAGCCACACCACATTTGTTGGTATCTACCTTAATCCCGCTTTTGGCACTGAATATGAGCATCAAGTGCGAACCATCACGCTGACGCCGTTCTTAAACGAGTTACTACAGGAGATACGTCGTCAATGTGAAGGAGTGGTGAGCAATGAGGAGGTATCGCGCTTGCTAGACGTACTGCATGATCAAATCATGAAAGATAACGTACAGACGTTTCAGTTGTTGTTACCAGAAGATAGGCGCTTAAAGCTGATATTCGAAGCACTGACCGACGCGCCAACATTAGACTTGTCACTCAAAGATTGGGGAGAAAAAGTGGGTGCATCTGAACGCACTTTATCGCGCTTGTTCTCCAAAGAATTCAACACATCGTTTCAGTTGTGGCGGCAACAAATTCGGCTAATTTATTCACTGTCTTTACTCGACGAAGAATTCTCTATCCAAAGTATTGCCGACCAAGTGGGCTATCAAAACGACTCTTCTTACATCAAAGCGTTTAAAGCGTATTTTGACGTCACCCCACAGCAGTTCCGCGTTAATGGTCGGCGTGGATGACGAGGGTCGCTGAATCTACGGCGCTACTCCAATGGCAATTTAAAGGTGCTTTTGATTTCTTTCACTGACACGTTGGATTGAATAGCGCTAACCCCTTTCACTCGTCTCATCGAGCTGATGCGTTCAAAATATTCATCGAGATCATGGGCAACCACTTGAACGATATAGTCTGCGCCGCCTGCAATGCAGTGGCACATTAGAATCCAATCGGCCTCAGCGACAAAGTCTTCAAAGGGCTCGGTGTTTTCGACTTCATGGCTGCCGAGGGTGACAAGCGTAAAACCAGAAACTTGAAAGCCAAGCTTTTTGCGATTTAGCTTGGCAGCGTACCCTTCAATGTAACCTTCTTCTTCCATTTTCTTCCAGCGACGCCAGCACGGGGTCTCACTTAAGTTCACTGTTTCGGCGAGTTTGGAGTTGCTCATACGGCCATCTTTCTGAATATGTTCAAGAATGGCGAAGTCGGTACTATCTAATTCAAAATTGGTGGATTCTTTCTTTTTCATGCTCTTTTTAGAAATAGCCTGCTCAAATTAACCTTTACTGTAGCGTACATAGCAATTTTATTTCTAGCCAAATCGTTAGACTGTTCTCCATATCAAAAAATTACTTATAGAGGAGAGAGGAATGAGTGCTCAATGGTTGGTGGCATTTTTGTTGTTTGCTGTATCTATTTCGTTGACGCCAGGGGCAGGAAATATTGCCTTGATTGGGCTTTCGAGTCGCTATGGCATTAAGGCAACGTTACCGTTCATTTTTGGTAGCGCAGTTGGGGTGATAGGAATTTTAGCAGGAGCGAGTATTGGCTTAGTCGGTTTATTTACTCTTTATCCTGACCTTTACAATGTACTTAAGTGGATTGGTGCCGCTTACTTGCTTTACATGGCTTGGGGTATTGCCAATATGGAGAGTTCAGGTGGTTCAAACACCAAAAAATCAGGTTTTTTATCAGGCATCTTGGTGCAGATTCTGAACCCTAAAAGCTGGGTTGCCTCGCTGACGGTGTTCTCGCAATTCGTCACACCTGACGCGCACTACCTATCTCAAGTTGTGTTTATTATCAGCGTTATGGTGGTGACGGGTGTTCTAGGCATGTTGGTTTGGGCCTGTTTTGGTTCGATGTTGAACCGAATGATTCAAACGCCTGAGAAAATGAGGCTGGTCAACCGCTGCTTTGGAGCAAGCTTGGTGTTAGTGGTATTGCTGATGCTTGGCCAAGCAAATTGAGAAGATCGTAACTTACTAATGTAAATCATCGCGACTCTCCTCATAAATTATAAAAAATATCAGGGGAGTTATTTTGCCAAAAAATGTTAAAATCTTGTGTATTGCTTATCCCCTTATATGAACTCAATTCCAGTCGGCTCAACCATCAAGAGCCAAATTTAAGGTGAGAAAAGCTAGGACGTTCTACAAGCAAGGAGATTTCATGCTTAATTCTGTAACGGCGAAAGCGGTGATCGATCATGCCCTTTTTCTAGGCGCTGATTTCGCAGAGCTATTCGTTGAGCACCACCAAACCAACACGGTCCAGATTGCTTCTGGAGAAGTGGATAAGGTTAACTCGGGTATTGATTTTGGTATCGGTATTCGTCTGTTCTTCGGTCTTAAAGTGCTATATGGCTACACAAACAGTACCGATGAAGCTGAGCTTAAACGCGTAACATCACTGTTAGCAGCGAAAGATAAACGCGAGCAGATCGCGACGGCGGGCTCTATCAACCTGAACCGTTACCCAGTGCAGCACGGTTGTCGTATGCCGCTGAGTAAAGACGCTAACCTAGATTCGAAAATCGCTTTCTTATTGCAAGCTGACAAAGCGGCCCGCGCTGAAAGTGAATACATTAGTCAGTTTATTGGTAGTGTGCTGCAGCGAGAGCAGCAGGTTTCTATCTTCAACTCTGAAGGACTGCACGTTGATGATACGCGTCATTACATTCGTGTGGCAGGTAATACGGTTGCCCAAAAGGGCAGTGAGCAATCTTCTGGCTCAGAGGGGCCGGGTGCATTGTCTGGTTGGGAATATAGCGATCAGTTAGATGCGCAAGAACTCGGGCAAACTATTGCTAGACAAGCGCTAGTTAAGCTTGGTGCAGATGCATGTCCATCAGGTGAAATGCCCGTAGTGATTGGCAACGGCTTTGGCGGTGTAATTTTCCACGAAGCGTGTGGTCACTTACTTGAAACCACCTCTGTTGCGAAGAAAGCGTCGGTGTTCCACGACAAGATGGGTGAGATGATTGCCCACAGTGCGGTGAACGCGGTAGATGATGGCACCATGACCAATGAGTGGGGCTCTATCCATGTTGATGATGAAGGTATGCCAACCCAGCGAACTCAATTGATTAAAGATGGTCAGTTGACCAGCTTCATGGTCGACAAAATGGGCGGTATGAAGACCGGTTATGAGCCAACAGGTTCTGGTCGTCGTCAAAACTACAAGTTTGCGCCAACGTCACGCATGCGTAACACCTTCATTGAAGAAGGGGAGCACTCACTTGATGATATGTTGGCAGGCATCGAGCGAGGTATCTACGCCAAGAAGATGGGCGGTGGCTCGGTTCAACCGGGCACGGGCGAATTCAATTTTGCTGTTCGCGAAGCCTATCTAATCGAAAATGGAAAAATCACTAAGCCTCTGAAAACAGCAACGCTCATCAGCACCGGACCAAAAGTGCTTAAAGAGATCAGCATGGTCGGCAAAGACATGGCGCTGGCACCAGGTATGTGTGGGTCAGTGAGTGGTTCAGTCCCGACCACAGTCGGTCAGCCAACGTTGAAAGTTGATAATATTTTGGTGGGAGGCGGTAACTAATGAGCCAAGAACAACAACTTCTAAATGCTGTTGATTACGTTCTATCAGAAGCGAAACGCCAAGGTGCAGAAGCCGACGTAATCGTAAGTGGTAGCAACAGCTTTTCTCTAAAAGCTAACCAAGGCCAATTGGACGAATATAAAGTCAGCTCTAGCCAAGTACTTGGTGTTCGTGTGGTAAAAGACGCGCGTGTAGCGACCAGCTATTCGGAGTCATTGGAACAATCAAGCTTGGACTTGATGCTAACAAACGCCCTGCAAAGCGCCCGTTTTTCTAAGCAAGATGAACACCAAGCAATTAGTTGTGTGGAGAGTAAAATTACCACGGATGTGGCTGAAATCGCACAACAAGACTCGACGTCTGCTGATGAGAAAATTGAGCTTTCTTTAGCGTTAGAACAAGGCGTTGTCTCTCGCCCGCATGCATCGAGTTCGCCATACAATGGTTACGGTGATAGTGAGAGTCGTACCATCATAGCCAATACGCAAGGGACATTGTGTCAACACTTTGAGCGAGCGTTCCATTGTTATGCCTACACCTTGTTTGAAAAGGATGGCAAGCAATCTATGGCGGGAAGAATGTCATTAGGTCGTCGTTTTGAAGAACTAGATTCAGCCTACTGCATTGAGCACGGTTACAACCTTGCTCGCGACCTTTTGGACGGCTCACCAGTAGCAACAGGTAACTACCCTGCTATTTTCCACATCAATGCACTTAGCAGCTTGTTTGGCGCATTTGGCAGCGCGTTCTCTGGTGTGAGTGCGATGAAAGGTATCACGCCTCTGGGTGACAAACTCGGTCAAGGTGTTGCCAGCGATCTGATCACATTAACGGATGCGGCATACATGCCTAATGGGATGGCAATCGCGAGTTTTGATAGTGAAGGCTTTGCGACTCAAGATAACGTGCTTATCGCTAACGGTCAGCTGAATACCCTATTGCATAATAGCCAAACGGCAAGTTACTTAGGTGCGATGTCAACGGCTAGTGCTGCTCGCGGAGCAAAATCGAGCCTTGATGTTGCCGCCAATCACAAGGTCATTGCGACAGGTCAAAGCAGTGCTTCAGAAGTAAAATCAGGCGAGTACCTAGAGCTTATTGAGCTACAGGGCGTTCACTCTGGGGCAGACGCGGTAAGCGGTGATTTCTCGTTTGGTGCGAGTGGTTTCTTGTGCCGCGATGGCCAGCGAGTGCAACCTGTGCGCGGTATTACAGTCGCAGGTAACTTCTACAAAATGCTGCAAGAAGTGGAAGCAGTCGGTGAGACTCAGCTTATCAATGATAGTCGTACCTTCTTTGCACCAGATGTCCGCTTTGCTCGTTTGAGCATTGGTGGTAAGTAATTAGCTAGATAGGGAATTAGCTATTTAACGCAGTGCTAAGCCTTAAAATAAAGCCAGTATGATAACTCATACTGGCTTTTTCATTATTGGCCGAGTTGCTCTTTGGATGCAGGCTGCTGCGGGCTAGGCGCGGTAATCACCTGCATAAAGGCTTTGAGTGCCTGAGCCTCCTCAAAGGTGAGATTGAGAGGGCGGATCTTCTCTGACAGCTTAGGGTAGTTTGGATCGTATTTATCCCAACCAAACGGAGCGTTGCTTGCCATGCCTTCCGAATACATTGAAATTACGCCATCCATGGTATGAACTAAACCATTGTGAAACCAAGGTCCGGTATTCATCACATCTCTTAGCGATGGTGTTTTGAACTTACCGACACTGTCGCTATTTTTATCAACATTGTATTGCCCTAGATCCTCATAGAAGGCTTTGTAGTAGGTTAGGCCAACATTTTCGAACTTATGATTGGTCAGCTCTGGGCCCATATGGCAATTGACGCAGCGACCGTTGCGACGATAAATATCCAGCCCCCAAAGCTCTTGATCGGAGAGGGTATTCGTCTCACCGTTCGGTGCATCCTCGATGAACTGATCTAAGCGGCTTGGGTTGCTGACAATGGTTCTTTGGAAGGTCGCCAATGCCATTGAAAGTTGCTCCTTCGTGATCGTTTCTTCGTGAAACACCGCTGTAAATCGTTGCGGATAGCTTGGGTGATTATTAAGTCGGTCAATCAAGTTGGGCAGAGTTTCCGCCATCTCTAATGGGTCTTGGATTGGCATCAAAGATTGTTGCTCAAGATCAGCCGCGCGACCGTCCCAAAATAGCGAAGGTAGAAACGCACTGTTTACGATAGTCGGGGCGTTGCGTTTGCCATGTTGACGATTGTGACCGATAGAGACTTCTAAATTGTCCGTCCATCCTTTTTTGGGATCGTGACAGCTAGCGCAAGACACATCTCGATCTTGGGATAAGAATGGGTCGAAGAAGAGATCTCGACCTAAAGCCACTTTTTCCGTTTGGTATGGGTTGGTATGTGGAAATTCAGGCTTTGGCATAGTCCCCAGCTCTTGGTACTCATCCATATCATCGACAAAGGGCGCAGGCCAATTGTCTGGAGAAGTGGCGTAGGCTTGTCTTAGCTGCGTCATATTGGGTTTGCGGTGTAGGCCGATAGAACGCGGATCTTCGCTTGCTCGTGGCTCGAACTCACTTGCGACTAATAGCAGCTTCGCACGTTGCCCAGATTCTGGTTCTGACAAGGTGAGTGAATCTGGGCTTGGTAGATCAATAGTGCCGTAACCAGACTCTGTTGCGACCCAATATTCGCCTTGTTGTGGGTGGTTTAGCGACTCGGCGTAAAGCAGTTCATAGCTGCCACCGTTTACTTGCTGGTGCAGCAACATAACGAGTTCACCTATGGTTGGTACGCGCCAATCGCTCCGTCCACACTCTGTTCCTTGGTTGACGTATTCGAGCACTTCTTGTAATTGGCAATGAGATTGGCCGCATTCGTCGGTTGAGTCTCCGTCGATAGAAAACTCATTGCGAGTACCTGTAATGTCATTATCGTTAGGTGTTAGCCAGTAAACGTATGAGAATTTTCCGTCACGCAGGTAGAAGTTATCACGTACTCGTCCGCGCATATCATCCAAACAGCGCCAAGGCGTTTGGTTGAACTCATCCGTTTGTTTCTCAAGTGCAATGGGTTGACCTTGGTCATTGAGGCGAATAAAGCTCGACTGCTCTGATTGTGGCTCTATTTGCTCACTCGGTTTGCTGGGATCGCGAAACTCACCGCTGACTAACATCGCAGATGCAGGCTTACGTTTATTTTGCTTCGACACCTGCATATTCTGCGCGCCAAAGCTATAGCGATGAGCGAGGTTATCTTGCTGCACATCACTGGCATCGGAAGCTAACCAGTAATACTCAAAGCCAGTTTCTGGGAAAAAGAACGGGTCGATGGCGGCTTGGTTACGATCCAAAGCGAAATCTTGCTGGCTTGTCAGGCTTTTGAGCTCGTAAGCATAAGGTAAGCGCCAATCAGATTTGCCGCACCATTGTTGGGTATTAGCGTACTCAATCAAGGCTTCCGTATTGCAGTTTCTTTGGCCAAGAAAGCACTGTGCTTCTAGATCTGGTAAGTTGGCATCCCAATCTTGCCAACCAAAAGTCTGATGTTGTGGTGTTTTTGGAACAGCCCAGCTGACGCCTAAGTGAGTCTGCGAATCACTGACACATTGCCAATGATCTTGTTGGTTTTGGTCATTGAGCGCCAGTGAATGAAACCTAGGTTCATCGCCGTCGACTCGCACCACCCATTTGATGGTTGTCTGGCTAGCCGCGTCACGGATTTCTACACGAAATTGGTCCGTGCCGATTTGCGAATCTGAAGCGGTATAGTTTATCGTCGCGTCATTAATGGTCAGTTGACCATACTTCGGACGCTCCAAAATATGCAAGGTTTGTTGTTTTGTCAGAGTATAGCGGTACTCAATACTCTCTCCTAAATGCAATTGAGATTTAGGTTGAGTGTCGATAACTGCAGGTTGTGTGTTAGCCGACGAGTCTGATGAGGAACCAGAACCGTTACAGCCACCCAAAAGTAGCGACGCTGCAACCAGTGCAGCGCCATGATTGATTGAAAGAATTTTCATTATTGAGCGTGAGAAGTCGAGATTAAACGAACACGGAACAAGCTGGTGTCAGCTTTGAAGCTGCTTTCAGCCCCTTTGCTTTGGAATGCAACAGCAGCACGAGTGCCAGGATAGTTAAGACTCTCAGTTTGTGTCCAGTAGTAGCTATCAAAGCCGACAACCGTGTCATTGAAAATGGTGTCGGTGTAACCCGCGCGGAAGAAGAAGCCTTCCAGATTGAACTCGAATGTATCGATGAGCAGGGATTTTAGTTCTTTTTCGGTAGGCAAACGCCAATCATCACGACCACAAAGTGTCGCTTGGTTGATTTGGCTAACGTACGCTTCAGCTTGGGCGTAAGTCATCAGTGAAGCCTCAGGAGCAACTCGTTGCCAAAGAATATTGATACTAGGTAAAACCGTCGCATAGTGGTTGTCTTGTGTACATTGCCATTCTAGAGCAGTTTGATCTTGTAATGGCTGACCGTACTTACCGAGTTTTACAAAACGTTCTTGCCAGGAGTCATCTTCATTTCCGTCTACATTGATTTCTTGTTTCAAATCTACAGTAATGATCTCTACGTCATCTGGTTTGGTGTCTATCTCATCGGGAATGGTATCCCCGCGAACCAGCATTGATAGGCGCGGCTCATTGGTTGAACGTGGTGGCATTTTTTCATAGGCGAAGTCATCACTCATCCACATCACATAAGCATCACCAACCGTAGAGTTAGAACCTTGCCAATCTCCGTCAACCGCATCTGCGTCATGCCCGTCTTTGTATTGAGTGAAGGTAGCCGTCCAGTACGCTTCATCAAAGTTTGCATCCATGTAAGGGAAGAAGAAGCGATCAATCGGAGATAGGCGCTTTTCGTTATCAAACATATCTGCAGTTAGGAGCGTTTTCCATTCGTTGCGCGTCGGTAGCCGCCAGTCTGAATGGCCGCATAGCTGCTGTTGATTGGCGATCTCGATTAAGCTGTCGGTATTGCAGTCCCCTGTTAGGTGGCAGGTTGCGGTGGCAAAATCGCGATGATTGATTGTACGATCACCCCAATAGTACGTCGCATCAAACGCAAATGAACCGTTAGACTGCGGTACTTGCCAAGTTAGCTCGGAAGAAGCGTCGACGATACACGCCCAATCACTGGCTTGTTTAGTGAGCACTTGATCCTCTGCAGGTAAAGGTGTTCCTTCGAGTGAAATTTTTGAAAAGCGAGTGCTTACTTGACCTTGGTCGTCTTTGAATAAAGGTAGAGCGTATCCAGTAACTTGATAGGTTTGCTCACCTATTTGGTAGTGAATTTCAAATTTATAATTTTGCTCAGACGCTGTCATATTTGCCGCAGTGGTAGAGCGCGCCGACATGGTGCCAGTAGGTAGGTAAGATGGAGAGAAGTTTAGTTTACCCGTTGCAGTATCGACTTCGGCGTGACCAAAGTTACTGGATATGTCGCTTACAGAAGCGGCGTTTTCTATGGTAATACCCGGTGCATCCAGTGCTAGTTTGGACTCGTCGATGATTTGAATACGTTGAGCGGACAACTCAACGTGTTTGGTTTGTTGAGCAGGGGTGTTGTCAGAACTTCCGTCAGAATGACAACCAGCAAGTAAAATAGCAGTCAGTAATGCTGTAAATTTATGTTGTTGCATTATTATATTTCTAAGGCTGATGAATGGACCGCGATATTACAAGTGGTCAAACCTTTATGCAAATCTAAATGATAATTCTTATTGTTACGTTACTTATCTAAATTTAGTCATTGCAACTCGTTGTAATTGATTGAGTAAGTCGTTAGTTTGGTCTTTGGCTTAAATTAATGAGAAAAAACAATGAAGTACCCTAATCCGTTACGTCAAGGAAGCACCATTGCAATTACGGCATTCTCCTCTGGGATAGCCAAAGCCCACCAGCCTAGGTTCGATATCATTAAGAAGCATCTTGAATCAGCTGGTTTCAATGTCGTTGTTGGCGACTGTTTATACGGTGAGCTCAAGCATGTTAGTGCGCCCATCGAGCAGCGTTTAGAAGAGCTGATGACGTTTCTTCTCGATGACAACATTGATGCTATCTACCCACCTTGGGGTGGGGAGTTGGCGATGGAGCTATTACCCCTCATTGATTTTTCCAAACTAGAGCATGCAAGACCAAAATGGATTTTAGGCTTTTCTGATATTAGTACTGTGGCAGTTGTGTTTGCGAGCAGACTTCGCTGGGCGACAGGACATTGCTCTAACTTAATGGATGTAGTCCCAGAAGCGACGGACGCCCTTACTTCCAACACACTCAACCATCTTGCCACCCCTCTAGGCGAGAGTTTTTCTCAAAACGCATTAGGTATGTATGCTAGTCAATGGCCTGATATTGCCAATAAACCCGCTGCAGGGATAGATCCCGATACGCCTTCAAGCTGGAAATGGTTAGTAAAGCCAGAATTTGGCTCAGTTATAGAAGGACGCTTGATTGGTGGTTGCTGGGATACCTTGCTGCATCTTTTTAATACAGAGTTCTTGGATCTCGCAGCCTTGTCTCAAGACTACCCAGAGGGCGTTGTACTTTATTTGGAGAACGCAGAAATGTCGCCTACTGATGTGGCACGAACGTTACTTAGCATGAAGTTTAAAGGTGTATTCAAGCATATCAATGGTCTACTACTTGGCCGCAGCGCTGTGCCAGAGCCAACCGATGAAGAGGCGCTTACCTACTATGAAGCGATTCAAGCCGGCTTAGCCGATATTGGTATTCCGGTTATCTATGATTTGGATATCGGCCATCTACCCCCTAACCTCACTTTGATTAATGGCGCATTAGCGAGCGTAGAGCTGGAAGAATGTGGCCGTATTCGCCAGACACTTATTTAGGTGAGAAGGACCAAATGTCAGTGCTTATTAAAAAGGGATAAACACTGACATTTAAAGAGAACAAGTGATCATTATTTCTCTTCGGCTAAGTATTTGTTCATATTGCCCTCTATCACTTCATCGCGTATTTCGCCGATGACTCTCCAGAGTTCACTGACTAATGCTGGATCTTCTTTGGCGAGCTTAGGGCTAAAGATGAGATAGTAATCCTTGGTCGATATAGGAGGGTTCATTCGTTCGATGTTGCTTAGGCCTTTTGCATCAATATAACTACTAGCAATATTGCTTTGGATAGCAACAGCAGCTAATCGCCTTTTGTACAACATCTCAAATAACTTTGCTGTACTTTCTATTCCTAGCGTATTTATTTCATTTTCTTTCAGTTTATTGATGATTGAAAAACCTGCGTGAGCACCAACTAACCTATTTCCAAGCGACTCCAGCTTTACTCCGTCCCACTTCAATTGCTGATCTTTCAGTTTATAGAAATAGTAATCTAACGTAGCAATGCGCAGCGTGCTATCCGCTTTCTGCTCTTTCATTGGGTACTTTGCGAATTGGGCTCGCTCTGGGTTGTAAGAGAAGATAAAACCGCCGTCTACTCGGTTGGCTTTAATTTGGCTTAGAACTCTCTTTCCAGGAAGCCTCACATAATTGATTCTAATATTTAGCTTACGTGCAGCTTGCTCTAAGACATCAATTGATAAACCAGGCGGTGTAGCGACAGAAGTGCCATTGCCCATTTGAAAAGGGAAAGATTCCACATCAGAGTATGCAAATGTTAACGTCTTGATTGTAGAAGCATTTAAATCCGTAGAACTCAGTGTAATGACTAATGCTAAGAGCAGAAAGCGCATTGGTCGTACCCTTGATGAGATTAATCTTATATATGTCAGTATAGAGTGCGAGGCAGTCACGTGAGCGTTATTCGGTGATGAAATCTCAGACAATAGTGAATGGTTCGTCGCTTTATGTCTAGGCCTAACTAACAGTAGGCATGAAGTGCATTAGATGCTCGATAAACACATTCAATGTTTTGAAAATCAAGGGTTTCTTTTGAGCTGAGTAATAAATAAACGTCTGACTTAGATCATAGTAATCGCGTTATCTCTGCTTCGCTTTGGTTGCGGTTTGCACATTCTGGCTAGCGATGCTTCTTCTGTTAATTATTGAAAGTAAACATATTTTTAATCATCTTTCGAGGACTCTTCGAAAATACCGAGCAAAAATGCAACTTTAAATTACTTTTTCAGTAATTGCTCTCAAGATAGCTTGGGTGGGACACAACAAAATAATCAATATAAATATGAATAATTTGAATGTTCCTTCTGCTGCCGTTGCTTTTTCAGAGTTGTCTACGTCTAGTCGCGGTTGCAAGCACAGCGCCCAAGCTTTTCCTTTGGATGAGCCAATGGGCTGTACGATTGATTGGAGGCAATGATGATTTTAACCGGTGAACTAAAAAAAGTCGGCACTATCGTTAGCAACTTAGTGGATATCGTTAAGAAGCATGGCGTAGAGCTAAACAGCGAATCCATGTACTACATCAGCAAAACCTTTAAAGAAAAAGTAATTCCTTGCAGCCGCAATGTGCATTACTACCTCACTCTTAGCAATGATGTAGGTGAAATCTTAATCACTAAAATTGTCCACGCGAGTAACTCGATCGACATTGGCTTTAAAGACATTTATGGCAATAAGCTCGCCAATGCGACCATCACAGATAAAGGTGAACTCAAAGAGTATCGCTTGTAATGAACTAAAGCCTGCAAATTTACTCCTATCCATTTGCAGGCATTTCATATCTAGTCGTATGTAAAAACTCACGTCACTTTTGTTAAGGGCTTCAGTCAGAGTTGGCCTTGATCGAATCGTTTTCCATTCACAAATAGCTTCGCTTCCATCATATGGATTATCGGTAGTTCTATGCTCTGTGACTCGGAGGTAGTTATCTTTCTCAAATCCCCTACAGATCACCAGTGCGTTAGCGTCTTGGATGAATAATAGACAATATGTTGAATGGATAAATAACTTTAAGTATGATGTTCTGTATGTAAATTAGCTGTTCATTTGAATGTTTTATATCGAGGTAAGTCGTGTCTAAGATTGCAATTTCTAAGTTTTTTGAGCAAAGACTGGAAGCTCCACTCCACAATACCGTTTGGTCTTGGGGAAGCGAGAATGATAAAGGCATTTATCTTAGAGCTTGGAACCGTACCAAAGTCGGGGACAAGTTTGATATCGCGAGTACAGGTATGGAGATAGACAGTGAGGGAAGAATGCGACCTGGTGGGGTGGAACGAGCGAAACACGTGAAAGCGATCGCACAGGGCAAACCAGGCTACATCGTGACAATTGATGGCTACGTCGATGAGAGTGGCAAATCTCATATTGTCGATTACAACGATAAAGCTGTTTTTCGTATTGTTTCATTATCTACAACTACAGCTGGTATTACGTTAGCAGAAGTGGACTATGATAATCCGATCCTTATCGACTCCATTGGAGAAGATACGGATGTTGAAAGCATCATCCAGTCGATTCAAGACAAACCATTAATGTTGGCGACATTGGCCAAAGCACAAAAGCTTGGCTGGCAGGTTACCGGTCAAACTGAACGTGGTGTTACGATTCTTTTAAAGGGCAAAAAGACAGGTCTAGTTTCTTACAATGGCGAGTTTTCTGCGTCTTAAGGGCTGTTATGTATACTCAAGGAGACTTTTGTCCGCACTGTGGTTTGATGGTTATGTTACCTACTGACATTGAGCCTCAATGTCTTGGGTGCGGGCGAGAAATCAACGAAGAAGACGACGTTCAATAAGTGAAATGCTTGATTAACTAGCGATCAGCAAATCTGGCCGCCAGTGAAGGCGATATCATGTTGGTTGTCGATGGTTGTTTGAGCGACTAAGCGCAACCCTTCTACGATAACGTCGAGCGACATGGTCGCTTGATCTCCAGTTGTATCTTGTTCTGGTAGCAGAGGAATATGCACGAAACCATGACGTATGGTTTTATCTCTTAGATAATGTTGAACGCCATAGAACAGATGGTTACAGACAAATGTTCCTGCAGTGTTCGATACCTGACAAGGAATGCCTTTTTCACGCAATGTTTGGGTGATTACCTTGATAGGTAAGGTCGTGAAGTAAGCCGTCGGGCCGTTCACTTCTATTGGCTCATCAATTGGCTGATTGCCTTCGTTATCAGGGATGCGGTAGTCATCGACATTAATTGCTATACGTTCTGGTGAAATACTGGTTCGCCCTGTGGCTTGGCCTACCGTAATTACTACGTCTGGTTTTTGTGTTTCAATTGCGGCAATCACTGTTTCGATGGACTTGTAGCGAGTGACGGGTACTTCGCAAACGACAATCTCGCCGCCGTCTAGCTTGGTATGAGGCAGCTTTTTGAGCGCTTCTAACGCTGGGTTAATCGATGCACCGCCAAAGGGTTCGAACCCGGTTATCAGTACTTTCTTCATGTGTGTTCCTCAGTATGTAAAGCCCGATATTCGTAATACATTTACTTTTGCCTCGAGTTTTCCTGCCGTGAAGAAGTAAACCTAGTCTTCAATTTTAAAACAGATAGCCGTTAGGCAGATATCAAAGGTCGCTTCATTAGGTGTTTGAAAAGATACAAACCAACTGCTGTCACTTTCTCGGTTCGATTCCGTGAAAAATGATGTTACCTTTCCCTCTACTATTCTTTTACTTTGCTGGCCAACCAAAACTGAATAGCCATCAGGGCAATGAGCGACGATTTTATCGAATGAGCGACTGCTCTGGTTTTTCATGCATTTTTTGTCAGAGGTTGCGATCAGGATGTTCTTGTGGGCGGCTTTATCTACATCCAGACCCTGAGAGATAAGCCTCTCTACAGTCGCGTCAATAATAACAGGATGAACATAGTACTCTTCTCCATTCTCATACTCACTGATCGCTGTTGAGATTGATTGACTTAGTCTTTGTTGGTTTGAAACGCACCCCATTGTAAGAGTCAATGCTCCAAAAAGTATTGCTGCTCGAAACTTCACTTCTATCCGTAGCCTCTTGAAAAATCTAGTCATCGAAAGCCGATAACTAAAGCGTTAATCCATAAACTGACGATAGTTTGTCATTAATTACCTTCAGAGAAAACACTCTGTCATGTTCTGTTAACGTTATTTTTCCTAGCAGAAGTTAGCTGAATTTGGGAAGCGATGAAATAAACGCCGTGCGGGCGTCAAGGTTCACAATATAGCCATTAACCTATTGATTAATAATTGAATGGAGATGTTGAAGACTGCATGATGTGCACGTAAAAGGAGAGCGTTAGCTTAATTATTTTTAGTTAGAAGGAATGACAAAATGAGAATAGTGTTGCTAGCAATGCTAACTATATTACCTAACATTGGGTACGCGGAAACGTTATTAGATGATGAAACTGTAACCATAGCGGCCTCCGCGGATAAGATTATAGAGGCTACGATTAGTTTAGATTTTAAGACCGTTGTGGACTTCATGCCTCAAAAGTTGGTTGATGCAGCGGGTGGCAAGGAAAAATTGATTGAAATGTCTGCGATGTCTTTTCGTGAGCTAAAGTCGAATGGCTTAAAAATAAGCAATTTTACTTATGAAATGCCGAACGATAAGACGGTAACATCACTCAATACTATAGTGTTGATCCCCACCCAAATGGAGATTAAGTCTGACGCAGTAACGATAAAGTCAGATAGTTACTTAATAGGCTTTAAGCCTCAAGGCGGTAGTGAATGGAAGTTTGTTGATGCCTCAGGTATTAATAATAGAGAGGGTATAGAGTTTTTGTTACCTGAGTATCCAAAAGATAAATTGTTACCACAAGCAACGCATCAGGTTATCGAACACTAAAGCGAGACAAGTATCTAAGAGTGATTCATGCAGTTCGTGGCCAACTAATAATTCAAAACAAATTTCCGGTGCATAGCGACTTCGTTTGAAGTTGGTTTGTGTGTTTAAGGTGCAATGGTTTAATTTGGGCTTTTAGTGTTGTTCACCTTAATTGGACGTTAGGTTAGGGGATAAATAAATGATTACTTGGCCATGTATTTTTAAACTAGATGGTGACTCGGAACTGCTATATCTTGGCTCCAACTCTCAGCTAGTTACTGAGTTAGAAGGTCTAATTTGGGATAGTTCAGATCGTCTTATAGATAGTTATGGGCAGTGTTTTTTGGTCAAAATAGAAGGTGATGGCTATCTGTTGGAGTCTGAAGGTATCAAGCTAACTTTGTCAGAAGTAACTCAATTGGTTCAAGAGCATGAGTTTGCGAAAGCAGAAATGTGCCTGACCAAGATCCACTTTTCATCCATAGCTGAAGCTATCACATCGCTCTCGTTAGAAAAATGACCATATAACCATAACCACCCGATGGCGTAGAGGTCACTCCCGAGCACGCTCTTAAGGTTTAAATTACTTGCCCCAAAACCAAAAAAGCCAGCAGTGAATACCTGCTGGCAATACTTTGGGCTTCCAGTTTTTGTTTTATTTCTTATCGTCAAATTCTACGGTGCCCCGATGGATTTTGTTCAAACCCACACCGCATGTTCTGCGACAAATTGTTAAGATTAACCTTGCTTACGGATTAGGTAGTCAAATGCGCCTAAGCTTGCTTTTGCACCTTCACCCATCGCAATGATGATCTGTTTGTAAGGAACGGTTGTTGCGTCACCGGCTGCAAAGACACCTTCTAGGCTAGTATCGCCACGGCTACCGACTTCGATTTCACCGCGCTCAGATAGCGCTACTTCTGAATCTTTTAGCCATTCTGTGTTTGGTACTAGACCGATTTGAACAAAGATACCTGACAGTTCAATCTCTTTGATTTCATCTGTGTTGCGGTCTTTGTACTTCAAGCTTGTTACGCGAGTACCGTCGCCCACTACTTCAGTAGTTTGCGCCATCGTGATGATGTCTACGTTTGGTAGTGAGTTCGCTTTGTCGATAAGCACTTGGTCTGCGCGAAGTACGTCTGCGAATTCAAGAACCGTTACGTGTTCTACGATACCAGCAAGGTCGATAGCGGCTTCGATGCCTGAGTTACCACCACCGATAACCGCAGTTTTCTTGCCTTTGAACAGTGGACCGTCACAGTGTGGGCAGTACGCGACGCCTTTGTTGCGGTATTCTTGCTCACCCGGAACGTTCATTTCACGCCAGCGTGCACCAGGGCTTAGGATGACACTCTTACTCTTCAGCGTTGCGCCGCTTTCAAGTTGGATGTGAATCAAACCATCTTCTGTGTGTGCTGCGCCCATTAGCTTCTCAGCTTGTTGCTCAGTCACGACGTCAACATCGTATTCTTTTAGGTGTTCTGCTAGGTCAGTTGCCAGTTTTGGACCTTCAGTGCGTTTTACCGAAATGAAGTTCTCGATTGCCATGGTGTCCATAACTTGACCACCAAAGCGTTTAGCAACAACGCCAGTGCGAATACCTTTACGAGCAGCATATAGAGCAGCTGCGCTACCACCAGGACCACCGCCGACAACAAGTACGTCGTATGGGTCTTTTTCGCTCAGTGCTTTCGCGGCTTTCTCGCTCGCGCCGTCATCCACTTTGTTTAGGATTTCAGTCAGAGACATACGACCTTGACCGAATAGCTCACCGTTCACGAATACGCTTGGTACGGCCATGATGTCGCGTTGTTTCACTTCATCTTGGAACAAACCACCGTCGATCATGGTTGCTTTTACTTTCGGGTTGATCGCCGCCATCATGTTGAACGCTTGAACCACGTCCGGACAGTTTTGACACGACAGTGAAATGAAGATTTCTACGTCGAGATCTTTGTCTAGTGCCGCGATTTGCTCAATCACTTCTGGTTCTAGTTTGATTGGGTGACCGCCAGAGTGAAGCAGTGCCAAAACTAGAGAGGTAAATTCGTGACCCATTGGCAAGCCTGCAAAGCTCAATGATGTGCCTTTCGCTGGGTTCGTTACCGCCATCACTGGTTTACGTGCGCTTGCGTTGTCGTCACGTTCAACGGTAATTAGGTCGCTCATCTCTGCGATTTGGTTCGCTAGAGACAAAATGTCATTTGATGCTTTGCTTTCATCTAGGCTAACCACTAAACGTACTTCTTGTTTCACGTTAGCCAGATATTGTTTGAGTTGTTGTTGGATCCCTTGGTCTAACATCGTTGTTAATGCCTTAATTCAATGGTTACTCTGGATAAAATCGGAGGGGGAGAGCAAACCAGGCCGAAGGTCGTCAAAGTATCTAACCCGGAATGCTCTCTTTATTTAGCTCCTATCAGCATGTCAGATAGGAGCTTAAATTCAGTGGCTTAGATTTTGCCAACTAGGTCTAGAGATGGTGCTAGCGTCTCTTCACCTTCTTTCCATTTAGCTGGGCAAACTTCGCCTGGGTGTGCTGCTACGTATTGAGCTGCTTTCACTTTGCGTAGTAGGTCTTCTGCGTCACGAC